>NZ_WSRO01000002.1:3970178-4278214 GCF_009769735.1 Streptomyces sp. BA2
CGACGTCATGGCGGCGGCGACCGCGTGCTCCCAGTCGTTCTCGCCCTCGGCGTGCATGATGCCGCCGACGTTCTGCGCGCCGGTCTCCTCCAGGAGGCGTACGGCTGTCGCGATGTAGCCGGGCGACAGGATGCCGTGGCCGTCCACGCGCACCACGATCGGGTGACTGGAGGCCTTGATCGCGGCGTTCAGGGCGGCAGGCGTGCGTCCCGTGGGGTTCGGGACGGTCTGCACCCTCGCGCGGTGGCCCGCGGTCTCGGCGACCAGTTCGGCGGCGATCTCGTTCGTGCGGTCCGTGGAGGGACCAAGCGCGACGACGACCTCCATCTCACCGTCGTACTCCTGCTCAAGGATCGCGGTGACGGCAGCACGCAGATGCCGTTCCTCGTTGAGCACCGGCATGATCACGGATACGGCAGGAAGCTGCTCGTCGGGCGTCGCGTTCATCGGCGCCACGTTACCGCGAATGGGGGACACGGGCGCGCGCCGCCCGGCCTGCTGCCCCGGGTCGCAGATCGTATGGGCCTACGGTTCTCGCATTCCCCGGCCCCCCACGAGTCCCCCTGCCCGTCCGGCCAGGCCCGCCCGTCACCGCGGAGGTGTCCCCCCACGTGCCCACACCGCCCCGCCGCTCCCCCACCCCGCCCCCGCGTGGCCCGCGCCCCCCTCGTGCGAGGCAGCCCGTGCAGCAGGCCGCGGGGCGGCCGGTCAAGCAGCGCAGGCGGCCGCGGTGGGCCATGCGGGTGGCGACCGGGTTCTCGGTGACGGTGCTCGCGGCGGCCGGGATCGGGCACGGCGTCGTCACCAGTCTCGACACCGAGATCGCACGGGTCGACGCCTTCAAGGACATGAAGAACCGGCCCAAGGGGGGCAACGGCATGAACGTCCTGCTCGTCGGCACCGACGGCCGGGACAAGATCACCAAGGCGGAGAAGCACAAGTACCGCCTCGGCGGAGCGCCCTGCCACTGCACCGACACGATCATGATCGTGCACATCTCGGAGGACCGGAACCGCGCCAGCGTCGTGAGCCTGCCCCGGGACAGTTACGCCGAGATGCCCGAGCACATCGACCGGAACTCCGGCGACAGGCACAAGGCGCATCCGGTCAAGCTGAACGCGGCATACGCGGAGGGCGGCCCCAACCTCACCGTGCGGACCGTCGAGAACATGACGAAGGTCAAGATCGACCACTATCTGGAGGTCGACTTCACGAGCTTCATGAAGACCGTGGACGTGCTCGGCGGCGTCGACATCTGCACGACCCGCCCGCTGAAGGACTCCTACACCGGGCTCAACCTGCCCGTCGGCACGCACAGGCTGAACGGCGGCGCCGCGCTGCAGTACGTCCGTACGCGGCACGTCGACGGATCGTCGGACCTGGGGCGGATGCAGCGCCAGCAGCGGTTCCTCGCGGCGCTGATCTCCAAGGCGACCAGCAGCGGGGTGCTCCTCAACCCGCTCAAGTTCCGTGACGTGTCCAGGACGCTGCTCGGCTCGGTCCGGGCCGACAAGGGCTTCGGTACGAACGAGATGCTCGCCCTGGGCCGGGCGATGCGCGGCTTCTCGCCGAAGTCGTCGGAGTTCACCACCGTGCCGCTGCGCAGCAAGGGCGTGTTGGTGCCTGGCATCGGGTCGACGCTGAAGTGGGACCCGGTCAGGTCCGCGAAGCTCTTCCAGGCGCTGCGCGACGACCGTCCCCTCGCCCCGCACAACCTCGGGCGCAAGGCCATCGTCGACGTGTCACCGCAGCAGATCCGGGTGCAGGTCGACAACGCCACGGGTGTGCCGGGTCTCGGCAAGCGGGTCGACAGCGGTCTGCGGGCCACCGGCTTCCGGACGACCCGGACCCCCGGAAACGTGCCGGCCAATGTGCCCGGCATGCCGCTGAAGCGCACGATCGTCGCGTACGACCCGCGCTGGGACCGCTCGGCGAAGTCCCTGGCGACGGCGCTGCCCGGCTGCCAGATGCGGGCGGTGAAGGGGCAGGGCGCGACCCTGAAGGTGCTCGCGGGCCAGGACTTCAAGCAGGTCAGGCCGGTGCGGGCGGAGGACGCCTACCAGGGCGAGTTCGGGGCGGTCACCGGTGACCAGGTGATGTGCCAGTAGGAGGGATGCGCCAGTAGGAGGGGTGCGCGCCCGTCCTGCCGGAATTCAGTCGTCCTCCCGGAATTCAGTCGTCGAGACCCTCCGCGGCCCGCGCCTGCCGCAGCTCCTTGATGGCACGGCGCCGCGCGAGACGGTGCGTACGCCGGATCTGCGCCTCCTGATAGCGGCGGCGGTCCCGCTCGGTCTCCGGGAGCACCGGCGGCACGCCCCGCGGCTTGCCGTCCGCGTCGACGGCGGCGAAGACGAGGTACGCCGATCCCACCTGCTGCGCGGGCGTCGACTCGTTCCACCGCTCGGCGAGGACCCGGACGCCGACCTCCATGGAGCTGCGTCCCGTCCAGTTCACCTGCGCTTTCACATGGACGAGGTCGCCGACCCTCACCGGCTCCAGGAAGACCATCTCGTCCATGGACGCGGTGACCGCGGGCCCGCCCGAGTGCCGTCCCGCGACCGCCCCCGCGGCGTCGTCCACCAGTTTCATGATCACACCGCCGTGCACCGTCCCGAGGAGGTTGGTGTCGTTGTGGGTCATGATGTGGCTGAGAGTCGTGCGGGACGCCGAAGTCGGCTTGCCCGGAATCTCCGATTCCGCGCCAGGGGCCAGGTCTGTCATGGGCTCTACCCTAAGTCGGACGAATGTCCCGGCCGCGCGCGGCCGCTTTGCATCAGCTCTGCAACAGCCCTGAACCGAAATCACGCCTGCCCTGTAAGGCGCCTAGGCAGAGACGGCACACTGGGCCACATGAGCGATTGGCCTGACGACCAGGGCAACGGCCGCGCGTACGGCCGTGGCAGCGGGAACACCCAGCCTGAGGGTGCCCGCGTGATGCGGCATGTCCAGCGCGGCGGCCCCTCCGGCCGACCGGGCCAGCAGCAGGGAGGCGTCCCGCAGCAGCCGTCGTACGACGACGGGTACGGCCAGCCGTACGGCGACGCGCGCGACGACATGTTCGAGCCCCGCAGCCCCCGTCGGGACGGCTACGACAGCGGCTACAACACCGGTCAGGTCTACGGCTCCCCGAACGCCGGCGGTCAGGGCGGCGGCTACCGCCAGGGCGGCGAAGGCGACGACGGGTACGGCACCCGCGCTCCCCGTCCCGCCCCGAACTGGCGCCGGCGCCTCAAGATCGGCTCGATCACCCTCGTCGTCGTGCTGCTCGCCGTCTCGATCGGCACGTACTTCTGGGCCGACTCCAAGCTCAAGCGCGAGGTCGACCTCTCCAAGGTCATCGAGCGGCCCGAGGGCGGCGCGGGCACGAACTACCTGATCGTCGGCTCCGACAGCCGCGAGGGCATGTCCGACCAGGACAAGAAGGACCTCCACACCGGCTCCGCCGCGGGCAAGCGCACGGACTCGATGATGATCCTGCACGTCGCGGACGACGGCGGGAACACGATGATCTCGCTGCCCCGCGACTCGAACGTGACGATCCCCTCCTTCAAGGGCGCCGAGTCCGGCAAGCTCTACCCGAACCAGGGCCGCCAGACGAAGCTCAACGCGGCGTACGCGGAGGACGGCCCCGAGCTGCTCGTCCGCACCGTCGAGTACAACACCGGCCTGAAGATCGACCACTACGCCGAGATCGGCTTCGGCGGCTTCGCCAAGATCGTGGACGCGGTCGGCGGTGTCGAGATGGACATCCCCAAGGGCTTCAAGGACGAGAAGTCCGGCGCCGACTTCGAAGCGGGCAAGCAGACCCTCGACGGCAAGCAGGCGCTGGCGTTCGTCCGTACGCGGTACGCCCTGCCGGGCAGCGACCTGGACCGCACGAAGAACCAGCAGAAGTTCCTCGCGGCCCTGGCCAACCAGGCGGCGACGCCGGGCACGGTCATGAACCCCTTCAAGCTCTACCCCACGATGGGCGCGGGCCTGGACACGCTGATCGTCGACAAGGACATGGGCCTGTTCGACGTGGCGTCCATGTTCTGGGCGATGAAGGGCGTCACGGGCGGCGACGGCAAGTCGATGAACATGCCGCTCGCGGGCTCGACCGGCGGCAACCTCCTGTGGGACAAGGCCAAGGTCAAGCAGATGGTGGAGCAGCTGAACAACGACGAGAAGGTCACCGTGTCGGGCGGCTGAGCCCTCGCCGGATTACGTCGAAGGGGCCCCGCCGGTCGATCGGCGGGGCCCTTTCGCGTGCCGCCGCCACGGCCTCGTACCCCGAACGCTTCGCCTGCCGCGAAGCCGCGGCTCCCGCGTGTCACGGTGGACCGGACCCTCCCTGAAGCCGGAGCCCCGCCATGGCAGATTTGCAGGTCGATCTCGACACCACCGCCGAAGCCGGAGACCTTGACCGGCCCGCCGAGCGGACCCCCGAGCCCCCACCCATATCCGAGCCCGGACCGGAGCCGACCGCTCCGGAGCCGCCCGCGCCGGACCCTCTGCGGCATGCCCGTGCCCTGCTCGCGGCGCATCCCGTCGCCGACGGCTACAGCGGACTGCCCTGGGCGCTGCGCGGACTGCCCTGGTACGACCTGGAGCTGGGCGACAGCGCCGTGGACGCCGACGTGCCCCGGCTGCGGGCGGGCGGCGTGGGGGCGCAGTTCTGGTCCGTACACGTCCCGGAACACATCCCGGAACACATCCCGGACGGCATCACCGGTGACCGTGTCCTCGGTGCGACCCTCGAACAGATCGACCTCGTCAAGCACGTCGTCGGCGGCCACTCCGAGGGACTGCGCCTGGCCCGCACCGCGTCCGAGGTGGCCGACGCCCGCCACTGCGGCCGCATCGCCACCCTGATCGGCCCGGCGCGCGCCGAAGCCATCGGCGACTCACTCGCCACGCTGCGCGCACTGCACGCCCTCGGCCTGGTCTCGCTCACGCTCTCCGGTACGTCATGGGCGGGCCCCCAGGGGCTCACCCCGTTCGGCGAGGAGGTGGTGCGCGAGCTGAACCGGCTCGGGGTGCTCGCCGAGCTGTCCGGCGCTTCCGAGGCCACGGCGCACCGGGTGCTCACCATCTCCAGGGCGCCCGCCGTGTTCACCCGCTCGGGGGCCCGCGCGCTGCGGGACGCCCCGGCGAACCTCCCGGACGACCTGCTCACCGCGCTCGGCGCCGCCAAGGGCCTGTGCCTCGTGCCCCTGGCGGCCGAGCAGACGGGTTCCTCGATCAGCGAGGTGGCGGACCACGTGGATCACGTACGCCGTCTCGCGGGCCCGGAGTGCGTGGGCCTCTCGGGGATGTACGACACCGCGGTCGCGCACCCCGAAGGCCTGGCCGACACCTCGCGCTATCCGCACCTCGTCGCCGAGCTCGTCGAACGCGACTGGTCCGACGACGACTTGGCGCGCCTCACGTGGGGCAACGTCCAACGGGTGCTGCGCGGGGCGGACTTCGCGGCACGGGCGGCGCGGGAGAGGCAGCGGCAGCAGGCGACGGGCTGAGGCCTCCCCCTCCCCCTACGGCCCCCCTCAGGCCGGGGCGATCCAGCAGAGGCAGAAGGGGTGCCCTGCCGGATCGGCGTAGACGCGGAAGTCGCGCTCGCCGTTGTCGTCGTCCACGTCGAGCGGCTTGGCGCCCAGGGCGAGTACGCGTTCCTGGGCGCGCTCGACGTCCTCGACGGTCGGCCCCACGTCGATGTCGAGGTGGATCTGCTGCGACCCGGCGTCCGCGTGCGGCCAGTCGGGCGGGCGGTGGCCGGGGGCTTCCTGGAAGCAGAGGCGCAGGCCGCCGGGGGTGTGGAGGGTGACCCAGTCATCCTCCTCCTCGGTATCGCTCTCGATCTCGCCGCCGAGCAAGTGGCCGTAGAACGCGGCGAGTTGGTGGGGGTCCTGGCAGTCGAGCACGATGTTGCGCAGGCGTCCGACGGGTGCCATGGGCGGTCCTTTCTCCAGCGTGCGCGGGTTCAGCAGGCGCAGAGACAGAACGGGTGTCCGGCCGGGTCGGCGTACACACGGAAACTCCGTTCGCGGTCCTCCGCGTCGAGCGCGGTGGCGCCGAGCGCAAGCACCTCCTTCTCGACCGCGTCCAGCCGCGCCCGCTCCACTTCGAGGTCCAGATGGAACTGCTGCGAGCGCGCGGCCTCGGGCCACTGCGGCGGTACGTGGCCGGGGGCGGCCTGGAACGCGAGCGGTGTGCCGCCGGGGACTTCGAGGTTCACCCATCCGTCGCCGTCGTCCTTGGGGGTGCCGCCGAGGACGGCCGCGTAGAAGGTGGCGAGCGCGAGGGGGTCGGGACAGTCGAGTACGACGACGCCGAGTTTGGCGAGGGGCATGACTACTTCTCCTCGTTCGCGGGTGGGTTACCGGATAATTGGAGCTGCCGGTAACGGTTACTGCATACTCCCGCATAAGAGGTAACGTCGCAAGCATGAATGACAGAGCACCCGCTCCCGGGGACCTCGCGCTGATCCAGGCGCTGGTGAACACCTTGGATCTGGAGTCGGGCGCCGACGCGCTGGACTCGGCCGAGGGGCGCGCGCCGTTCGGCATCTCCGCGGGGCCGGGGGAGCTGGCAGCGGCGCGGGAGTTGCGGGAGTCACTGCGGGTGGCGTGTCTCGCCCACGCGGGGCACGGGCCGCATGGGCCGGCGCCCGCCCTGAGTCAACTCCTCGCTGCGGCGCCGCTGTTGGTGACGGTCTCCGAGGAGGACGGCTCGGCGTCACTGACTCCCGCGGAGCCGTCCACGCTCACCTCGCGGGTGGCCGCGGCCATCGCGGAGGCGGTGACCGCGGGCACCTGGTCCCGGCTCAAGGCCTGCGAGGCCGCGGACTGCCACTGGGCGTACTACGACCGAAGCCCGGCCGGGCGGAGCCGGTGGTGCGACATGGGTGTGTGCGGGGCCCGCGCCAAGATGCGGGCGTACCGGGCGCGGAAGGGTGCGGCCGGGGAGGGGTGAACTTCCCCGACCCCGCCGGACGGGCTGGACTACGCCGCAGGCCGCCCCATCGCCCGGTAGGTCCACCCGGCCCCCCGCCACACCACGGGGTCGAGCGCATTGCGGCCGTCCAGGATCAGCCGCTGGGAAGCCACCTCGCCCAGCGCATCCGGGTCCAGCTCGCGGAATTCCCGCCACTCGGTCAGGTGCAGTACGACATCGGCGCCCCGCACCGCCTCCACGGCGGACTCCGCGTACGCCAGCGTCGGGAAGAGCCGCCCCGCGTTCGTCATCCCCTTGGGGTCGTACACGGTGACCTGGCCGCCCTGGAGGTGGATCTGCCCGGCGACGTTCAGCGCGGGCGAGTCACGGACGTCGTCCGAGTCGGGCTTGAACGTGGCGCCGAGGACCGCGACCCGTTTGCCCAGGAAGGACCCGCCGCCGAGCGCCTCGCGCGTCATCTCCACCATCTGCCCGCGCCGCCGCATGTTGATGGAGTCGATCTCGCGGAGGAAGGTCAGGGCCTGGTCGGCGCCCAGCTCCCCCGCCCGCGCCATGAACGCCCGGATGTCCTTCGGCAGGCACCCGCCGCCGAAGCCGATCCCGGCCCGCAGGAACTTCTTGCCGATCCGGTCGTCGTACCCGAGCGCCTCCGCCAGCTTCACGACGTCCCCGCCCGCGGCCTCGCACACCTCGGCCATCGCGTTGATGAACGAGATCTTCGTGGCGAGGAAGGAGTTGGCCGACGTCTTCACCAGCTCGGCGGTCGGGAAGTCCGTCACGACGAAGGGCGAACCCTCGCCGACCGGGCCCTCGTACACCTCGCGAAGCAGCTTCTCGGCGTGCGCGCTGCGTACGCCGACGACGATGCGGTCCGGGTGCAGCGTGTCCTTGACGGCGAGGCCCTCGCGCAGGAACTCCGGGTTCCAGGCCAGCTCGGCCTCGGCGCCCACCGGAGCGTTCGCGGCGAGCTCGCGCGCCAGGCGGTCCGCCGAGCCGACCGGCACGGTCGACTTGCCGACGACCAGCGCGGGACGCGTCAGATGCGGGGCGAGCTGCGCGAAGGCGCTGTCGACGTAGCTCATGTCACAGGCGTACTCGCCGTGCTTCTGCGGGGTGTTCACGCACACGAAGTGCACGTCGCCGAAGGCCGCGACCTCGGCGAAGTCCATGGTGAAGCGCAGCCGCCCGCTGGAGCCCTCGATCCCGGCGACGTGCTTGCGCAGCAGCTCCTCAAGGCCGGGCTCGTACATCGGGACCTCGCCCCGCTGCAGCATCTCGATCTTCTCGGGCACGACGTCGAGGCCGAGCACCTCGAAACCGAGCTCGGCCATGGCCGCTGCGTGCGTAGCGCCGAGATAGCCGGTGCCGATCACGGTGATCTTGAGGGCCATGCGGTGCTCCAGGGGTCTACGGCGTCAGTGCGGTGCCCGAGCATAGTCGGGCCTGTGACAGGGCACGTTTCCGGCATTGCCACCCGTCGGCTGCCCGCTGTCGGGAAGCTCACGTATCCCTTGCGTGAGCCGCCCTCTAAAATTTGGGTTACTTAACGGTAATTAGCCCCTTGGAGCGTGAGAGACCTTGGCCGGATCGGCTGATTTCGACCTGTACCGCCCGTCCGAGGAGCACGACATGCTCCGTGACGCGATCCGTTCGCTCTCCGAGGCGAAGATCGGTCCGTTCGCCGCGGCGGTGGACGAGGAGGCCCGCTTCCCGCAGGAGGCGCTCGACGCCCTCGTCTCCTCCGACCTGCACGCCGTGCACGTACCGGAGAGCTATGGAGGCACGGGCGCCGACGCGCTCGCCACGGTCATCGTGATCGAGGAAGTGGCCCGCGTCTGCGCCTCGTCCTCCCTCATCCCGGCCGTGAACAAGCTGGGCTCGCTCCCCGTGATCCTCTCCGGGTCCGAGGAGCTGAAGAAGAAGTACATGACGCCGCTCGCCAAGGGCGAGGGCATGTTCTCGTACTGCCTCTCCGAGCCGGACGCCGGTTCGGACGCGGCCGGCATGAAGACGAAGGCCGTCCGTGACGGGGACTTCTGGGTCCTCAACGGCGTCAAGCGCTGGATCACGAACGCCGGCGTCTCCGAGTACTACACGGTGATGGCCGTGACCGACCCGACCAAGCGCTCGAAGGGCATCTCCGCCTTCGTCGTCGAGAAGTCGGACGAGGGCGTCTCCTTCGGCGCCCCGGAGAAGAAGCTCGGCATCAAGGGGTCGCCGACCCGCGAGGTCTACTTCGACAACGTCCGCATCCCCGCCGACCGCATGATCGGCGAGGAGGGCACGGGCTTCGCCACGGCGATGAAGACCCTGGACCACACCCGCATCACGATCGCGGCCCAGGCGCTCGGCATCGCGCAGGGCGCGCTCGACTACGCCAAGGGGTACGTCCAGGAGCGCAAGCAGTTCGGGAAGCCGATCGGCGACTTCCAGGGCGTGCAGTTCATGCTCGCGGACATGGCCATGAAGATCGAGGCCGCGCGTCAGCTGACGTACGCGGCCGCGGCCAAGTCGGAGCGCGGCGACGCGGACCTCACCTTCCAGGGTGCGGCCGCCAAGTGCTTCGCCTCGGACGTCGCGATGGAGGTCACCACGGACGCCGTCCAGCTGCTCGGCGGCTACGGCTACACGCGTGACTACCCCGTCGAGCGCATGATGCGCGACGCGAAGATCACCCAGATTTACGAAGGCACGAACCAGGTCCAGCGGATCGTCATGGCCCGCAACCTGCCGTAGCCCAGGGCGCGTTGACGCCTCGAACGCCCTCCCCTCGCTCCGAGGGGAGGGCGTTCGGCGTTTCAGGCCTGGGGGCGGCCCAGCACCGGCGGGCTTCCCCAGGGGACCTCAAGGGCCGCCCGCAGCGCCTGAGTCGCCTCCGGGCCGATCCGGTCGGCGAGTACCTCCTCCAGGCGGCGCAGGACCAGCTCCGCCTCGCGATGCGTGCGCTCCCCCTCCGCCGTGCGCCGGATGAGCCGCTGCCGGCCCGACGACGGGTCGGGGACCTGCTCCAGGAGACCGGCGGCGACCAGGCCGTGCACCGCCTGGTGTGCGGTCTGCCGGGTGACGCCCATGCGGCGGGCCAGCTCGGAGACCGTCGTGCCCTCCTCGTCGAGTACGGCGAAGAGGCCCGCCTGGGTGGGCGAGACATGGATCTCCCCCGCCTCCTCCAGGGTCGCGAGGAGCGCGTCCTCGAACCAGCGCCGGGCGTCGCCGAGGAGCTGGGGGAGGTTACGGCCGGTGGCGTGCATGCCGTGAGCCTATGGGTTCTGGGCCGGCGCTTGCCCGTCGTGGACTCATTATGTCAGGCTACCTGACAATCCACGCGTCACTCCGCACCCCCGGGAGAGCCATGACCATCGAGTACGCCACCCGCCACCGGCGCTCCTCACGCATCCCCGCCGAACCGGGCAAGCCCTACGTCATCGAGAAGGGCGAGGGCGACCGTGCTCATCTGTTCGGCGACCTGATCACCATCTACGCGGGCGGCGAGCAGACCGAGAACGGCTTCAACTTCTTCACCGTCGAGGGCCCCAGGGGCAACGTCATCCCGGCCCACCTGCACCCCGACACGTACGAGGTCTTCTACGTCACCCAGGGCGCCGTCCGCCTGTTCGTCGAGGACCTGGAGGGCGAGCAGCAGGAGAAGCTCCTCACCCCCGGCGACTTCGGCTTCGTACCCAAGAACTGTCCGCACGCCTACCGCATGGAGCGCCACCACAGCCAGGTCGTCGGCGTCGCCGCGGGGCCCGGCGGCACCTTCGAGCGGTTCTTCGAGAACCTCGGGGCGCCTGCCGAAGGGCTCGGGCTGCCGCGCGAGCCCGTCGTACCCACGCCGGACAAGTTCGCCACCGTCCCCGAGCGGTACGACGTGCGCTTCCTGCCCGAGCACCAGTGGCGCACCCGGTGAGTGGAGAGCTGCGGGCGCTGATCGCCGCGCCCCACCCGGACGTCGCGCCGCTCCCGGCACCGGATCCGCGGGTCCTTCGCGGCATCCCGTACGGGGAGGTCGACGGCGGCCGTCCGCTGGAGCTCGACCTCTGGCTGCCGGAGGCCGGACACGGGCCCGCCCCGCTCGTCCTGTTCGTGCACGGCGGCGCCTGGCGGCGAGGGCGCCGTGACGACATGGGGCTGCGGACCCGGCACTGGAATCCCGGTCCGCTCGCGCGCATCGCGGCAGCGGGCTTCGCGGTGGCCTGCGTCGACTACCGGCTCAGCGGCGAGGCGCGTTTCCCCGCCCCGCTCGACGACCTGCGGGCCGCGCTGCGCTGGCTGGAGCTGCGGGCGCCAGAGCTCGGCGTCGACACCGCGCGGACCGTGGTGTGGGGCGAGTCCGCGGGCGGGCACCTGGCCTCGCTCCTGGCGCTCGACCCCGAGGTCTCGGCCACCGGCGCGGTGATCTGGTACGCCCCGAGCGACCTGACCGTCCCCCGCGGCCCGTTCGACCCGCTGAGCGCCGCGACCCCGGAGGCCCTGCTGCTCGGCGCGGCCCCCGCCACGGTGCCCGACCTCGCCCGCGCGGCCAGCCCCGTCGCCCGGGTCCACCGCGACGCCCCGCCGTTCCTCCTGGTCCACGGCGAGCAGGACACGATGGTCCCGGCCTCGCACAGCGAGGCGCTGGCCGCCAGGCTGCGGGAGGTGGGTGTTCACGTCGAGCTGCGTACGGTGCCGGGCGCCGACCACGGCTGGTACGGCGCGCCTGACGAGGCGGTGGAGGACGTCTTCGCCCGCTCGCTGCGGTTCGCGCAGGGGCTCGTCAGCTGAAGCAATGCGAAGGGCGGGGCGGCCGACCGGCCGCCCCGCCCTTCGTCTCAAGTGCCGTCCTCAGCCGTCCAGTTGCTGAAGCGTCGCGTTCGACGGGCCGCGCCGGGACTGCTCGTCGCGCGCCACGTCTTCCGCCGCACCCAGTACGCGGACCGCGTTCTGCCACGTCAGCTTGGCCAGGTCCGGCTTCGACCAGCCGCGGGTCAGGAGCTCCGCGATCAGGTTCGGGTAGCCCGCGACGTCGTCGAGGCCGTCCGGGGTGAACGCCGTGCCGTCGTAGTCACCGCCGATGCCGATGTGGTCGATGCCCGCGACCTCGCGCATGTGGTCGAGATGGTCGGCGACCGTCGCGGCCGTGGCCACGGGGCGCGGCGTCGACTCCTCGAAGGCCGCGTGGACCTTCATCGCTTCCGGCTTCGTGTCCAGGTGGTGGAAGCCGTGCGCCCGCATGTTCTCGTCGGCCGCCGCGGTCCAGTCGACTGCCGCCTGGAGAACGAACTTCGGCACGAACGTGACCATCGCGACGCCGCCGTTCGCGGGCAGCCGCTCCAGGACGTCGTCCGGGATGTTGCGCGGGTGGTCGCACACCGCGCGCGACGAGGAGTGCGAGAAGATCACCGGCGCCACGGAGGTGTCCAGGGCCGCCCGCATCGTCGTCGCCGCCACGTGGGAGAGGTCCACGAGCATGCCGCTGCGGTTCATCTCGCGGACCACCTCGTGACCGAAGGCCGACAGGCCCCCGACCCCCGGCTCGTCCGTCGCCGAGTCCGCCCACGCGATGTTGTCGTTGTGCGTCAGCGTCATGTAGCGGACGCCGAGCGCGTGCAACGCCCGCAGTGTGGCAAGGGAGTTGTTGATGGAGTGGCCGCCCTCGGCGCCCATCAGGGACGCGATGCGGCCCTCGGCCCGCGCCTCCTCCATGTCCGCGGCCGTCAGCGCGCGCCGCAGGTCCTTGGGGTAGCGCGTGAGCAACTGGTCGACGCAGTCGATCTGCTCGAGCGTCGCGCTCACCGCCGCGTCGCCCGTCAGGTCCGTGCGGACGTACACCGACCAGAACTGCGCACCGACCCCGCCTGCCCGCAGGCGCGCGATGTCCGTGTGGAGGTGGCCCGTCTGGTCGGCGGCGATGTCGAGGCGGTCTATGTCGTAACCCGCCTTCTCGCGCAGGGCCCAGGGCAGGTCGTTGTGGCCGTCGACCACCGGGAAGTCGGCGAGGAAGGCGCGGGCATCGTCCAGTGAGGTCATGCCGCTCACTTTCCCGAGCCGAAGCCGAAGCCGGAACCCATGCTTTCGACCTTGCTACGGAGCCGCTTGCCCTTCTCCGTGGCCTGTTCGTTCAGCTCCTGCTGGAACTCCCGCATACGGCCGAGGAGTTCGGGGTCGTGCGCGGCCAGGATGCGTGCCGCGAGGAGACCCGCGTTGCGCGCGCCGCCCACCGAGACCGTCGCCACGGGCACGCCCGCGGGCATCTGCACGATGGACAGGAGCGAGTCCATGCCGTCGAGGTACTTGAGCGGGACGGGCACTCCGATCACCGGCAGCGGCGTCAGCGACGCCAGCATGCCGGGCAGGTGCGCGGCGCCGCCGGCCCCCGCGATGATCGCCTTGAGGCCGCGGTCCGCCGCTTCCTCGCCGTACGCGACCATCTCGCGCGGCATGCGGTGCGCCGACACGACGTCGACCTCGTAAGGGATCTCGAACTCGTCGAGGGCCTTGGCCGCGGCCTCCATGACCGGCCAGTCGGAGTCCGAGCCCATGACAATGCCAACCACAGGTCCTACAGGTGCGGTCATTCCGTGATCGTTCCTCTGAGATAGCCGGCCGCGTGACGCGCGCGCTCCAGCACGTCGTCCAGGTCGTCGCCGTAGGTGTTGACGTGGCCGACCTTGCGTCCGGGCTTCACGTCCTTGCCATACATGTGGATCTTCAACTGCGGGTCGCGCGCCATGCAGTGCAGGTACGCCTGGTACATGTCCGGATAGTCGCCGCCCAGGACATTGGCCATGACCGTCCACTTCGCCCGCGGGCGCGGGTCGCCGAGGGGCAGGTCGAGCACCGCGCGGACGTGGTTCGCGAACTGGGACGTGATCGCACCGTCCTGCGTCCAGTGGCCCGAGTTGTGCGGGCGCATCGCCAGTTCGTTCACGAGGATGCGGCCGTCGCGCGTCTCGAAGAGCTCGACCGCGAGGTGGCCGACCACGTCGAGCTCCTTGGCGACGCGCAGGGCCAGTTCCTGCGCCTTCCCCGCGAGGTCTTCCGAGAGGCCGGGAGCGGGGGCGATCACCGTGTCGCAGACGCCGTCGACCTGCTGCGACTCGACGACGGGGTAGGCCACGGCCTGGCCGTGCGGCGAGCGGACGACGTTCGCCGCGAGCTCCCGTACGAAATCGACCTTCTCCTCGGCCAGTACGGGGACACCGGCCCGGAAGGGGTCTTCGGCGTCCTCGACGGAACGTACGAACCACACCCCCTTCCCGTCATAGCCGCCACGCACCGTCTTGAGGATCACGGGGAAGCCGTCGCCCTCCGAAGAGCCTTCGGCCGCGAAGGCCGCCACGTCGGCCGGATCGCGCACGATCCGGTGGCGTGGACACGGCACGCCGATCTCCGTGAGCTTCTCGCGCATCACGCCCTTGTCCTGGGCGTGCACCAGCGCGTCGGGCCCCGGACGCACGGGGATGCCGTCCGCCTCCAGGGCCCGTAGATGCTCGGTGGGTACGTGTTCGTGATCAAAAGTGATCACGTCGCAGCCCCTCGCGAACTCACGCAGCGTGTCGAGGTCGCGATAGTCGCCGATGACGACATCGCTGACGACCTGCGCCGCGGAGTCCTGAGGGGTGTCACTGAGGAGCTTGAATTTCAGGCCGAGGGGGATGCCCGCCTCGTGGGTCATGCGGGCGAGCTGACCGCCGCCGACCATGCCGACTACCGGGAACGTCACACCCCCAGGGTATCGGCCTGTATCGGCCACCTCGGAACGGCCGGTTTCCGCGCACCGCACGGGCTCTCCCGTCACAGAGCCGCCACAGTGTGGAGGCGTCCCCGCGCGACGGACGGGGGTCGCTGGTTAGCATGGCTGGGTTGACGCGACCGAATCACCACATACGTCGACGAGGACGAGACCGGAACGAATCGACGACGGGGGTTGGGGCGACCACCATGACGGAACGTGGCGCACTACGGGTGCGACTGGAGCAGCTCGCGCGCGAAGTGGCCAAGTTCGGTGCCGTGGGGGCGCTGGGCACGCTGGTGAATTTCAGCGTCTCCAACCTGCTGTGGCACACGACGGACCTACAGGCCGTGCGCGCGAACGTGATCGCCACCGTCGTCGCCATCGCCTTCAACTACGTGGGCTTCCGTTACTTCACGTACAGGGACCGTGACAAGACCTCCCGCACCAAGGAGCTCACGCTGTTCCTGGCCTTCAGCGCGGTCGGCCTGGTGATCGAGAACGGCGTCCTGTACGCGGCGATCTACGGCTTCGACTGGGACAGCCCGCTGCAGCGCAACATCTTCAAGTTCGTGGGCATCGGCATCGCCACCTGCTTCCGCTTCTGGTCCTACCGCACCTGGGTGTTCAAGGCGCTGCCCGCGCGGGAGACCGTCGCCCGTGCGGAATCGTTCCTGGAGGGCGGCTCCAGCGGCTCCACGGTGGCGCCGCCCACCCCGAAGCGTCCTGCCGGGCGGGGCACGCACTAGCCCCGTCTAGCGCACCGTGTCCGCGTGCTCCCGGTCGCGCTTCTGTGGCGGCGTACGCGACAGGAAGAGACCGAAGACCGGCGGCTTGGTCTGGAGCATCTCCAGGCGGCCGCCGTCCGCCTCGGCCAGATCCCGGGCGACCGCGAGGCCGATGCCCGTCGAGTTGCGGCCGCTGATGGTGCGCTCGAAGATCCGCGCGCCGAGGTCGGCGGGGACGCCCGGCCCTTCGTCGGTGATCTCGATGACCGTCTGGGTGCCCGTGACGCGGGTCCGCAGGGCGACGGTGCCGCCGCCGTGCATGAGCGAGTTCTCGATGAGCGCGGCGAGGACCTGCGCGACCGCCCCCGGAGTGCCCACGGCCCGCAGATGCCGCTTGCCCGAGCTGACGATGGCACGGCCCGCGCTGCGGTAGGCCGGGCGCCACTCCTCCAGCTGCTGTTTGATGACCTCGTCCAGGTCGAAGGAGACGGCGGAGCCGGTGCGCGGGTCACGTGAGTTCGTGAGCAGCCGCTGCACGACGTCGGTGAGGCGCTCGACCTGCGCGAGCGCGATCGTGGCCTCCTCCTTCACCGTGTCCAGGTCCTCGGTGACGGTGATCTCCTCCAGGCGCATGGAGAGGGCCGTCAGAGGCGTACGCAGCTGGTGCGAGGCATCGGCGGCGAGCCTGCGCTCGGCGGTCAGCATCCGGGCGATCCGCTCCGCGCTGCCGTCCAGGACGTCCGCGACGCGGTCGAGCTCCGGCACCCCGTAGCGCTTGTGGCGGGGCCTCGGGTCGCCCGAGCCGAGGCGCTCGGCGGTCTCCGCGAGGTCGGTGAGCGGCGAGGCCAGGCGGTTGGCCTGGCGTACGGCGAGGAGTACGGCGGCGATGATCGCGAGCAGGGCCACGGCGCCGATGATCAGCAGGGTGCGGCCGACCTCCTGGGTGACCCTGGTGCGCGGCTCCTCGACGGTGACCTTCTCGCCCTCCTCGCCCTTGGCCGTGTCCTGGATGACGTCGCCGGTGGGGCGGCTGCCGATCTCGATGGGGGCGCGGCCGGGGATCTCGATGAGGGCGTAGCGGTCGGTGTCGACCGCGGCGACGTCCCGCAGGATCTCGGCGCTGATCCGCTCGTCGCTGATGAGCCGGCTGTCCACGATGCTGGCGAGGCGGTACGCCTCGGAGGTGACCCGCTCCTGGGCGCTGCTGCTGATGGTCCTCGTCTCCACGATGACGAGGCTCACCCCGAAGACCGCGATCACTACGAGGACGACGGCGAGGGTGCTGCTGATCAGTCGGCGGCGCATTTACTCAGTGTCGCCGATCGAAGCCGCCGTCAGGGGCGGCAGCGGTTCACTGGCGAGTGCGGCGCCGCTGTGGTTGCTCGCGCAGTTCCCCGCGCCCCTGACGGGGCCAACCTCAGCTTTTCTCGAAGCGGAAGCCCACGCCCCGCACCGTCGCGATGTACCGCGGATTCGCCGCGTCGTCGCCCAGCTTCTTGCGCAGCCAAGAGATGTGCATGTCCAGGGTCTTGGTGGACGACCACCACGTCGTGTCCCAGACCTCCCGCATCAGCTGATCGCGGGTCACCACACGGCCCGCGTCACGGACCAGGACCCGGAGCAGGTCGAACTCCTTGGCCGTGAGCTGGAGCTCCTCCTCGCCCATCCAGGCGCGGTGCGACTCGACGTCGATCCGCACGCCGTGCGTGGCCGGCGCCTGCTGCGGTTCGGCCGCGCCGCGCCGGAGCAGGGCCCGGACCCGGGCGAGCAGTTCGGCGAGGCGGAAGGGCTTGGTGACGTAGTCGTCGGCGCCCGCGTCGAGGCCGACGACGGTGTCCACCTCGTCGGCGCGGGCGGTCAGGATGAGGATCGGCGCCGTGTGCCCCTCGGCACGGAGGCGGCGGGCCACCTCCAGGCCGTCCATGCCGGGCAGCCCCAGGTCGAGTACGACGAGGTCGACGCTGCTCTGCAGCCCGGCGTCGAGGGCGGTCGGGCCGTCCTCACGCACTTCGACCTCGTACCCCTCCCTGCGCAGGGCACGGGCCAGCGGCTCCGAGATGGACGCGTCGTCCTCGGCGAGCAGTACACGGGTCATGGGGTGATGGTAGACCGCACCGGAGGACCGTCGTGGGGTGATCGCCCGCTGACGGTCGACCCCTGCGGCTATGGGGTGCGATCCTGAGGATCACCTTTAAATGTGGCCCGCTGGTTCCGCCGTAACCTGTGATCCATCTCTCAAGTCCTTCCATATGCCGCACTGTCGTGGCGTATGGTGACCCAACGCCTGATGCACTACTCAAGGACCTTTGGCCCGCTGTGCGGCCTTAGGTCTCTTTTATGTGCGGGCTGGCTTCTGTCAGCCTTGAAAGGAATGACCTGTGGTCGGGCCCTGCGCGTGAAGATGCGCCCAGGGCGTGGATCTCGGAGTCGCCGTACCAGCGCCATCCTCGACACGGAGCGCGAAACTCCCCCCGGGCGTGGGGGCGTGGACGGTACGACCCCGGTGCCGACCGCCCCCCACCGGGCGCGCACACGCTCTTGCCGCGCGTCCCGAACCACGAGGATCGACCCATGGCGTCCAGCCTGACGAAGGACTCCGCCGGTACCCCTGGCACTGAGAAGACCTTCTTCGGCCACCCCCGCGGACTGGCCACACTCTTCATGACCGAGATGTGGGAGCGCTTCTCCTACTACGGCATGCGCGCTCTGCTCGTGCTCTACCTGGTCTCCGGCGGCGCCGACGCGGCTACCGGCAGCCAGGGCGGCGGCCTCGCCTACACCGCGGCGACCGCCACGGCCATCTACTCCGTCTACGTGGCCATGGTCTATCTCATGGCCATGCCCGGGGGCTGGATCGGCGACCGCGTCTGGGGCGCCCGCAAGACCGTGGCCATCGCGAGCATCGTGATCGTCGCCGGTCACGTGTGCCTGGCCCTGCCCAGCTCGGCGATGTTCTTCGTCGGCCTGGCCCTGGTGGCGGTCGGCTCGGGCCTGCTGAAGGCCAACATCTCGACGATGGTCGGCCAGCTCTACAGCGACCCGAAGGACCTCCGCCGCGACGGTGGCTTCACCATCTTCTACATGGGCATCAACCTCGGTGCCTTCGCCGCCCCCTTCGCCATCGGCATTCTCGGCGAGAAGGTCAACTGGCACCTGGGCTTCGGCCTGGCCGCCATCGGTATGGCGCTCGGCGCGATCCAGTTCATGATCGGCTCCCGCCACCTGTCCGCGGAGAGCAGCAAGGTCCCGAACCCGCTGTCCGCCGACGAGAAGCGCGGCGTCATCGTCAAGACGCTGGCGGCCGTCGCCGTGATCGCGGCGTTCTACCTCCTCGTGAGCTTCACCGACGTCTACCGGCTCACCCTCAACTGGGCGCTGCTCCCGATCACCGTGGCCGGTCTGCTGATCCCGATCGCGGTACTGGTCAAGATCAAGCGGGACAAGGAGCTCAACACCGAAGAGCAGACGAAGATGACGGCGTTCATCTGGTTCTTCGTGGCCGCCGCGATCTTCTGGATGATCTTCGACCAGGGCGCGTCGACGCTGTCCCTCTTCGGTGACTCCCACACCTCCCGGGACATCTTCGGCTGGGAGATGCCGAACACCCTGTTCCAGTCGCTGAACCCGGGCTTCATCATGCTGCTCGCCCCGGTCTTCGCCGCCCTCTGGATCGCGCTCGCCCGCCGCAATCGCGAGCCCAGCACCATCGTGAAGTTCTCCTTCGCCCTGGTGATGGCCGGCGCCTCGTTCTTCGTGTTCCTCGTCCCGATGGGCACGGCCACCGGCGACACGAAGGTCACCATGTGGTGGCTGGTGCTGATCTTCCTGATGCACACGGTCGCCGAGCTGTGCCTGTCCCCGGTGGGCCTGTCGCTGACCACGAAGATGGCGCCCGCGAAGTACGCCTCCCAGATGATGGGTGTCTTCTTCCTCGCCGTCACCGCCGGTGACAGCGTGACCGGCATGCTCGCCATCGCCGGGGTCGACCTCAACGGCCGGGGCATGGTCGCCCTGGAGGCCACGGCAGCGGTGCTCGCCGGCTTCTCGGTCTACATGGCCCGCAAGAAGGTCAGCGCGCTCATGGGCGACGTGCGCTGACCCGCACACACCCACGCTCGAACTGAGGGCCGCCGCACCACCCGGTGCGGCGGCCTTTGGTGTTTCTGCGGGTGCCTGGCCGCTTGACAGTGCAGCATCTGGCCATGCGACGTACGTTGCCGACCTTCGCCCTGTGTGTGGCGTTGCTGTCGTCCAGTGCCGCCGTCGAGGCCGCACCCAGACCATTGCCGGGCCAGACCTTCTCCTACGGGGAGCACGCGCGGCAGAACATCACCGTGTACGGCGACCGCTCCGGGCACCCCGCCCTGATGATCCTGCACGGCGGATCCTGGGTGCGGGACACCGACTGGAGCGGGCGGGCGCGGTGGTTCGCGGACCGCGGGTTCACCGTGTACGACACCGACTACCGGCTCGCCTCCGACGCCGCCTGGCCCGCGCAGCGCGACGACGTGCTCGCGGCCCTGCGGTGGATCAAGCGGCGGGGCGGTGGCACACCCGTGGTGCTCGGGTCCTCCGCAGGCGGCCATCTCGCCGTCAGCGCGGGGGCCTACGGCGCGGGGCGCAAGCGGGTACGCGGCGTGGTGGCGCTCTCCCCTGTGGCCTCGCCCTACCGCGCCTGGCAGGACGGCGGGATGCGCGCGGCCTCGCCCCCACAGCGCAAGCTGCGGCTGACGGCGGAGTTGCTCGCGGGGTGCGTGCCGGACCGGGTCTCCGGGCGGTGCTGGAAGAAGTGGGTCGACCTGGGGGCCAAGTCGCACGCCTCCGGCAGGGACGACGCGCCCCTGTACCTCACGCACTCGGCGGCGGACTTCGTCCCGGTCGCCCACTCCACGGACCTCGCGCACGCGCAGAGGACCGCGGGTCTGCGGGACGTTGCGGTGCGTATTGAGCCGGGCACCGCGCACGGGGGCGAACTCCTCAGGGACCCGGCTGTCGCGCAGACCGTACTGCGGTGGCTGCGGCAGCGCGTTTGAGCAGCGTCCAGGGAACGCGCCCCTTAGGGGCGCGGGGAACTGCGCGAGCAACCAAGACCAAGCCGCACCCGCCAGGAGACCGCCGGAGGCAGACGCGTCTGCGGGTCCGTCGTGGCCGGTCGCGCAGTTCCCCGCGCCCCTTACGGGGCTTCGTCAGCGCAAGCTGTTCCTCCGCCTCGGGAGGAACGTGAACACCGCGCCGCCCAGCAGAATCACCGTGCCGGCGACCAGCCCGAGCGCACGCAGCGCGCCGTTGTCGTCGGCGCCGGTCTCGGCGAGGTCACCGCCACCGCCCGCGGCGGAGCCCCCTGCCGAGCCGGAGCCCCCGGCAGACCCTGAACCGCCGGCCGCGCCGCCCGGCTGCGCCGCCGTGTCGATCTCCAGGGAGACCTCCGACTTGGACGGCGTGCAAGTCGTCGTCGTACCGAGCGCCTTGACCGTGAGAACACCCGGCGAGAGCGTCGACTTACCGTCGGCGCCCGGCTTGTACGTGCCGGTCAGGTCAGGGATGGTCATCGGGTCGCCGGACTTGATGGGCTCCTTGTTGGTGGGGCCCTCGACATGCACCGTGCCCTTGTCCGCGCCGCCCAGCTTGACCTCCATCGACGGCTTCACCGAGTCCGCGGGGATGTCGGCGGGGCTGTCCATGACGGACTTCTTGAACTCGACGGTGAGGCCGTAATTCCCGCCGTCCTTCTTGGCGTTGATCTGGACGGGGGACGTGGCGTCCTTGTCGCCGATGGGCGTCTTGCACTTGTAGGGGGTCTGGACTTCCTTGCCGGGGAAGTCGGTCTTGCCGCCGTCGTCGCCTCCGCCACCGGTGGAACCGCCGGTGTCGCCGCCGCCGGTGTCGCCGCCCGTATCGCCACCGGACGTGGACCCGCCCGACGTGGACCCGCCCGACGTACTGCCACCGGAAGTGCTGCCGCCCGAGGCCGTGCCGCCGCCCGAACCGCCGCCGCCCTCCGTCACCTTGATGGTCGCGCCCGCCTTGACCTCTTCCTTCGGCGTGCACTTGGTGTCGGTCGACATCGGCTTGCTGACGTTGATGTTGTACGCGCCCGGGGTGAGCGTGACGTCGCCCGCCTTGGTCAGCTTCAGCTTGCCCTTCATGTCGGACAGGACCATCGGACTGTTCTTCTTGATCGGCGGATTGACCCGCTCGCCCGCCACCGCCAGGTCACCGGTCTGGCCGCCGCCCAGCTTGATGGTGCCGGTCGGCTTCACCGTGTCCTTCTCCAGGTCGAGGACGTCCGGGTTCTTGGACGCGGCCTGCGTCGTCTTCCATACGACCTCGACCTCGTCGCCCACCTTCGCGGTGGCCGGCGCGGTGATCTCCACCTTCGTGGTGCCCTGCACGGGTGGAAGGCCCGAGATCGACGGCGGTATGCACTCCGTCTTGTACGCCACCTCGGCCGCCTGCGCCGGACCCGCGCCCAGCAGGATGCCCGCCCCGCCGAGCAGCAGCGAGACCGAGGCCGCGCCCGCTCTCCGTCGTGTGCTGATCACGTGTTTCCCTTCGTCGTCGGGCTGTTCTCTGACGGTGCGGAGAGCTGTCCGGCTGCGGGTGCGGTCCCGGCGCCGGGGTCTGTGTCAGGGGTGAACCACGGGAGAGTGCCCGTGTTCGTGGCGGTGCCGGTGCCCTTGCCGGGCTCACGGGACGGTTTCGTACGTGGCGTACGGGCCGCCTCGTCCGCCGCGACCGCCCCCTGGGGAAGCCTCAACTTCGGTAGCCGGTCGGTGAGTTCGGCGATCCTGCCGGTGCGGTGCCGTCCGGCCGGGCGGGAGCCGCGGCCGCCCCGGCGGCGGCCCGGCTTGAGCTTGTCCACCACCGCCATGCCGATGCGGAAGACGGCGGCCGGCACGACGACGCAGAGCAGGATCCAGAAGACGGTGACGCCCCACGGGCGGCCGACGCCCCACGGCTGCTCGGCGAGGACCTTGCCGCCGAACTTCAGGGAGACGAGGTAGTTGCCGTGCGCACCGGCCGAGAGCTCGACCGGGAGCTTGATCTGGGCCTTCTTGCCCGGGGCTATCGTGCCGCGCCACTGCTGTTCCTCCCACTGCGGGGCGAACACGCCGTGGGAGGTGCCCACTTGGAAGACCGGGTCCTTGACCGGGGCCGCGCCGACGTTGCCCACGGTGAAGACGAACTTGCGGGACGGCGGGGCGCCGAACCAGGTCAGTACGCCGCTGGAGCCTTCCAGCTGGGTGTCGGTGAGGACGGACAGCTTTCCGCCGCCCTGCTGCTCGGGCAGGGGCTTCACGGGGTGGCCCGCGACCTTGAAGGCGGCGTCCGCCTGCGCCTTGTCCCCCGTCACCGTGGCCACGTGGACCACGCAGGGGCAGGGCTTGGGGGGCTCCGCCACGGGGAGTTTCTTGCTGAAGGCTCCCTTGCCGTCCGTGGTGACGGCGCGGCCCGTGTCGTTGGCGCAGGAGTTCGTGCCGCCGGGCACGCCTTTGCCCGGGGTGGACTGGCCGCAGATCAGCATCATCAGCAGGGCGTTCTTTCGCCACCCCGCGCCCTTGACGGTGATGTCGCCGCCCTTGCCCGCCTCGGCCTTGGAGAGGGTGACAGTGGGTTTCTCGGCGGCGGTGGCCCCCGCCGCCGGGAGCAGCGAGAAGGCCAGGGCCGCCAGCACGGCGGCCCCGGCGATGTACCGCTTGACTGCCCACAACGCGGGCCGCTCGACGTTCACAGTTGCTCGCCCCTTCCCGTGCCCGCTCCCGCCAACTCCAGTTCCGTACCGCTCTGTTCGGGCTCATCCCGTGGTGGCGCCCCGATGACCCCGCGTCTGCGTACGAACCAGACGCCCGCCGCCACGAGGCCGAGCACCCCGGCCCCGGCCCCCGCCACCGCTCCCCACGGCACGAAGCGGGTCGATGCCTTCGCCTTGTCGTGGGCTCCGTCCGCCGCCGTCACCGTGAGCGTGACCTCGACGGAGTCGAGCGCGGGGGCGTCCGTCCACGGTTCCGTCAGGGTGACCCTGCGGCCGGGCAGGAGTTCCACCGGAAGCGTGCGGGGCCCCCGGTCGAGCAGCGGGCCGAAGAGTCCCTCCGCGTGGACCTTGAGCCTGGGGGTCAGGACCGTGTTGCCGCGGTTGACGACGTCGTACGAGATGCGCTCGCCCTCGGCCTTCACGCGCTCGACCGTGAGCGCGGACAGCGTCGGACCGCTCACCCGCAGATGCACGCGGACCCCGGCGTCCCGGCCGCCCTCACGGCCGCTCTCCCTCGCGACGATCGCCCCGGGGTGGTCGCCCGGCACCGCGCTCTCGGGGACGCTCACGCTGAACGGCACCTCGGCGCGGGTGCGCGGCGGCACCTTCACCTTGCGCTCGGCGAAAGTGATCCAGGAGCCGGTGTCCTTCGGCCTGCCCCGCTCCAGCGTGAACGCGCCGCCCTTGGTGTTGTCCGCGTCCGCGCCGCTCAGCTCCACCGTGCGCGGCTTCGACCCCGGATTGGTGACCGTCACCGTGTCCTCCAGGACGGAGCCAGGCGTGCCCTCCACGTAGAAGTAGGGCCGCCCGTCCTTCGCCGGCCGTGTCCCTCCTCCCGCGGAGGGCGCGACGGACCACGCTCCGGAATCGTCGGCGAACACCGGAGTCGCCGGCGCCGCGCCCGTCACCAGTAAGGCCACGACCACGGTGAGAGCACGGGCAACGGACAGCAGCGACGGCATCGGCGGCTCCTGGATCTTCGTACGCTCGGCACGCGTCGAACGCGTCGTACGCGGCGGTCGGACGGGGCGCGCGCGGTCACCGCGTCCCCGCGACGCCGCGCACCGCGCCTAGCGCGACCGGGCCGCCTGGTTCCTGCGGGTCAGCCAGAGCGTGCCTGCCGCGCCCGCGAGCAGCACCGTGCCGCCGAGGGTGCCGAGCGCGATCGCGGAGTCCGCGGGGCCGGTCTGCGGGAGCTCGTCGCCGCCCGAGGGGGCGCTGGCCGAACCGCCCGAGCCGCTGTCGTCACCGGATCCGCCGGAGCCGCCGGTCGTTCCTCCGCCGCCGGAGCCCTTCACGTCCAGCGAGAGCGAGGGCTTGGGGCTGTTGGACGGCGTGCACGTCGTCGTCGTGCCGAGCGCCTTGATGGTCAGGACACCCGCGGTGAAGGTGACGTTGCCGCTCTTCTTCGGCGTGTACGTCCCCGTCAGGTCGCTGATCTTGATGGGGGTGTTGGCGGGGATCGCCTTGTCGTTGGGCGCTCCGGACACCGGCACCGTGCCGCTCTCCGCGCCGCCCAGTTTGATGAGCGCGCTCGGCTTCATCGCGCCCTTGCCCAGCTCCACGGGGCTGGATGAGACGCCCTTCTGGAAGGACATGGTGAGTTTGTAGCCGCTGCCGCTCTTGACGCTCTTGATATCGATCGGCGAGACCGCGCCCTTGTTGCCGATGGGCGTCTTGCACTGGTAGTTGACGTCCTGGACCTCGGCCTGCGCGGCGGGGGCGGCCATCAGCACCGCCGAGCCGCCGGCCAAGGCCGTGGCAAGCGCGAGCGCGGCCCTTCGTTTCTGGTACGACACCTCGAGTTCCCCTCATGCCGGTCGTGGCGTGCCGCGGTGCGGATTTACTGACGGCACATCAGATTGGGCGCTCAAGGTACGCCCGGGGCCTTGCCGAGGGAAGACAAAGAACGCGCCGGATCTTCAGTGATCCGGCGCGCATACGAACCGTGGGTAACCCAAGGGGGAGCTGAGCGGGCCCTACACGGGCGCGCTCAGCTCGGCCCACACCGTCTTGCCCGACACCCCCGGGGTGCGGACGACCCCCCAGTCCAGGCAGAGCCGCTGGACTATGAACATCCCGTGCCCGCCGGGGCGGCCGACGCGGTGCGGGGTACGGGGCGCGGGCTGACCGGCGCCGCGGTCGGACACCTCTATCCGCAGCACCTTGCTGTCGGAGGAGAGCCAGAGCTCGTCGGGGCCCTCGGCGTGCAGGCAGGCATTGGTCACCAGCTCGGACACGACGAGGAGGACGTCCTCCGCGGCCGCCCGCTGATCGGCGCCCGCCGCGGGCAGCCAGCCCCAGGCCTGCAGCGCCTGGCGCGCGAAGTCCCGGGCGAGGGGCACGATGCCGCTCGCGCCGTCGAGGCTCAGCCTGCGGACCTGGCGCCCCTGACGGCCGGTGGCCGCCGAGGCGGCCTGGTCCGCGGGAGCGGCCGCGACAACGGCCTCGTACTCCGGGCCGCGGTCGCCCGGCGAGCAAGGCCGGGTGGTGCTCATCAGCGCTTCACCTCACCGACAAGAGGACTCTGGACAAGGAACTGGACAAGTAGCGGGGCTCCAAGAGGGATCATCGGCTGCTCGGCCGTTCCTGCTGTTGATTTGGCAACGTTTGATTCGCGGACCGCTGTCGACGGATCCAGGGTGTCTCCTGCCCGGCCGAACCGTGAGAACACCCACTTGTTCGACGCGACCCGTGTGACGCTGGTAACGCGGTGATCACATAGAGACAACTGACGCGTAACTGTTGAGTACGCTCCGTCAGCGGGCCGCCCGGTCAGTCGGCCAGCGCCGCCGCGAGCGTCTCGTGGACAGTGAAGACCGCGTCGGCTCCGGTGATCTCGAAGACCCGGGCCACCACCGGCAGCATCCCCGCCAGATGCACCCCACCTCCCGCGGCCTCGGCTTTCAGCCGGGCCCCCAGTAGGACATTGAGTCCGGTGGAGTCCATGAACTCCAGTCGCGAACAGTCGACGACCAGTCGCGAGAAGCCGTCGTCGAGGCAGGCCTCGAGTGGCTCACGCAACAAATCGGCGGTGTGGTGATCCAACTCACCCGCCGGAGTCACGACGGCGCTCCGGCCCTCGGCCCGGACTTCGACCAGAAGTCGGCCCCGATGCGCGCTACCGACTGTCCCGCGGTCCATTCCGTCACTCACTTCCGACCGTCGTGGCTGTTGATGACGCCCCTGAACATTACGCCTTCCACGCGCCCTCGGGTACCCGAACATCCCCCCGGAATCGGACATTTAGGAACACAACGCACTTGCGACCGGCCTGTGGAAACGGGTAGGGGTAGAAGAGACAGTAATCAACACGGACGGCTTTGGAGGCGCCGCACACCGCAGTGCACGTATTGGCATCGGCAGCCATATGCCGAGAACGATGGAGGACACCATGTCACCCCGGCTCGACGAATCGCGCACTGACCGAGCGACGTCGACACTCTCACCTCACGGTATCGAGACCGAGATCCCGGGTCCCCGCACGGAATCCGCGCCGGAAGAACTTCCGGCCCTGACGGCCGTGGCGGAGACCGCGACGGAGACCGTGGCGGAGACGGAAGCCCTCGAAGGGCTCTCCGATCTGCCCGAGATCCCGCCGTTCGACGAGGTGGGCCCGCTGGATGCGAGGGCTCTTTCCAAGACCCTCTTCGAACGCCTCGAATCGCTCGAGGAAGGCACGCACGAGTACGCGTACGTCCGCAACACCCTCGTCGAACTCAACCTCGCCCTGGTCAAGTTCGCCGCCTCCCGGTTCCGCTCCCGCAGCGAGCCCATGGAGGACATCATCCAGGTCGGCACCATCGGCCTGATCAAGGCGATCGACCGCTTCGAGCTCAGCCGAGGCGTCGAGTTCCCCACCTTCGCGATGCCGACCATCGTCGGCGAGATCAAGCGCTTCTTCCGCGACACGAGTTGGTCGGTGCGCGTCCCGCGCCGCCTTCAGGAACTCCGACTGGACCTCGCCAAGGCGGGCGACGAACTCGCCCAGCAATTCGATCGCGCCCCCACGGTGGGCGAGCTCGCCGAGCGCCTGGGCATCTCCAACGACGAGGTCGTCGAAGGCATGGCGGCGTCCAACGCCTACACGGCCAGCTCGCTGGACGCCCAGCCCGAGGAGGACGACTCCGAGGGCGCGCTCGCGGACCGGATCGGCTACGAGGACCACGGGCTCGAAGGCATCGAGTACGTCGAGTCGTTGAAGCCGCTGATCGCCGAACTGCCGCCGCGCGACCGGAAGATCCTCTCGCTCCGCTTCGTCGCCAACATGACGCAGTCGGAGATAGGCGAGGAGCTGGGCATCTCGCAGATGCACGTCTCGCGACTGCTGTCGCGCACTCTCGTCAAGCTCCGCAAGGGATTGACTGTCGACGAGTGAGGTTTCTCGCCGCTCGGCGTTTTTACGGGCTCCTGGACCGCCGCTTCGCGGCGGATCACTCCCACCCACCCACCCGTTTACCCCGCGTCCTGGGGTAGACGGGTGGGTTGTTTCGTTCGCCCCGTCAGCCTGGGGGAGGCGGGTCGTTGTTCTTGGTTCTTGTTCTGGTTCTTGTTTCAAGGTGCGCTACAGCGCCGCCTCCACCGCCGCCTGTGCGTGCAGCCTCGTCGTCGGGAAGACCGGCACCGGGCTGTGCTCCTGCCCGATGAGCAGCTCGATCTCGGTGCAGCCGAGAATCACTCCCTCGGCTCCTTCCCGTACGAGATCGCCGATGACCCTCTGGTACCCAACGCGAGACTCCTCACGCACCCGGAACCAGGACGTCGAGCCCGCGCGCGGCGAGCCGGTCCCGGTAGAAGTCCTGCTCCATGGTGAACGCGGTCCCGAGCAGCCCTACGCGCCCTACGCCGCCCCGCAGCACCGCGTCGGCGGTCGCGTCCGCGAGATGCAGGAGCGGCACGGAGAGGGCCTCCTGGACCTGTTCAGCGACCTTGTGCATGGTGTTGGTGCAGATCAGCACCAGGTCGGCACCGGCCGACTCGACCCCCTTGGCGGCGCGGGCGAGCACAGCACGCAACGGGCGGAGTGCAGCCCGCCGAGACGCTCCCGTACGAGTTCGTTGAGCAGCCGGTAGTACTCGGCGCTCGACTCCCAGCTCATGCCGCCGATGAGGCCGATGGTCTTCATGGGGTCAGGATGCCGCACGGCGCAGGGGTGCGGACAAACGCTTCAGGCGGGCAGTGCCACCCCGTGAATGACCGCCGGACCGTAGTCCACGCCCTCCAGCGCGAGGGCGAGCGCCAGCCGCCGTTCCGCCTGGGACAGGCGCCGTTCGGCGGCGCGGTAGTAGGGGCGGGTGAGAGGGGCGCCGCTGACGTCGATGGGGCCGCCCTCGGTGACTTCGCGCGCGTACGGGCTGCGCGGGAGGCCCCCGGCGCGGGGGCCTGGGCGGGGCCGGGCCCCCGCTGGCCCCGGCGGGGGCGCCTCGGTCGTGACGGGGGCGCGACGGGCGCCTGTGCCGGGCAGGAGCCGGACGAGAAGGCGGGCGAGAAGCTGGGCGAGAGGCCCGCCGGGAAAGCGGTTCGGCACCTAGCCCTCCCCCAACTCGCACCAGACGGTCTTGCTGTCCGGCCCCTGCTCCACGCCCCAGCGCAGCGAGACCGCGTCGAGCAGGGCCAGGCCGCGCCCCGCCTCGTCGTCACCGCCCGCCGGCTCCGGCGGCGACTGCGTCGAAGTTGCCGACGGCCTCCCCGGCGTCGTCCCCGTCCGGGACTCCAAGGTCACGGACGGCCCGACCCTCACGCTCCCCGCTACCGCTTGGGCCCCCTTCGTCACCGCCCTCGCAAAGGGCGAACTGGCCCTCTAAAGGGGCGCAGTGATTACCCGTTGCAGGAAAGTCCCGGCCCGCACCACGCCGCACGGCGCGTCATCGGGACTTTCCTGCAACGGCCAGTTCGGGCCGCACCCGTAGCGGATCCGGGGCCGGCCCCTTTCAGAGCCGGACGCCCCGCTGCCACACCTCACTGACCAGCGGAACCCCCGGCCGGTAAGCCAGGTGGACATGGCTCGGGGCGTCGAGCAAAGCCAGGTCGGCGCGGGCCCCTTCGCGTACGAAACCGACGTCCGTGCGGCGCAGGGCCGCCGCGCCGCCCGCCGTGGCGGACCAGATGGCCTCGTCCGGGGTCATGCCCATGTCCCGTACGGCGAGGGCGATGCAGAAGGGAACGGAGGAAGTGAAGGAGCTGCCCGGGTTGCAGTCCGTGGAGAGGGCGACAGTTGCGCCCGCGTCGAGGATGCGGCGGGCGTCCGGCCACTCGGCTCGGGTGGAGAACTCGGCGCCGGGAAGGAGGGTGGCCACCGTGTCGCTGTTCGCGAGGGCGTCCACGTCCGCGTCCGTGAGGTGCGTGCAGTGGTCCGCCGATGCCGCGTCCAGTTCCACGGCGAGCTGTACGCCGGGGCCGTACGAGAGCTGGTTCGCGTGGATGCGGGGGTGCAGGCCCTTGGCCTTGCCCGCCGTGAGGATCGCGCGGGCCTGGTCGCCGTCGAAGGCGCCCTTCTCGCAGAAGACGTCGATCCAGCGGGCGTGGGGGGCGCAGGCGTCCAGCATCTCGCCGGTGACGAGTTCGACGTACGCGGCCGGGTCCTCCGCGTAGTCCGGGGAGACGATGTGCGCGCCCATGAACGTGACTTCGTCCGTGTGGCGGGCCGCGATGCGGAGCGCTCGGGCCTCGTCCTCGGTGTTGAGGCCGTAGCCCGACTTCGTCTCGAAGGTGGTGGTGCCCTGGCGGAGGGCCTCGCGGAGGTAGTGCGTGAGGTTCGCTTCGAGCGTCGCGTCGGTGGCGGCTCGGGTTGCGGCGACGGTGGTACGGATGCCTCCCGCGGAGTAGGCGCGGCCCGACATGCGGGCGTTGAACTCCTGGGTGCGGTCGCCTGCGAAGACGAGGTGGGAGTGGGAGTCGACGAAGCCGGGGATGGCCGCGCGGCCCTGTGCGTCGTGGGTCGTGTCGGCTGCGGGGGCCTTGGCGGCGGGGCCTGCCCAGGCGATGCGGTCGCCGTCGATGACGACGGCCGCGTCCTTCAGGAGGCCCAGGGGGGTTCCGTCCCCCTGGGAGGGGTCGTTCGTGACGAGGCTGGCGATGTTGGTGATGAGGGTGGTGGGCATGGAGGGCTCCGTGGTGGCTGGGGTTCGAGCGGGTTCTCTTTCCCCGATCCCGCCCCTTCCCGAAAACCCGGCTCCGCCGGGACCGATGGTGGCCGTCATCACCGGCTCCGCCGAGCTCGTCCTCAAACGCCGGACGGGCTGAGAAGACTTCGCCGAGTGGGCGGGCAACTGCCGGGCAATCGGGCGGGCGGGAAAAGCTCGTTCGGTGCGGGCGAAGCTGCCGGGTGATCGGGTGGGTGGGTGGGAAAGGCTCGTTCGGTGCGGGCGAAGCTGCCGGGTGATCGGGTGGGTGGGAGGGAAGGTCCGCGGCGGTGCAGGACCGCTGGCTCAATCTCGCAGCGCGGCGATCGCCTCCGTCAGAGCTGACGGAACGTCGGGGACCAAGGCATGGACCCCGTCCCGTACGACATGGCGGCCCCCCACCACCGTGTGCCGCACGTCCGCCGACGTCGCCGCGAACACCGCCGTCTCCGCCGCGAGGCGAGGCAGCGGGCCCGCCGTGCGGACCGAGTCGAGGGCCACGGTGGCGAAGTCGGCCAGCGCGCCCGCCTCGATGACGCCCGCATCCGGCCAGCCGAGCGCCGCATGCCCGTCCGCCGAAGCCGCCCGCAGCAGCGCCGCCGCCGTCCAGTGGCCCCGGGTGTGCGAGCGCAGGCGCTCGTTCAGCTCCATCGCCCGTGCCTCTTCGAGGATGTCGATCACCGCGTGGCTGTCGCTGCCCAGGGACAGCGGGCTGCCCGCCTGCTGGAGGCGTACCGCCGGGCCGATGCCGTCCGCCAGGTCGCGCTCCGTCGTGGGGCACATGCACGTACCCGTCCCAGTACGGCCGAGCAGGGCGATGTCCTCGTCCGTGAGGTGCGTGTTGTGCACGCCCGTCGTGCGGGGCCCCAGAACCCCGTGGTCCGCCAAGAGGCGCGTAGGCGTACGGCCGTGCACCGCCTGGCACGCCTCGTTCTCCGCCGTCTGCTCGGAGAGGTGTACGTGGAGCGGTGCCCGACGAGCTGAAGCCCATTCCGCCACCACGCCCAACTGCCGTGCGGGCACTGCCCGTACGGAGTGGATCGCCGCGCCCACGCGCGCGTGCTCGCGGTCCTTCAGGGCCGATGCCCTCTCCGCCCACGCCTCCGTCGTGACGTCGGAGAAGCGCAGCTGGTGGCGGTTCGGGGGCTCGCCCCGTGACTCCGTCAGGAGTCCGGACGCCACGTACGCCGTGTCGAGAAGTGTGATGCGGATGCCCGCTTCCGACGCCGCCTCGATCAGCGCCTCGCCCATCGCGTTCGGGTCGGCATAAGCGACACCGCCCGGCGCGTGGTGCAGGTAGTGGAACTCGCCGACCGTGGTGATGCCCGCGAGGGCCATCTCCGCGTACACCGCGCGGGCCAGCGCGTGGTACGTCTCGGGCGTCAGACGGTCCGCCACCGAGTACATGACCTCGCGCCACGTCCAGAACGTGCCGGAGCCGACCTGGACCGTGCCGCGCAGGGCCCGGTGGAAGGCGTGCGAGTGGGCGTTCGCCAGGCCTGGGAGCGTCAGGCCGCGCAGCACCGTCGCGCCGGGCGGCGGCGCTTCGACGTCCTTGCGGACGGCCGTGATGCGGTCGCCCGTCACATCGACCGCGACCCCCGGCTCGACATTCGTGTCCAGCCAGGCATGCTCCAGCCAGTAAGTCTCCGTCGTCACCTGCACGCCAGCCCTTCCAGTACGTCGGCCAGTGCGGTCACCCCGGCCACACAGTCGTCCTCGGCGGCGAACTCGGCCGGGGAGTGCGAGATGCCCGTGGGGTTCCGCACGAACAGCATGGCGGCGGGGATCGATTCGGACAAAATACCCGCGTCGTGTCCGGCGCCCGTTCCCAGGACGGGGACGCTCCTGCCCGTGCCGCCGCCGAGGATCGTGCCCAGTTCGTCCCGCAGGGCGTGCTCGAACTCGACCACCGGCGTGAAGGACTCGCGTACGACGTCGAGGTCGATGCCGTGCCGGTCCGCGTACTCACGGGCCGCCTTCTCGATGCCCGTCACGACCGTGTCGAGGGTGGACTGGTCGGCCGCGCGGGAGTCCAGCCAGCCCCGGACCAGGGACGGGATCGCGTTGACGCCGTTCGGCTCGACCGAGATCTTGCCGAACGTCGCCACCGCGCCCGCCAGTTCGGCTTCCCTGCGTGCGGCGAGGACCGTCTCCGCGTACGTGAGCATCGGGTCGCGGCGGTCCACCAGGCGGGTGGTGCCCGCGTGGTTGGCCTCGCCCCTGAAGTCGAAGCGCCAGCGGCCGTGCGGCCAGATGGCGGACGCGATGCCCACCGGGTCGCCGGAGAGGTCGAGGGCGCGGCCCTGCTCCAGGTGGAGCTCCACGAACGCCCCGATGCGGGCGAGGCGTTCGGGGTCGGGGCCGATGGCCTCCGGGTCGTAACCGGCCGCCTCCATCGCCTGCGGCAGGGTGACTCCGTCGGCGTCCGTCAGCCGCTGGGCGGCATCGACGGTCAGCTTGCCCGCCGTCAGGCGTGAGCCCACGCAGGCCAGGCCGAAGCGGGCGCCCTCTTCGTCGCCGAAGTTGGTGATGGCGAGGGGGCGCCTGAACGCGGCCTTCCTTGCGCGGAGTTCGTCCAGCGCCGCGAAGGCGGAGACGACCCCGAGGGGCCCGTCGAAGGCGCCGCCGTCCGGAACGGAGTCCAGGTGGGAGCCGGTGACGACCGCGTTCCCTTGGCTCGGGTCGCCCAACCATGCCCACTGGTTGCCGTTGCGGTCCAGTTCGTAGGTCAGGCCCCTGCTTTCCGCCTGGGCCTTGAACCAGGCTCGGCAGTCGGTGTCCGCGCCGGTCCAGGCGTAACGGCGGTAGCCCCCGGAGTCGCCGTTCCGCCCGATAGGGCGCAACTCCCGCCACATCTCCTGGAAGGACGGGGCCTGTCCGGTGGGCTGGGCGGCCTGATCGCTCACGCCTCGCCACCCTCCCGCATCGGAATCCGTACGCCCTTCTCGTCCGCCACCGACTCCGCGATGTCGTAGCCGGCGTCGACGTGCCGGATGACGCCCATTCCGGGGTCGTTGGTCAGGACGCGGCGGATCTTCTCGCCCGCCAGCGCCGTGCCGTCGGCGACCGAGACCTGGCCCGCGTGGATGGAGCGGCCCATGCCGACGCCGCCGCCGTGGTGGATGGAGACCCAGGAGGCGCCCGACGCGACGTTCACCATGGCGTTCAGGAGCGGCCAGTCGGCGATCGCGTCCGAGCCGTCCAGCATGGCTTCCGTCTCGCGGTACGGGGATGCCACCGAGCCGCAGTCGAGGTGGTCGCGGCCGATCGCGAGCGGGGCGGCGAGGGTGCCGTTGCCGACCATGTCGTTGAACATGTCGCCCGCCTTGTCGCGCTCACCCTGGCCGAGCCAGCAGATGCGGGCGGGGAGGCCCTGGAAGTGGACGCGCTCGCCCGCCATCTTGATCCAGCGGTGCAGGGACTCGTTCTCGGGGAAGAGATCGAGGAGCGCCTTGTCCGTCTTGTGGATGTCCGAGGCCTCACCCGAGAGCGCCGCCCAGCGGAACGGGCCCTTGCCCTCGCAGAAGAGGGGCCGGATGTAGGCGGGGACGAAGCCGGGGAAGGCGAACGCGCGGTCGTAGCCCGCGAGTTGGGCCTCTCCGCGGATCGAGTTCCCGTAGTCGAAGACCTCCGCGCCCGCGTCCATGAAGCCGACCATCGCCTCGACGTGCTTGGCCATGGACTCACGGGCGCGGGTGGTGAAGCCCGCCGGGTCCTTGGCCGCGTACGACGCCATGTCGTCGAAGTCGACGCCGGTGGGGAGGTACGCGAGCGGGTCGTGGGCCGAGGTCTGGTCGGTGACGATGTCGATGGGGGCGCCGTCGGCGAGCATGCGCGGCAGCAGGTCGGCCGCGTTGCCGAGCAGGCCGATGGAGAGGGGGCGACGGGCGTCACGGGCCTCGACCGCGAGCTGGAGGGCGTGGGCCAGGTTGTCGGCCTTCACGTCCAGGTACTTGTGCTCGATGCGGCGCTCGATGGCGCGCGGGTCGACGTCGATACAGATCGCGACGCCGTCGTTCATGGTGACGGCGAGCGGCTGGGCGCCGCCCATGCCGCCGAGGCCTGCGGTGAGGGTGATCGTGCCCGCGAGGGTGCCGTTGAACTTCTTCGCCGCCACTGCCGCGAAAGTCTCGTACGTGCCCTGGAGGATGCCCTGCGTGCCGATGTAGATCCAGGATCCTGCCGTCATCTGGCCGTACATCGTGAGGCCGAGGGCCTCAAGGCGCCGGAACTCCTCCCAGTTCGCCCAGTCGCCCACGAGGTTCGAGTTGGCGATCAGGACACGCGGGGCCCACTCGTGGGTCTGCATGACGCCGACGGGGCGGCCGGACTGGACGAGCATCGTCTCGTCCTGCTTGAGGGTCTTGAGGGTGCGCACCATCGCGTCGAAGGAGCGCCAGTCGCGGGCGGCCTTGCCGGTGCCGCCGTAGACGACGAGCTTGTCGGGGTGCTCGGCGACCTCGGGGTCGAGGTTGTTCTGCAGCATGCGCAGGGCGGCTTCCTGCTGCCATCCCAGGGCGCTCAGTTCCGTACCGCGCGGTGCCCGTACGGGGCGGGGTCCTGACATGGCGGTGCCTCCTCGCGTAAAGCTCTGCTGGTGGTCTGCTCGTGGTGCTCTGCTGTGACCTTGTTATTCACATCCTGCGATGTTGAATAGAGCTAGTCAATACGTTGACGGGGCAGCGATACCGCGTCGCGGATGATTGGCTGGAACGCATGAGCGATCAGGGCACGGAGACCGCACACGCATCCGACGCGGGCCAGGAGGCGCCCGCCGACCCGGCCGCACGGCGTGATCAGGCCGTCCGCGCCGCCGTGGAACAGGGCCTCCTCGACCCCGCGTCCCCCATCGTCGGCCTCCTGGACGTCACCGGCATCCGCACGTCCGCCGCCGCCCTGCGCGCCGCCTTCGAGGCGGTCACACCGCCCGGCACGCCCGTCCTGCACGCCTTCGCGGTGAAGGCGTCGCCCCTGGTCCCGGTCCTGCGGCTCCTTCGCGACGCGGGCATCGGCGCCGAGGTGGCGAGCCCCGGCGAGCTGGCCCTGGCGCGGGCCGCCGGGGTGCCGCCCACGCACACCGTCCTGGACTCGCCCGCGAAGACCCCCGCCGAGCTGCGCGAGGCCCTCGCACTCGGCATCGCGGTGAACGCGGACAACCCGCAGGAACTCGCCCGCATCGACGCGATGACGCGGTCGGCGCCCACCGTCTCGCCCATCGGCCTGCGCGTGAACCCACAGATCGGCGGCGGTTCCATCGGAGCCCTGTCCACCGCGACCGCGACCTCCAAGTTCGGCGTCGCGCTGCACGACGAGGGCGCCCGCGAGTGGATCGTCCAGGCTTATCTCGACCGCCCCTGGCTGACCCGCCTGCACGCCCACTCGGGATCACAGGGCATGCCGCTGGAACTGATGGTGCGGGGTGTGTCGGCGACGTACGAACTGGCCGAGGAGATCAACGAACGGGCCGGCCGGCAGCAGATCGACACCATCGACATCGGCGGCGGCCTGCCCGTCAACTTCGGCTCGGACGAGGAGACCCCGACGCACGCGCAGTACGCGCGCCGCCTGAAGTCCCGCGTGCCGGGGCTGCTCGACGGGCGCTACGGCCTGGTCACCGAGTTCGGCCGCTCGCTGCTCGCCAAGCACGGCACGATCCTGGCCCGCGTCGAGTACGCCAAGTCGGCGGGCTCCCGGCCCGTCGCGGTGACGCACGCGGGCGTCCAGGTGGCGGCGCGCACGGTGTACGCGCCCGCGACCTGGCCGCTGCGGATCGCCGCGTACGACGCGAAGGGGCGGGCCAAGAGCGGCCCGCCCGTCGGTCAGGACATCGCGGGCCCTGCCTGCTTCGCGGGCGACCTGCTCGCCGAGAACCGCCCGCTGCCGCTCCTTGAACAGGGCGACTACGCGGCGGTGCTCGACACGGGCGCGTACTACTTCGCGCACCACTACTCGTACAACAGCCTGGCCCGGCCCGGCATTTACGGCTTCTCCGCGGGCCCGGGCGAAGAGGTCACCTTCGCCACCGTGCGGGAGCCGCAGACCCTGGAGGAGATCGTCGCCGAGTCGGGGGGTGGACAGCGGGACGCGCTGCGCGACCTCTGAAGTTCCTCAACTCCCGCATCCTCGCCGGGCTTCCGGGGCAGATGCTCCCTCCAGGCACACCCTCGGGGGAGATGATCCTGTGACGACATCCGGCACGGCCACCGATACACCGCCACCCTCCGGAGAGCCCGCGCTGCACCGCGCGATCGGCCCCAAGCTCCTGATCCTCTTCGTGATCGGCGACATCCTCGGCACCGGCATCTACGCCACCACCGGCAAGGTCGCGGGGAAGGTCGGCGGCGCGCTGTGGCTGCCGTTCGCGATCGGCTTCGTCGTGGCGATCCTGACGGCGGCGTCGTACGTGGAGCTGGTCGGCAAGTATCCGAAGGCGGCGGGCGCCGCGCTCTACACGCAGAAGGCCTTCAAGGTCCCCTTCCTCACCTTCATCGTCGCGTTCATGGTGATGGCATCGGGGCTCTCGTCGGCGAGCGCGGCGGCGCGCGCCTTCAGCGGCGACTACCTGAGCGAGCTGACGAGCGACGCGCTCCCGCCGACGCTGATCGCGATCCTCTTCATCCTCGCGCTCGCGGCGCTGAACCTGCGGGGCGTCGCCGAGTCGGTGAAGACGAACGTGGTCCTCACGCTCGTCGAGCTGACGGGCCTGGTCATCATCCTCGCGATCGGCGCGTACGCGGTCCTGAGCGGGGACGGGGATCCCGGGCGCCTCACAGACTTCGAATCCCCGGGGGGCGGCACGGGCTACGCGCTGCTCACCGGCATCCTCGGGGCGACCGCGCTCGGCTTCTTCGCGTTCGTCGGCTTCGAGGACTCGGTGAACATGGCCGAGGAGACGAAGGATCCGACACGTACGTTCCCGCGGGCGATCTTCATCGGTGTCGCGGTGACGGGCACGATCTACGTCCTGGTGGCGCTGGTGTCGTCGCTGCTCGTGGACTACAAGGTGCTTGAGGGATCGAGCGGTCCGCTCCTGGAGGTCGTGAAAGCGGGCGGCATCGACTTCCCGCACAAACTCTTCGCCCTGATCGCCCTGTTCGCGGTCACCAACTCGGCGCTGATCAACATCATGATGGCCTCGCGGCTCTGTTACGGCATGGCCAACGAGCGCATCCTGCCGCGCGCGATGGGCCGGGTCCTGGCCCGCCGCAAGACGCCCTGGGTGGGCATCGTCTTCGTCTCGCTCCTCGCCGTCGGCCTGGTGTCGACGGGCGAGATCGAGGGCCTCGGCGACACGACGGCGTTCCTGCTGCTGTGCGTGTTCGCGGTGGTCAATGTGTCGGTCCTGGTCCTGCGCAGGGACCGGGTGGACCACGAGCACTTCCGTACGCCGACGGTGCTGCCGGTGCTTGGCGCGATCACCGCCCTGATCCTGGCGAGCCCCCTGGCGGACCGGCCCGCGGAGGTCTACATCCGGGCGGGCATCCTCGTCGCCATCGGGGTCGGCCTCTGGGTGGTCAACAAGGTGGTGATGAAGACGCGGGGCGAGGACTGAGGGTTGCCGGCTGCCAGGGCGGGGGGCTTTGGTGCCCCGGCGTCGAGTTGGCGCCGGGGCCGCCCGGTTGTCCCTACTCCACGAACAACCCCCGCGCCGCCGCCCCCGCATCAAACTCCTCAAGCCGCGCCTGCGCATCAGGCAGCCCGTCGCACATCGCCTCCAGGAGCACCCGCCCCAGCAGCATCGGCGCGCACGCCGTGTCGAAGGCGAGGCCCGTTCCGACCGCCGCCGGGAGGAGGAGGTCGGAGTGCGCCGCGACAGGGGCGAACGCCGAGTCCGCCACCGTCACCACGGAGAGCCCCGCAGCCTGCGCGTAAGCCAGCGCGTCCACCACCTCCCGCGGATGCCGAGGCAGCGCGAAGCAGAGGAGGGCCGAGGCTCCCGCCCGTACCGCCGCGTCGATCCGGTCGGCGAGCATCGTGCCGCCCTCGTCGAGGAGGCGTACGTCGGGGTGGACCTTCGCCGCGAAGTACGAGAAGCCGTACGCCTGGGAGGCGGCGGCTCGCAGGCCTAGGACGGGGAGCGGGCGGGAGGAGGCGAGGAGCCGCCCGGCGCGCTCCACCGGCGCCGGGTCGGCGAGCACCTCCGCCAGGTGCCGGAGGTTCGCGATCTCCGCCTCGACCGCCTGCTGGTACTCGTTGAGGGAGGCCTCGCCCGCCTCCTCCGCGGGCGCGAGATCCCGCAGGTGCCTGCGCAGCGCCGGGTATCCGTCGAAGCCGAGCGCCACCGCGAAACGGGTGACGGAAGGCTGGCTCACCCCGGCAAGTTCCGCCAGTTCGACGCTGGAGAGGAAGGGGACGTCCCCAGCCCGCCGCACCATGCAGTGCGCGATGCGCCGCTGCGTGGGCGTGAGCCGGTGGCCCTCGAAGAGCACTTGCAGCCGCGCCGCAGGACTGTCACTCATACCGTTCCCCTCACAACACCCTGACTCTCACCCAGGTTTGACCACAGCTCCGTGAACCGGTCGAGCAGCCCGGCTGCCGCCGTCACATCATCCGTCAACGGCCGGTCGGCGAGCTCCGCCTCCAGTACCGAGTCCGCGAGCTCGAAGGCCCGGCCGACGGGCAGCTCCGGGTCGAGTCGCATGTCCCGCTGCCTCAACGCCCTTATCGCCGCGACGAGTTCGCAGCCCACCACCAGGCGGTACGCCTCGCACGCCCGCAGCGTCTGCCGCGCCGCGAGCGAGGCGAAGCTGGCCTGCTCCTCGACGCCGCGGGAAAGCACCGCGTGGCCGAGGGAGGCGGGGGCGGAGAAGGCCCGCAGGTCGCCCAGCGCCGCGCCGGCCGCGTACTCCAGGATCATCACGCCCGACGACGCCGGTTCACCGTCCGCGAGGAAGGGGCGAAGGCGGGTGAAGCCCGGTTCGTTCAGCGTGGAGAGACGGGACGTCGACAGGCGGGCCGCCTGGGTCATCGCGAGCCTGAAGTGGTCCAGGGACAGGGCGAGTTGAGCGAGATAGAAGCCGCCGTGGTGGTAGGCCGCCATGTCCTCCGCCGAGATCAGCGGGTTTTCCGCCGCCGCGTTGATCTCCACCGTGAGGACGTCCTCAAGGGCGTCCGCCGCGTCGTGCGCGGGCCCGTGGATCTGCGGCACGCAGCGCAGGCCGTACGGGTCCTGGATCCGGCCGAGCGGTGGCGTGGGGCGGTCGGGCGCGCCGAGGATCAGCCGCATCCGTTCGGCGACCATGTACGAACCCGTGTGGCGCCGCGCCTCGTGCACGGGCAGTGCGTACGCCTCGTACGAACCGTCGACCGCCATCAGGGTCAGCGCCGCCACCACCTGCGTCGCCGCGATCAGGCCGCGCAGTTCGTGCAGGGCGAGCGCCGACTGGCCGAGGGTGAGGGCGTTGCTGCTGATCAGGGCGAGGGCGTCGTTGTTGTCGAGGGGCTGCGGCGCGGGGGCGGCGCCCGTTCCCTGCCAGGGGTGCTCGCCCGCGAGCGCGAGGCCCATCTGCGCGAGCGCGGCGATGTCGCCCGTGCCGACCGAGCCGAATTCGTTGACCCTGGGGTACGCGCCGGTTTCCAGGGCCTGGCAGAGGGCCGTGACGACGGTCGGGCGCAGGCCCGCGCCGCCCGCGAGCAGCTGGTTGGCGCGGACCGCGAGCATCGCGCGCACCTGCCGCGCGGGCAGCTCGTCGCCGATCGCTCCGGCGTGGCTGCGCAGCAGCCGCAGACCGTGGTCGGAGGCCGCCTCGGTGGGCACGGACTCATTCCGGTTGGCGCCCACTCCGGTGGAGCGGCCGTAGACGCGACCCCAGGAGGCGATCTCCCGCGCGGCGTTCCACGAGGCCTCGACTCGCTTCATCCCGTCCGTTCCGGGAACGGGCTTTGCGGTGGATTCGGCCATGCGTACGACATCTGCGACCATCAGTCCGCGGCCGTCCAGGACGACGACCGAGCCGCTGTCGTCGGTCGCCCTGGCAGGTGCCCTGTCCGCGATACGAGACGACATCACTCGTAAACCCTCCTCAACCGGACGCTCCGTCTTGCCCTGCGACCACTCGTTACCAGTGATTTACGCCGGGGCGTGGACAAGCTATTGACAATCTATTCAGTCAACGAGAACTCTGCATGACGATATACAGCCGGGCAAGGGACTCCTCATGATCCAATTCGATACGGTCCACAAGCGCTTCCCGAACGGCACAACCGCGGTCCACGACCTGACCCTTGAGATGCCGGAAGGGGGCGTGACCGTCCTCGTCGGATCTTCCGGTTGCGGCAAGACGACGACGCTCCGCATGATCAACCGAATGGTCGATCCGACCTCCGGGACGATCAGGGTGGGCGGCAAGGACGTCCTGGAGCAGGACGCCGCCGAGCTCCGCCGCTCCATCGGGTACGTGATCCAGCAGTCCGGGCTCTTCCCGCACCGCACCGTCCTGGACAACATCGCGACGGTGCCGCTGCTGCTCGGCTGGGGCCGCAGGAAGGCGCGGGCGCGGGCGGCGGAGCTCCTGGAGACGGTCGGCCTCACCGCCGACGCCGGGAAGCGCTACCCGCACCAGCTCTCCGGAGGCCAGCAGCAGCGCGTCGGCGTGGCCCGAGCGCTCGCCGCCGACCCGCCGGTACTCCTGATGGACGAGCCGTTCGGCGCGGTCGACCCCGTGGTGCGCACCCAGCTCCAGGACGAACTCCTGCGCCTCCAGCGGGAGTTGAACAAGACCATCGTCTTCGTCACGCACGACATCGACGAGGCGGTACGGCTCGGTGACCGCATAGCCGTCTTCCGCACCGGCGGCCACCTCGTGCAGTGCGCGAGCCCCGCCGAGCTCCTGGCCCGCCCCGCGGACGACTTCGTCGCGGACTTCCTGGGCGCCGAGCGCGGCCTGAAGCTGCTCTCCCTGACGACGCTCGCGGAGGTCCCGCAGGCCCCGGCCCCGGAGGGCGGCGCGTGGACGCTGCGCTTGGACTCGGCGGGGGCACCGCTGACCTGGCGGCACAAGGACGGCGAGGCCGCGGACGTCCCCGTACGCCCGTTGCACGACACGGACTCGCTGCTGTCGGCGCTGAACGAGTCCCTGTCCGCCCCGAACGGCCTCGTGGCCCGGGTCGACGAGACGGGCGCCCTGACCGGGGTGACGTCACGGGAGGACATCCACGCCCACGCGGGCGCGGCGCACGAGAGTGGTCGGGCAGTCTGCGGGCCGGTGGGGGCTGATCGCGCAGTTCCCCGCGCCCCTGACGGGGCGCCCCTGGAAGGGGCGCGGGGCTCTGACATGTGCGGCTCCGCCGCGCGGGCGCAAGCGACCAAGGACGGCACAGACCCAGAGGCCACCACCGCCCCCGCCGCAGCGGACCGCACCCCGTGACCGTCGACTGGTCGTGGATAGCCGACCACACCGACGACCTCACCACCCTCACCCTCTCCCACCTCCAGGCCGCCCTCACCTCCGTACTCCTCGGCCTGCTCATCTCGCTCCCCCTGGCCGTCGTCGCCCACCGCGTGCGCCCCCTGCGCGGACTGCTCCTCGGCCTGTCGAACGTCCTGTTCACCATCCCGTCCATCGCGATCTTCGTGCTGCTCCTGCCGGTCGGCGGGCTCACCCGCACCACCACCGTCATCGGCCTGACGATCTACACGCTCGTCGTGCTCCTGCGGAACACCGTCGAGGGCCTCGACTCCGTCCCCGCGAAGACGAAGGAAGCCGCCAAGGCCATGGGCACCCGGCCCCTGCGCACCCTCCTCACCGTCGAACTCCCCCTCGCCCTCCCGGTGATCATGGCGGGCGTACGGATCGCGACGGTCATGGCGATCTCCCTCGTCTCCGTGGCCACGTACATCGGCGACGGCGGCCTCGGCCAGCTCTTCACCGACGGGTTCCAGCGCAACTTCCCGACCCCCGTCATCGTCGGCGTGGTCCTGACCCTGCTCCTCGCGCTCGTCGCGGACGCGCTGCTCGTCACCCTCCAGTACGTCCTGACTCCCTGGACCCGCCGCAAGAGGAGCGCGTGACATGTACGAACTCTTCAAGGACCTCGGCGCCTGGCTGGTCAGCGGCGAACAGTGGGCCGGGTCCGACGGCATCGGGCACCGCCTCGCCGAGCACCTCCAGTACTCGCTGCTCGCCACCCTGATCGCCGCCGCGATCGCGCTGCCGGTCGGGCTGCTCATCGGGCACACCGGGCGCGGTGCCTTCGTCGCCATCAACCTCTCCAGCTTCGGGCGCGCGCTGCCCACCGTCGGGCTCGTCGTCCTCGTCTTCCTGGCCAGCGGGCTGTCCATGTGGCCCGTCTACATCGCCCTCGTGGCGCTGGCCGTCCCCTCCATCGTCACCAACACCTACGCGGGGATGACCGCCGTCGACCCGGAGGTACGGGACGCCGCGCGCGGCCAGGGCATGCGCTGGCACCAGGTCCTCTTCCAGGTCGAACTGCCCCTCGCGCTCCCGCTGATCATGACCGGGCTCCGGCTCGCGCTCATCCAGGTCGTCGCGACGGCCACCATCGCCGCGTACGTCTCCTTCGGCGGGCTCGGCCGGTACGTCTTCGACGGGCTCGCCCAGCGCGACCTCGTGCAGGTGCTCGGCGGTGCCGTGCTCGTCGCGGTCGTCGCCGTCGTCCTCGATCTCGCGCTCTCCGCACTGCAGCGCGCCCTCTTCCGCCACCGCCCCGCCAAGTCGGCCTAGGAGCACACCAGATGGCCTCCAGCAGCATCAACCGCAGGACACTCCTCGGCGGACTCTTCGCCGCGGCCTCCGTCCCCGCGCTCGCCGCGTGCAGCGGCGGCATCACCTCTCTCGACGGCGGCGGCTCCGGCGGCTCCGGCGGTGGCTCCAGCAAGAACGGCGTCACCATCGGCACCGCCAACTTCACCGAGAACCAGGTACTCGGCTACCTCTACGCGGCCGCTCTCGAAGCGGAGGGCGTGAAGACGACCGTCCGACCCAACCTCGGCACCCGCGAGATCCTCATCCCCGCGCTCAAGGGCGGGGACATCGACCTCCTGCCCGAGTACCAGGGCGCGCTCCTGCACTACCTCGACACCAAGGCGAAGGCCACCGAGGAGGGCGAGATGCAGAACGCCCTCGCCATGGCCCTGCCGCGCGGCCTGCAGATCCTCCCCTACGGCAAGGCCGAGGACTCCGACGCCTTCGTCGTCACCCGGGAGACCGCCGACAAGTACGGCCTCAAGACCCTCGGGGACCTCGCGAAGCACAACGGCAAGCTCGTCATCGGCGCGGCGCCCGAGGTCAAGAAGCGCACGGTGGGCTCGGTGGGCCTCAAGGACGTCTACGGAGTCGAGTTCAAGGAGTTCAAGTCCCTTGATTCCTCGGGTCCGTTGGTGAAGGGCGCCCTGCGCAAGGGCGATGTCGACGTGGCGAACCTCTTCACCACCGACACCGACATCATCGCCGAGAAGTGGGTCGTGCTCACCGACCCCAAGAACCTGATCCCCGGCCAGCACGTCGTCCCGCTCATCGCCGACCGCAAGGCCGACTCGACGGTGCGGGCGGCACTCGGGCGCCTGGGCAACGCCCTGACGACCAAGGACCTCACCGAACTCAACCGCCTGGTGGACAAGGACAAGAAGGACCCCGAGGACGTCGCGAACGACTGGGCGGCGCGGCACGGGATCAGCAAGAAGTAGCCCGCCGGCCCGCCGACAGGCACCCCAGCAAGAGGTAGCTCGTACAGCAGCAGGGAGTTCCCGGATCATGGCAGACACTCTCGTGGAGCGGCGCTCCATCGACGTCGTCCCCGACGACGAACGGCACGGCACCGCGTTCAGCCAGTTCACCCTCTGGCTCGGCGCCAACCTCCAGATCACCGCGGTCGTCACCGGCGCACTCGCCGTCGTCTTCGGCGGCGACGTGGTCTGGTCGGTGACCGGCCTCCTGCTGGGCAATCTGCTCGGCGGCGCCGTGATGGCCCTGCACTCCGCGCAGGGGCCGAAGCTCGGCCTGCCCCAGATGATCCAGTCCCGCGCCCAGTTCGGAGTGCGGGGAGCCGTCGTACCCCTCCTGCTCGTCATCCTCATGTACGTCGGCTTCTTCGCCAGCGGCAGCGTCCTGGCCGGACAGGCCACGGCCCAGCTCACGCACACGAACGACACCACCGGCATCATCATCTTCGCGGTGGTCACGGCCGTGGTGGCGGCGGTCGGCTACCGCGTGATCCACGTCCTGGGCCGAGTGGCGAGCGTGATCTGCGCCCTCGCCTTCATCTACCTGGGCATCCGCCTCCTGGACCGCGTGGACCTGTCCGCACTCCTGAACGACGCGCACTTCGACCTGCCGATGTTCCTGCTCGCGGTGTCGCTCTCGGCGTCCTGGCAGCTCGCCTTCGGCCCTTACGTCGCGGACTACTCGCGCTATCTGCCGCGTACGACGTCGGGGCGGGCCACCTTCTGGTGGACCCTGTCAGGGTCGGCGCTCGGCTCGCAGTGGTCGATGACGTTCGGCGTGCTGGTGGCGGCGAGCGCGGGAGAGGCGTTCCTCGCCAACCAGGTCGGATACGTGGTCGGCCTGGGCGGCACGGGCCTGATCGCGTCGTTCCTGTACTTCGTGATCGCCCTCGGCAAGCTGACGATCAACGTGCTCAACACCTACGGCGGCTTCATGTCGATGGTGACCAGCATCAGCGGATTCCGGGGCCAGAAGGTCCTCTCGCCGCGCGGCAGGGCGGCGTACATCGCACTGATCATGGTCGCGGGCACGGTGGTGGCGCTGCTCGGCAAGGACAGCTTCCTGACGTCCTTCAAGGACTTCCTTCTCTTCCTCCTGACGTTCTTCACGCCGTGGTCGGCGATCAACCTGGCTGCCCGTCAAACTAGGTTGTTCTCATGGCAGTTCAGAGGAGCCGGAAGCCCCGGCGTGCAGGTGGCTACGTAAGGATCTCTGACGACCCGTTCGAGGAAGAGAAGGGCGTCACACGGCAGACGGAGGACGTAAAGGCACTGGCGAAGCAGCTCGGGTGGACGGTCAGCAAGATCTACCCGGAGAACGACACAAGCGCCTACCGGAAGAAGCGCATCCAGCTCCCGAACGGTCGAAGCGTCTGGCGAGTGATCCGCCCGGAGTTCCTTCAGATGCTCCAGGACTACGAAGACGGTGTGATCGACGGGATCATCGTTTACGACCTTGATCGATTAGCCCGCCAGCCTCGCGACCTAGAAGACTTGATCGATTTGGTCGATCACTTCAAGCGGCCCGTTGTCGGAGTGACGGGCGCGTTGGACCTCATGACCGAGAACGGCAAGGCCATGGCTCGGGTATTGGTAGCGATGGCCAACAAGAGCAGTGCCGACACCGCACGACGCGTGGCACGTGAGCGGCGACAACGGGCCCACGAGGGACGAGGATTACCGCCCAACCGCCCCTTCGGATGGCAAGAGGACCGCGTCACCCTGAACCTTCAGGAAGCGACAGCCCTACGAACGGCCATCCTCGCGTTCATCAGCGGGGAGACTTGGGCAAGCGTGGCGCGGATCATCATCGATTCGGGCATCTCCCCAGCCGGGGGCAAGGGCTGGCACCTCAAGTCGATCAAGCGCATGATGACCGCCCCGAGGGTCGCGGGAATCGCTTCCTACAGGGGCAATCTTCGTCTGTCCTTCGCACCTGACGACGAAGCGGATGAAGATCCGGAGGGCGCCCCCGCGGCTGCCGAAGACGACCAGGACGCGCCGCCCTCACCCAAGGATCTGGCCCTGCGTGACGCAGAGGGTTCCTACATTCAGGGGCAATGGGAAGCCATAGTCACGATCGACGAATGGGAATCCCTCATTGCCGAAATGGAGCGCCGCCACGAAGGCTTGGAATTCACAAGCCAGGGCACGCGCAAGTATCTTCTCTCCGGACTTCTTCGGTGCGCACGTCCCGGCACGGACGGAACTCTATGCAATAGGCGAATGGTCGGAATCGCCTTGAAGGCATCGAAGCGGAACAGGGCCCGGACCGTCTATAAGTGCTCCAGCCCGGCCAACGGCGGATGCGGCAACTCGCAGCGGGACATGGCCAAGTTGGATCGGTTGATAGAGGATCTGTTCTTTCAGCACCTGGAAGAGAACCAACCGCCGGAGAGTGAGCAGCTACCCGAACCCGAGCGTGAGAGCCCCGAGGTAGCCAAGCTGAAAGACGTGCAGAATCGACTAGCGATGATGCGCGCAGGTATGCGGGATGGAACCACCAGCCCTGAGTCTTTCTTCGCCGTCGTCCCAGCGCTTGAGGCTCAGGAGAAGAAGCTTCTTGCCAGTGTGGGTATGGCCCGCAGGGCACAGGCCGACCGCGCACAGCGATCCAAGGCCCCGGATCAGGTTCGGGCCGAGTGGCACGACGCCACAGTCCAGGGGAAGCGCGCGTTGCTCGGTCAATACCTGCAAGCAATCGTCGTCCACCCGTCACAGACACGAGGGCGCGCCGCTTTCGATCACGCCACCATCGTGCCTGTGTGGAAGCCGATGCCGTATTAGACCGAAAGCAGACGTGAGCCCCGATGGCCTTTGAAGGTCATCGGGGCTCGCGTCTATTCAGAGGCTGCTCTATCTCGACTCCGCAATATGGCTTGGGTCTTTCTCCACTGCTCGGGTGTGATCTTCGGAGCCCGACCCACATGCAGAGCCAACCACTGCTCACGGGTCAGACGCGGGGCACGAGACGGACGACGACGGGCAGGACGCGCAGCCACGGGATCTCTCCTCTTCCGGACAGACGATCAGGAAGGCGTCTCTTCTGTGGCCGAACCCGACGCGCCAAGCCGGGGCAGCGAACGTCTCGTCTGAATCTGAGGGAGGAAGGAGGGAGAGTGTGAGAGATCGAAGATTGTGTTGGTGGGATGGCCAGCAGCTCGTGCAACCACTATCCCGACCAACGCCTCTTAAGGTCCACTGAGTTCCCGAGCGCGGCACCCATGGGAGGTCTGCTCTAGCGCCTCATGCGGACCAGAGCGGCACCAGGCCACAACGCGGCACCCGGTCAGTGTCCATGCGTGCCCTTGCAGCGAGCAGAAGAAGATCGAGTCTGCCGCCAAGCCGGATCGGCGTAACTTCGCTTTACTTGCTCAAGGGCGCGCCTGCGGCGCGCCGGGCGGCTTCGGCCGCACCGGCCGGGCGTGCGGCCTTCGGCCGGTCCCGTCCGCACGGCCACCACCCGGCGATCACAGGCAACCCCGAGCGCACGCTGGTCACTCCGACCGGATCGGCGTAACTCTTCTTCTCTGTCCTTCAAGGGCGCGCACGGAACCTGACCGATACACCAGATGTGGCGGGGGCCGACGGCCTTCGAGGCTTTAGGCAGCCACCATGGGGCGAGCCTCGGAGAACAGGGGGCCCATCGGGCTCATGCGGGCAGCTCCAAGAGACTGCCCGATCCGCTGGCGAGCGTAAGGCCCCCTGTTCACTCGCCCCATGGCAGCTCCCGCCCAAAGCCCCTGCGGCCGGCGGCGCGATCACCGCGCACCATTACCCCAGCTCAGGCCCACACTCCAACAGCACAGAAGAGGCCAGATGGGCACCGGGCAGGACACGACCCCGGCTCTCCCCACTCGACAAGAAGAACCGGGGCCGCAGCGGCAGGCCGGGGGAACTAGCGCCTACCGCCCTCCCCTTCCAGGCCGGGGGAGTCGAACGAGCGGGACTGGCGGAGTGAAGCCACGCCAGCCCCGCCCTGCTCTACGTCGGCGAACCTGCCTCATCCACCGCAGGATCAGTGATCGCGGCGCTGAAGAACTGAAACGCCGTCAGCTCGAATCCGGCATGGCGCGTCATGCCCGCGTGCCGGAGACACCACAACTGCGCCTCATCCGGCTCAGCCGTATCTACCGAGTGCTCACCACAGGCGAGACACTTGCCGACATGACGCACGCCCATCGCGGGCATAGCCGCCAGCGTCCATCCGAGCGACGCAAAACGACCCCGCTTAACGCCGTCCCCGCTCATCCGATCGTCCCCGCCGAGGACTGCGGCTCGTCGTCCTCCCCGTCGTCCACATCGGGAGGATCGAATGTGGACAAGCGATCTCCTCGGCTCTCCGCGATCCGGTGGACCTCCCGAAGCGATTCGGTCAATCGTGCGGCCATGAAGCGGAGTTCCTCAGGCGTGGTCCTGCGGTCAGCGAGCGTGTCTGCCGCATGCCCGAGCAGATCACCCGCCATGCCCAGTTGGACACTCTCGATGTTGTCGGCCATCCGCGCCATGAAGCCCGTGCCCGGACCCACGAGAATGCAAGGTTTCCCCTCCAGCGTCGACCACGGCAGCACCCGCGTCTGATTCATCATGTCGACCTGCTCTCTCAGGTTGACCGCACCCCCGGCCGTTCACGCGGTCGTGGGGATCTTCGTTCACCCCATCGAAGCGTTCTTGGCTGTCCTTCGAGAGGAGCCAGACAGGGGGCCAGGGAGGGGCCACACTGAGGAGCGGAAGGGGGCCAGCAGGTGAGCGAAACCCGCCGACAGCAGTTCGGTGCCTATCTGGCACGGCTGCGTCGTGATGCCCACAAGAGTCAGCGGCAACTCGCCGCGGAGCTATGCGCGCTGTCCGGCGTCCAGTCCGTGACACGGAACGAGGTCTCACGCTGGGAGCGAGGAGAACGCCTTCCGGAATCGTGGCTCCCCTTCATCGCCGGAGCTCTGAGAGTCCCACCGAGCGACCTGGAGCGGGCCGCCGCCTACACACGTGGGGACGTCGAGGGGCCCCCTTTGGGCCCTGCCGCCACCCTCGCCGAGCTACTGCCGCCCGGGGACCCTTTCGCTCCACTCTCGGCATGCACGGGCCGCCGCATCGGTGGCGACGAGGTAACAGCCCTTGCTGCGCGGGTCCACGGCCTACGGCTCGCCGATGATGTCCTGGCCGGGGGCGACCTGATGGGCGCTGCCTTCCGTGAACTCAACTCGGCGTTGCGGCTGTACCGAGAGAGCACACACACCGAGGAGACCGGCCGTGCCCTGCTCGCACAGGTCGGCGAACTGGCCCAGATCGCTGGCTGGATCGCGAGCGACGCCGGGCAGCACGGCCAAGCGGAACGGGCCTATCGCATAGGGATCACAGCGGCGCGGCAGGCCGATGACACGACTCTGGTCGGCAACCTCGCGGGAAGTCTCGCCTACCAGTTCAGCAACACCGGACACGAGCGCTCGGGCATCGACCTCGCCCGCGCGGCACTGGACGAGGCCGGACCGGATGCGCCGCCCAAGACGCGCGCCCTCTTCCTTGACCGCCTGGCATGGGCTCACACGCGGGCAGGCGAGGCCCAGCCTGCCGTGCGCGCGCTTGGTGAGGCGCACGACGCTCTGTCCGAGGCGACCGACGAGGCGGCACCGCAGTGGGCGTACTGGGTGAGCCGTGAAGAGCTGGAGGTGATGGACGCCCGAGTCTTCACTGAGTTGCACCGCCCGCTACGAGCCGTCCCGCTCCTGACAGACGTTCTCGGCCGGTATGACGTCACGCACGCTCGCGAAGTCGCCCTGTACCGGTCATGGCTCTCCATCGCTCTGGCCGACGCCAACGAACCCGAGCAGGCCGCACAGGAAGCCCGACGCGTTGTGTCGCTGTCCTCCAAGGTGGCCAGTGAGCGCACCGCCGAGCGCTCTCGCATCGTTCTCCGACGCCTACAGGACTTCCAGCAAGTGCCGGAGGTCCGCGACCTGCTCCACGATCACGGGCACCTGCTTAGCGCCTAGGGCACGCCATCTCGGTTCGTGCAGGTCAATGGCATGCTAGAAAACGCACTTTCGCAGGCATCTAGCAACCTGGTCGACTACTACCTGATCTCCAAGGAGCGCTACGACATACCGGCGCTCTCCGACCCCCACGGCCGCTACGGAGCCTGGCGCTGGGACGCGCTGGGGGTCTACGGAGTGGGGCTGCTCGCCCAGCTGCCCTTCCTGGTGACGCACTTCTACACCGGCCCCCTGGTGGAGCCGCTCGGCGGCGCGGACATCTCGTGGATCGTGGGCCTGGTCGTCCCGGCGGCCCTGTACTGGCTGCTCGCCCGGCGCGACACGTCGCACATCCCCGCGGCCCACATCCCCGCGGAAAGGGGGGATAGCCCCACTGCCAGGCCGACGACGGCTGCGTAACGTAAAAACCATGGACACCCGTGACGCCGAACTCAAGAAAGAACTCGACGCCACTCTGCATGCCCGCAGAGAGCTGGGCGAAGAGTACGAGTCCGCGCTGGTCGACTCCTTCCTCGGGAAGGTCGAGCAGCGCCTGGACGGCACCATCGACCGGAGGATGCGCCGGCACATGGCCGAGCAGCAGATGGTCGTGGCCCGTGGCTCCCGCTCGCCGAGCAATCCCGTGGACTCCTGGGGCGAACGCTTCGGCTTCGGCATCGTCTCGCTGATCCTCGCGATCCCGCTCTCGGCGATCGGCGTGGTGAACGCGGACCTGCCTGGCCTGTTCGTCACCTGGGGCGGCATCGTCGGCGTGAACGCGGTGCATTCGATGCGGGGCATGAACTTCGGACGCGGCAAGGACCGCGGCCGGAAGTCGGAGTGGGACGACTGAGGCCGCGCCCGTCGCGGGATTCCGCTGTCAGCAGGACCGGTGGCGCGCGGCCCCGCCCGGGGCGGACCGTTCCTCCATGACCACTTCTGTCGCACACCTCAGTGACCTGCACCTCACCACCGGCCCGCTGGCCGCCGAGCCCGCAGCCGGCCTGCGCCGTGCGCTCGCCCGCGTCCTGGCGATCGAACCCCGGCCCACCTGCGTCGTGATCACAGGCGACCTGACGGAACACGGCCGCCCCGACGAGTACGAGCAGCTGCGCGAACTCATCGCGGGCTTCCCGCTGCCCCTGCACCTGACGACCGGAAACCACGACGATCCGGCGGCACTGGTCAAGGCGTTCGGCGGCGAGCCGCAGCTCGGCGGCACGCACTCCACGCAGTACGCCGTCGAGTACGCCGACCTGACGCTGATCGCCCTGGACACGAACGTGCCGGGCGCCGGACACGGCCACCTCGGCGAGGCCCAACTCGCCTGGCTGGACGAGACGTTGGCGGCCCGTCCCGAGATTCCCGCCCTGGTCTGCCTGCACCACCCCCCGGCGGACATCGGCATGCCGTTCCTCGACGGCATACGCCTCGACGACGGCGACGCCCTCGCCGAGGTCCTGGCCCGCCACCCCCACGTGGCCCGGGTCCTCGCGGGCCACGTCCACCGCCCGACCACGGGCGCCTACGCGGGCACCACCCTGTCGACCGCCCCGTCGACGTGGCTCCAGAGCTCCCTCGCCCTGAGCCCGGACCGCCCCATGGGCTACGCACCCGAGCCGACGGCCTTCCAACTCCACCTGCGGACAGCCACGGGCTGGGTCACGCACACGGCACAGGTGAGCCATGCGGCGGCGCAGATCCAGGGGTACTGATCCACTGATCCAGGGCGCCGAACCGTATACGAAGTACATGCGCGGGGACCGCCGCACCCCCGGTTTCCCAGGGGGCGGGACGACGGCGGTCCCCGCGAGGGACTGCGGCCGGGTCAGGACCGGGCCGCGTCCAGGCGTTCAGAGGTCCGGGAGCCGCTCCGGAGTTCCTGTACGCCGACAACCACCAATGTGCCGGAGCCGTGTTAAGCGGGTGCTGCGCGAACGTGTCGCGCTCGTACCACTTCCGCGAAGTTCGCCCCATGGCCGACGGCACATCACGCGGCTACTGTCCCTGCTGCTCCGCCAGGAAGGCCAGCAGGTCCTGACGGCTCACCACACCGGTCGGCTTGCCCTCGACCAGGACGATCGCCGCGTCGGCCCCGCCGAGCACCGACATCAGGTCGGCGACCGGCTCGCCGGAGCCGACCTGCGGCAGCGGGTCCGACATGTGCTTCTCCAGCGGGTCCGAGAGCGAGGCGCGCTGCGTGAACAGGGCGTCCAGGAGCTCGCGTTCGACGACGGAGCCGATGACCTCGGCGGCCATCACGTCCGGGTGGCCCGCGCCCGGCTTGACGATGGGCATCTGCGAGACGCCGTACTCACGCAGTACGTCGATGGCCTCGCCGACCGTCTCCTCCGGGTGCATGTGGACGAGCGAGGGCAGTCGGCCACCCTCCTTGCGGCTCAGTACGTCACCGACGCGAGGCGCGTCGCCGGCCTGCTCCAGGAATCCGTAGTCGTTCATCCATTCATCGCTGAAGATCTTGCTCATGTAGCCGCGGCCGGAGTCGGGCAGCAGCACGACCACGACGTCGTCGGGCCCGAGGCGCTCGGCGACCCGCAGCGCGGCGACGACGGCCATGCCGCAGGACCCACCGACGAGCAGCCCCTCCTCCTTGGCGAGCCGCCGCGTCATCTGGAAGGAGTCCTTGTCGGACACCGCGATGATCTCGTCGGTCACGTTCCTGTCGTACGCCGTCGGCCAGAAGTCCTCACCGACGCCCTCGACGAGGTAGGGCCGCCCGGAGCCCCCGGAGTACACGGACCCCTCGGGGTCGGCACCGACGACGGTGACGCCGCCCTTGGAGATCTCCTTCAGATATCCGCCCGTCCCGGAGATGGTGCCGCCGGTCCCGATACCGGCCACGAAATGGGTGATCTTCCCTTCCGTCTGCTCCCACAGCTCGGGGCCGGTGGAGTGGTAGTGGGAAAGGGGGTTGTTCGGGTTGCTGTACTGGTCGGGCTTCCAGGCGCCGGGGGTCTCGCGCACGAGGCGGTCGGAGACGTTGTAGTACGAGTCCGGGTGCCCGGGGTCGACGGCCGTGGGGCAGACGACCACGTCGGCGCCGTACGCCCGCAGGACGTTGATCTTGTCGAGCGACACCTTGTCCGGGCAGACGAAGATGCACTTGTAGCCCTTCTGCTGGGCCACGATGGCGAGCCCGACCCCGGTGTTGCCGGAGGTCGGCTCGACGATGGTGCCGCCGGGCTTGAGCTCCCCGCTCTGCTCGGCCGCCTCGATCATGCGCAGCGCGATGCGGTCCTTCACGGAACCGCCGGGGTTGAAGTACTCGACCTTGGCCAGGACGGTCGCCTGAATGCCCGTGGTCACGTTGTTGAGCCTCACCAGCGGGGTGTTGCCGACGAGGCTGATCATCGAGTCGTGGAATTGCACCGTTGTCTCCGGGCTGCGATGTAGTGCGACGAATGGGTGCCGTCAGCGTAAGGCTCCCGTTCAGTCGTTCACCTCCTCGCGCGATTGGCCGACCGTCCTTACGGGGCAATGAGTTGATGTAGGGCGGTACGAGGAGGTGGCTGCAGGGCATGTCGAGGGCGAGGGTGGCGCGGCGGATCGCCGCGGGCGCGGCGTACGGCGGCGGAGGTATCGGGCTGCTCGGGGCGGCGACCGTGGGAGTGGTCCTCGCCGAGGTGCAGCTGGCGAAGCGGTCCGTCGGGAACAGCGGGGAGCATGCGGCTCCGCCGCGGGCCGACGGGCGCTACGGCTGGGGGTACGCGGAGCGGCCGGATGCCGAGGAGCCCTTGCGGTTCGCGATGCTCGGCGATTCGACCGCCGCGGGGCAGGGGGTGTACCGGGCCAGGCAGACGCCGGCCGCGCTGCTCGCGGCGGGGCTCGCGGCGGTGGCCGAGCGGCCGGTGGAGCTGCGGAACGTGGCGCTGCCGGGTGCTCAGTCGGACGACCTGGACCGCCAGGTGACGCTGATTCTCTCGGACCTCGCGTCCTGGGTGCCGGACGTCTGCGTGATCATGATCGGCGCGAACGACGTGACGCACCGGATGCCGGCGACGCGCTCCGTGCGGCTCCTGGCGTCGGCGGTGCGGCGGCTGCGGACGGCGGGGGCGGAGGTGGTGGTCGGTACGTGCCCCGACCTGGGGACGGTCGAGAACGTCTACCAGCCCCTGCGCTGGATGGCGCGGCGGGTGTCGCGGCAGCTGGCTGCCGCGCAGACGATCGGGGTGGTCGAGCAGGGCGGGCGGACGGTGTCGCTCGGTGACCTCCTTGGCCCCGAGTTCCTCGCGAACCCGCGGGAGCTGTTCGGACCCGACAACTACCACCCCTCCGCGGAGGGGTACGCGACCGCGGCGATGGCGGTGTTGCCGACACTGTGCGCTGCGCTGGGGCTGTGGCCGGAGGAGGAGCGCCCCGACGTGTCGCGGCGCGAGGGCTTCCTGCCGGTGGCCCGAGCCGCCGCGCAGGCCGCGTCGGAGGGCGGCACGGAGGTCGCCGCCGCGATGCCCACGGGCCCCCGAGGCCCCTGGGCCCTCATCAAACGCCGACGCCGCCGCCGAATCCACCACACCCCGGACCCGTCCCCGCTGCCGCGGTAGCCCTGCCCCGGGGGCGGGGGGGCGGGGCCCGGTCTGCCACCGGGCCGGTGGGGCGCTGCGGGTCGTCGCACACTGTCCCGCCGCTTCGCGGCGGATCTCTCCCTCCCACCCACCCGATTGCCCTGCGGGGTGATGGGTGGGTGGGGTGATCCCGCCGGGTAATCGGGTGGGTGGGTGGGGAACATCCGCCGCGAAGCGGCGGGACAGGGATGCCACCCGCATGGGGCCACCCGGCGGCGCACCAGCCCCCAAGGCGCCCCCGCCAGACTGAGCAAGCGCTTAGAAAAATGCGGCCCGCATCACAGTCCCCGGCCGATGACCTATAGCGATACGTGCAGGTAACTTCCCAAGGAGTCCTGCCAGTCCTGCCCCCTCGTCACTGGAGTGCCGTGATGCCCGAAGCCGTGATCGTCTCCGCCGCCCGCACCCCGATCGGTCGCGCCTTCAAGGGCTCCCTGAAGGATCTGCGGCCCGACGACCTGACCGCCACGATCATCGAGGCCGCCCTCGCCAAGGTCCCCGAGCTCGACCCGAAGCTCATCGACGACCTGATGCTCGGCTGTGGTCTGCCGGGTGGCGAGCAGGGGCACAACCTCGGCCGCATCGTCGCCGTGCAGATGGGCATGGACCACCTGCCGGGCTGCACCATCACCCGGTACTGCTCGTCCTCCCTGCAGACCTCCCGTATGGCACTGCACGCCATCAAGGCCGGCGAGGGCGACGTCTTCATCTCCGCCGGTGTGGAGATGGTGTCCCGCAGCGTGAAGGGGTCGAGCGACGGGCTCCCGGACACCCACAACCCCCTCTTCGCCGACGCCGAGGCCCGCACCGAGGCCGTGTCCAAGACCGAGGGCACCGACTGGCACGACCCCCGCGAGGACGGCCTGATCCCGGACGCGTACATCGCGATGGGGCAGACCGCCGAGAACCTGGCCCGCGCCAAGGGCGTCACCCGCCGGGACATGGACGAGTTCGGGGTCCGGTCCCAGAACCTCGCCGAGGAAGCCCTGAAGAACGGCTTCTGGGAGCGGGAGATCACCCCCGTCACCACCCCCGACGGCACCGTCGTCAGCAAGGACGACGGGCCCCGCGCCGGCGTCACCCTCGAAGGCGTCGAGGGCCTCAAGCCCGTCTTCCGCCCCGACGGCCTCGTCACCGCGGGCAACTGCTGCCCGCTCAACGACGGCGCCGCCGCCCTCGTGATCATGAGCGACACCAAGGCCCGCGAGCTCGGCCTGACCCCGCTCGCCCGCATCGTCTCCACCGGCGTCACCGGCCTCTCCCCCGAGATCATGGGTCTCGGCCCGGTCGAGGCCAGCAAGCAGGCGCTCTCCCGCGCCGGTCTCACCGTCGACGACATCGACCTCTTCGAGATCAACGAGGCCTTCGCCGCCCAGGTGATCCCCTCCTACCGCGACCTGAACATCCCGATCGACAAGCTGAACGTGAACGGCGGCGCCATCGCCGTCGGCCACCCCTTCGGCATGACCGGCGCCCGCATCACCGGCACCCTCATCAACAGCCTCCAGTTCCACGACAAGCAGTTCGGTCTGGAGACGATGTGCGTCGGCGGCGGCCAGGGCATGGCCATGGTCATCGAGCGCCTCAGCTGACCCTTCGGCACCTGTTGCCACCTGCGGATCCCCCCACGGATCCCCCGCGTCTCCATTGATTCGTGACTCAATCTCCCCCAGGATGTGACCTATCTCCTGGGGGAGATGCATATGCCCAGGTCAGAGCGCATCTGTGGATAAACACCGGGCCGAAAGACCTGTCCAATTCGTGACGTAATGCACTGACAGGTGGATCGTGCAGGCTTCAAGCTGATGTAGGAAGTCGGGGGTCGACTTGAAACCGGGAGTACGTCAGTGAGCGCCATGCCTCTTGCCTTGCTGCTCTCCACGGCCGCTGCCACGGCCGTGGGTGCCGCCGCCCTGCACGCCGTGCACGGGCTTCGGAAGCAGATCACGACCCTGCGCACCGAGCTGGCCCAGAGCCGGCCGGCGACCGCGCACGCCGCCGTGCCCGCAGCCCGCACCACTCCGGACACCGACGAGATACGCACGGCTGTCGCCGAGGCCCTCGCCGAGGAACGGGAGCGCGAGCTGGCCGAGGCGCGGGCCTTCTGGGCCGCCCAGGAAGCCCGTGACGCCTCGGACGCACCCTCTCTGCTCAGCGGCCTGCCCGGCCTCTCCGACATGGCCGACGAGCTGTTCCTGCCCCGCCAGGCGGACTTCTCGGGCCTGGAGGCGGACAGCCTGGAGCCGGTCATCGAGCCGTACGGCGACCCGGCCGACGAGTTCGCGGCCGACTCCCCGGAGCTCGCCGCGGCCCGCCGACGCCACCCCTCGCACCCGGACTTCGTCCCGGTCCAGTCCCCCGTCAACGGCGACCACGAGCGCACTGTCGCCTGTCTTGAGGAACTGGCCGACGCCCGCACGGCGCTCGCCGACGTCCGCCCCGGACCGCTCGGCACGCTGGACGTCTACGTCTTCGCGGACGGCACGACGCTCTGCATGACCCCGGGCCACCGCGAGACCGCGGAGCTGCTCGCCGACGCCCTGCGCGACGGCCACACCCCGGTCCTGCTCGGCGGCTCCGGAGTCTCCGGTGCCTACGCGCTCACCTTCGAGTACGGCACGGAGAACGTCTACATCCTGGCGGACCGCGTCATCGCGTCGGTCTGACCGAAGCGACCCCGGCGCCCGCCGGGGTCACGTGTCACACCCCGGCGCGCTTCTGCGCCTTCTCCACGAGCGTCAGCGCCTCCGCGAGTTGACCCGCGTCCTCGATCACAAGGGCCAAATCCCGCCCCGCGACCGTGATCTGGTCGGCGGCGGCGAACATCCCGGCGTCCGGCATCTCCCGCGGCTCCTCGCCCGGCACCTCGATCCGCTGCGCCCACGCCGCCAGTTCCCTGGCCAGAGCGAGCGCCTCGGTCGCCGCCCCCCGCTGCAAGCGGCTCTGCGGGGCGGCCCGCAACCGGTCGGCGAATTGGTCCACTGCGGCCGTCAAAGGCGTCGTATCAAGCACCCGGCGACCTTATGCGCCTGGGCGGGACTGTTGCCAACGCCCGAACGCTCAGGCACGGTGTCGTGAAGGACGGAACACATCGCGACGCGTCCGGAGGCGCCGATGTCCCAAGTCTTCTCCGAGGAGACCCACCGCAATCTGATCGCCCGAATCCCCCACTGCACCGGTCGTGAGATCTCCGACTGGCTTCGCGCCGTGGACGAAGGCCCTTCTCTCTTCCGCTTCGAGGAGAAGGTCAGCTGGCTCCGCGCGGAGCACAACCTGGCTTATGGGCACGCCAAGGCAATCATTCACGAGTACGACTTGCGGCGGGCCGCCCGCAAGCTGCTCTGACTCCCCTGTCCCCCTCACACACAACGGCGGAGGGCCCCGCGGAACGTACGTTCCGCGGGGCCCTCCGTTGCTTCAGCCGAGAGTCAGCCGCGTCAGTCGTTGCCCTGCAAGATGGCGATCAGACGCAGGAACTCGAGGTAGATCCAGACGAGCGTCATCGTCAGACCGAACGCCGCGAGCCAGGCCTCTTCCTTCGGCGCGCCGTACGCGATGCCGTCCTCGACCTGCTTGAAGTCCAGGGCCAGGAAGCACGCGCCGAGCAGGATGCCGACGATGCCGAAGACGATGCCGAGGCCGCCGCTGCGGAAGCCGAGGCCGTCGCCGCCACCGAAGACCGCGAACAGCAGGTTCACCGCGGTGAGGAGCAGGAAGCCCATCGCCGCGGCCATCACGAAGCCGTAGAAGCGACGGTTGACGCGGATCCAGCCGGCCTTGTAGGCGACGAGGACACCGACGAAGACGGCCATCGTGCCGAGCACGGCCTGCATGGCCGCGCCGTCAGCGATGCGGTTGTCGACGATGCTGGAGACGACGCCGAGGAAGACACCTTCCAGAGCGGCGTACGTCAGGATCAGCGCGGGCGAGGCCTTGCGCTTGAAGGCCTGCACCAGGCCGAGCACCATCGCGACGAGGCCTGCGCCGATCGCGATGCCGAACGACTTGCTGATGTTGGCGTCGTCCACCGGCAGCAGCGCCCATGCGAGCGCTGCCGTGACCAGGAGCGTGCCGAGTGTGGTGGCCGTACGCATGACGACGTCGTCCATCGTCATACGGCCGGCGGTGGTTACGGGCGCCTGGGGGGCGCCGTGCTGCAGGTCCTGCTGGGCGTACGGGTTCGCCGCGTACGGATTGGTGGGGGCCTGCTGGCCCGCACCCGCGTACGGGTTGCCCTGCTGGGTCTGCGTCCCGACGGCGGGTCCCCCGGCCTGCGGCTGCGTGCCGAAGCCCGCGTAGCCGTTGTCGCGGCTGAACCCCCGTCGCGAGAAGACCGGGTTACTGCTCCTCATTTCACTCCTCCATGGCCACCGTGCGTGGCTTTGGGTCAAGAGTAATGCGTAGGCAAAAGGAAGACCCTAGTGCTTGGGGAGGATCTTTCCCTCCTTGTGACCAAGAACGTTCGGCCCGGTGCTCTCTGTTCCCGGTGAGGCCGGGGATACGCCCTCGTCGGCCGGGGTACGCCGACTGCGCCGGACGAGTGGCACCAGCGAGATCGCGACGGCTCCGAGCACGGCGGCCACGGCGAACGTGGTGAATCCGAGGGACGCGTTCCCGCCGGAGACGACGGCGCCTCCCAGCCACGGCCCGACGACCGCGCCGGTGCGCCCGACGCCGGTGATCCAGCCGAGGCCGGTGGCGCGCTGGGCGGGCGTGTAGACGGAAGGGGCGGAGGCGTAGACCATCACCTGCGCCGAGAAGAGCCAGATGCCGGTCATGAAGACGATCACGTAGGCGACGCCCAGGGGCAGCTCGGCCCTGAGGAGGAAGGTTCCGCAGGCGGTGAGCAGGAACCAGATCGCGGAGATGCGTACGGCGCCGAACTTGTCCGCCAGCCGCCCCGCGACGAGCATGCCGACGATGCCGCCCGCGTTGATCACCATGAGGAAGGTGACCGAGGAGGAGAGCGAATAGCCGGAGGCGCGCATCAGCTCGGGGAGCCAGGTGGAGACCCCGTAGACGAGGAGGAGCCCGGCGAAGGACGCGAGCCACAGGAGCGGGGTCGCGAACCGCTGGCCGGGGCCGAAGAGCGAGGCGACGGCGGCGAAGCGGCCCTTGGCGCCCGCCTCGGGGGCTTCGGCGAGCGTCGGGGACGGCAGCAGGTAACGAGCGGCGACGGCCTCGGCCTCGCTCGTGCGGCCCTTGGCGAGCAGCACGCCGGGTGATTCGGGCAGCCACTTCAGTACGAGGGGGATGGCGACTGCCGCGGGGAGCACGCCCGCCCAGAAGACGACGCGCCAGCCGTGGTCGGGCCCGAGCCAGAGTCCGAGGCCCGTGGCCGCCATGCCGCCCGCGTGGTACGAGGTCATCATCAGGCCGGTGGCGAGGGCGGCCCTGCGCCGCGGCGCGAACTCGGCGACGATCGCGAGGCTGATCGGCATGAGGCCGCCGAGCCCGAGCCCGGCGATGAACCGCCCGCCTCCGAAGACGGCGGCGGTGGGCGCGAGCGCGCAGACCGCGGAGCCCAGCGAGAACAGCGCGACGCTGCCCGTGACCATCGGCTTGCGGCCGATCCAGTCGGTGAGCGTGCCGCAGCCGAGGGCGCCGATGAGCATGCCGAAGGTGGTCCAGGAGCCGATGGTGCCCGCGGTCGACGTGGTGAAGCCGAAGTCCTTGTCGTCGATGAGGTGCGGCATCACGGCGCCGTAGATGTTGACGTCCATGCCGTCGAAGAAGACGACGAGCCAGCACAGGGCTATGACGGGGGCGACGGATCTGAAGGTCCGCTGGGGCGCGGCACCTTGGGGAGCGGTCACGGGGTTCTCACTTCTTTGTGGGACCTGGTGGGGACGGGGGGTCAGTCGAGCGGGAATCCGGTGTAGCTCTCGGCGAGTTCGGTCTCGGCCGGGCGTGCGGTGGTGATGCGGTCCAGCTGAGCGAGCTGGATGCGGTCGTCGAAGGGGGTGGCTTCGGGGGCGCGGTGCAGCATCGTGGTCATGGCGTACGAGAACCGTTCGGCCTGCCAGACGCGGCGCAGGCAGGTCTCCGAGTACGCCTCAAGGCGGGCGTCGGAGCCGGTCTCGCGGTACTCGACGAGCGCGCGGGCGAAGGTGACGACGTCGCCGACGGCGAGGTTGAGGCCCTTGGCTCCGGTGGGCGGGACGATGTGGGCGGCGTCCCCGGCGAGGAAGACGCGCCCGTGCCGCATCGGTTCGTGGACGTAACTGCGCATGGGGGTGACGGACTTGGAGGTGATGGGCCCGCGCTTGAGCGTCCAGGCGGGGTCGTCGGTCTCCAGGCGGCGGTCGAGCTCGTCCCAGATCTCCTCGTCGCCCCAGTCGGCGGCGTCCGTCCCGGCGGGGACTTGCAGGTAGGCGCGCGTGACGACGGGCGAGCGCATGGAGAGCAGGGCGAAGCCGCGGTCATGGCGGGCGTAGACCAGCTCGTCGTGCGAGGGCGGTACGTCGGCGAGGATGCCGAGCCACCCGAAGGGGTACGTCCGCTCGAAGACCCGGGAGACATCGGCGGGCACGGCCTTGCGGGCCACGCCCCAGGAGCCGTCGCAGCCGACCACGTAGTCGCACTCCAGGACGTCCTCGCGGCCCTGGTGGCGGAAGCGGACGCGCGGGCTTGTGGACTCGGCGCCCTCGACGGCAAGGGCCTCGGCCTCGAAGAGCAGCGGGCCCCCGTCCGCGAGCTGGAGGGCTATGAGGTCCTTGCAGACCTCGGTCTGGGCGTAGACCATCACGGACCTGCCGCCGGTCAGGGCGGGGAAGTCGACGCGGTGCCTGCGGCGGTCGAAGCGCAGCTCGATGCCGTCGTGCGGGATGCCCTCACGGTCCATGCGGGCGGCGGCGCCCGCCTCGCGCAGGACGTCGACGGTGCCCTGCTCCAGGATCCCGGCGCGCTGGCGCTGTTCGACGTAGGCGCGGTCGCGGGTCTCCAGGACGACGGAATCGATGCCGGCGTTGTGCAGCAGGCGGGCGAGGAGCAGGCCCGCCGGTCCGGCTCCGATGATTCCGACGGTGGTGCGCATCGGCCGACCCCTCCACTTGTTCGTCTGGTGAACTTTCGTTCATAATGTGCTCACGGGAGTCTCCGACCGGACCCAGCGGCTGTCAACGGTTCTGGGGCATCCGTTTCCATCGGTGTTCCGACCGTGCGAGGAGCGGCGTCATGCCAGGAGAGTCCGTACGCCCCCTGGAGCGCGGCCTCGCGGTACTTCGCGCCCTCGCGGTCGCCGAACAGGTCAGGGCGGGCGACCTCGTGCGCGCGACCGGCCTTGCCCGCTCGACGGTGGACCGGGTCGTGGCGACCCTGGCCCGCCTCGGTTACGTACGCGAGCACGGCCAGGAACTCCACCTCACGCCCCGTCTGATGGAGCTCGGCAACGCCTACCTCGCGGCCAGCGGGCTGAGCGGCGAGGTCGCGGCGCGCACCGCCCGGCTCGCGGACAAGCTCGACGAGTCGGTGTCCCTCGCGGTGCCGGACGGCGACGGCGTCCGCTTCGTGACGCAGGCCGCGCGGCGCCGCGCGATGTCGGTAGCCTTCCGCATCGGCGATCTGCTCCCTGCCGAGCGGTGCGCGCCGGGCGCGCTGTTCGCCGCCGAGTGGGACGAGGCGGCGTGGGCGGCGTGGCGGGCACGCGTGGCCGCCGATCCCGAGGGGCACGCCTTTCCCGCGCTGCCACCGGGCCCCGCGCCCCTGCCCTCGGATCTCACCGGCCGCGTGGAGCGCTCGCGCGCGACGGGCTGGGCCCTCGACGACCAGCTGATCGAGCCGGGCCTGATCGCGGCGGCGGTCCCGGTGCGCGACGCGGCGGGCCGCCCGCGGTATGCCCTGTCCGCTGTGAGCCACACCAGCAGGCACACGGCGCAGGGCCTCGCGGAGCTCGTGCTGCCACGGCTGCGGGAGGAGGCCGCGCACCTGGAGTCCCTTCCGCCCGCCCCATCTCCGTACGGAGAAGCGGAGTTGACGCCCGGTCAGCCGGTGGACGCGGTCGATGCGGTCGACGCGAAGGCCGAACTCGGCCCCGGCTTCCTCCAGTCGCTCGCCCGCGGCCTAGGCGTCCTGCGCGCCCTGGGCCGGGCCGGTGGCGACGGCCTCCCGCTCACCGCGATCGCCGCCGCCACCGGCCTGCCACGGGCCACCGCACGCCGCTGCCTGCACACCCTGGAGCTGGAGGGGTACGCGGCGCACGACGGCCGCCTCTATCGCCCGCTCCCCCGCATCATGGAGCTCGGTTACGCGCGCCTCTCACGCCTCGGCTTCGCCGACATCGCCGAGCCGCATCTGCGCCAACTGACGGACCGGGTCCACCAGTCGGCATCGGTGACGGTGCTCGACGGGACGGACATCCTGTACGTGGCGCGGGCGGCGACCGTCCGCGTCATGAGCGTCTACATCACGCTCGGCACGCGCTTCCCCGCCTATCCCACCGCCATGGGCCGGGTCCTGCTCGCCGGGCTCCCTCAGGAGGACCGTGCGCGCCTCCTGAAGGCCGAACCGCCCCGCCCCCTCACCCGGCGCACCGTCACCGCCCCCGCGGACCTGAACCGCATCCTGGACCGTGCCGCCGCCGACGGCTACGCCACCGCGGACGAGGAGCTGGAGGAGGGCCTGCGCTCGGTCGCCGTACCGCTCAAGGACGCGGAGGAACGCGTCGTCGCCGCCCTGAACGTGGCCCAGCACGCGGGCACCGCCCCGCTGGACGAGACCGTCGGGGCGCTGCTTCCCGCACTGCGCGAGACGGCGGCGGCGATCGAGGCGGACCTGCACACGGCGGCCCGCTTCAACGGCGTACTGATGCCGTAGAGGAGGGCCGCCGACGTCTTGGCAGAGGTGCCCGGAGCCGGACTCGAACCGCCGATCAGCCGGTCGGCAACGGTACGGAATCGATGAGCGCCTCCCCCTGCACAACGCTGGATACCGAACGGTAATGTCGCGTCCCCGCCGGGGGAACGGAACCGGCGGGTGAGCGCGAAGGAGCCCTCATGGCGACGGACATGCACCCTGCGCATTCAGGCGGGGCGGCCGACAAGGCGGACCTCGACCGGTGGCAGCGCGCGTGGAGTCACCGCGAGGACTTGCTGCGGGTGGCGCGCCGCAGATCCATGAGCGACGAGGACGCCGAGGACGCCGTACACGAGGCGATGCTGCGCGCCGCCGAGCATCCGCAGCTCGACGACGAGCGGCTCGGCGCCTGGCTGACCACGGTGACCATCCGGCTGTGTGTCGACCGGTACCGGCAGGTCAGCCGCGAGGCCGAGGTGCGCCGCAGCCCCAAACTGGTCGCGCCGGGCCAGCTGCCCGTCGACGACGCGGTGTGCGACCGGGCGGAGGCTCGGTGGCTGGCCGCGCGGAGCGGGGAGCTGCCCGCGCGGCAGGCGGAGGCGATCTGGCTCAAGTCCGAGGACCTGGACGTCGGTCAGGTCGCCAAGAAGATGGGCCTGAGCTACCGGACGGCCGAGTCGCTGCTCGCCAGAGCCCGGCGCACGCTGCGCACGGCGCTTGCCGCCACCCTTGGTCTCGCCCTGTGGCTGTGCGGGCGCGGGCCGCGTCCGGGCGGGAGCGTGCAGGTGGCGGGCGTGGCCGTGACGGCGGCGACCCTTGCCGTGGCGGGGTTCGTCCTGCCGGGCGTCCTCGACGGGGACCGGCCCGGACCGGCGCGGCCCGCCCCTTCCGTCTCCTCCGTGTCCTCCGTCTCCGATGGGGCCGATGACGCACGGGCTCCGGAGCGCGGGGCGACGCCCTCGGACAGCTCCCGCCAGGCCCCGTCGACGACCAACCCCGGCACGGCGCCGGCCGACGGCTCGCTTCCCGTACTGCCTTCCCTGCCCGATGTGCCGCTCCCGGCCCTGGAAACACTGCCCGCGGTGCCTTCCCCCGACGTCCCCGAGATACCGGTCGAGCCGCCGGAGGTGTCCGTACCCCCGGCCCCATCCGCCTCCGCGACGGCCCCGAAGCAGCCCGTCGACGGCCTCACACAGGTCCCGTAGAAAAAACTTCGGTTTCTCCGCGACGGACGGGGCGCCCTTCCCCGTAGAGCAGATGACAGAGCTGCTCACGGCGAAGGGTGAAACGGATGGGTGTCGAGATCTGCGTGGAAGGGCTGACCAAGTCCTTCGGCGACCAGGTCATCTGGCAGAACGTCTCGCTGACACTGCCCGCCGGAGAGGTCTCGGTCATGCTGGGCCCCTCGGGCACCGGCAAGTCGGTCTTCCTCAAGAGTCTCGTCGGACTGCTCAAGCCGGAGCGCGGGTCGATCCGGATCGCGGGCACGGACATCACCAAGCTGCGCGAGCACGACCTGTACGAGGTACGGAAGCTGTTCGGTGTGCTGTTCCAGGACGGCGCCCTGTTCGGGTCGATGAACCTCTACGACAACATCGCCTTCCCGCTGCGCGAGCACACCCGTAAGCAGGAGAGCGCGATCAGGAAGATCGTGCTCGAGAAGATGGACATGGTCGGCCTGATCGGCGCCGAGGACAAGCTGCCCGGCGAGATATCCGGCGGGATGCGCAAACGGGCCGGTCTGGCGCGGGCCCTGGTGCTCGATCCGGAGATCATTCTCTTCGACGAGCCCGACTCGGGCCTCGATCCGGTCCGTGTGGCCTACCTCAACCAGCTGATCGTCGACCTCAACGCGCAGATCGACGCGACCTTCCTGATCGTCACGCACGACATCGCGTCGGCCCGCCAGGTCCCCGACAACATCGGGCTGCTCTTCCGCCGTGAACTGGTGATGTTCGGCCCCCGCAAGCAGCTCCTCACCAGCGACGAGCCAGTCGTACGGCAGTTCCTGAACGGCCGGATGCAGGGGCCGATCGGCATGGCCGAGGAGAAGGACGCCGCCACGATGGCGCGCGAGGCGGTGCACTTCGGCAACGGCGGCGCGGCCGACAGCGTGGGTGTCGCCGAGATGACCCCGCGGCTCCTTCCGGGGCCCGGCATCGACCGCCCGCCCCGCTGGCAGGCAATCGCCGAGCAGGAGGAGGCGCGAGAGCCGCAAGAGACCCATGAGGCTCAAGAGGTGAGCGGCGCATGAGTCTTTCACCCAAGGGGGCGCTGCGGCACTCGGGCAGTCTCTTCGCGATGGGCCTGGACGTGCTGCGGACGCTGCCGCGACGCCCGTTCCAGGTGCGGGAGTTCATCCAGCAGTCCTGGTTCATCGCGAGCGTCACGATCCTGCCCACCGCGCTCGTCTCCATCCCGTTCGGTGCGGTGATCGCGCTGCAGATCGGCAGCCTGACCCGGCAGCTGGGCGCGCAGTCGTTCTCCGGCGCCGCCTCGGTGCTCGCGGTGCTCAGGGAAGCCTCGCCGATCGTCACCGCGCTGCTCATCGCGGGGGCGGGCGGCACCGCGATCTGCGCGGATCTCGGGGCGCGCAAGATCCGCGAGGAGATCGACGCGATGCAGGTCCTCGGCATCGACCCGATCCACCGCCTCGTCGTGCCCAGGGTCCTCGCGTCGATGGTCGTCGCGGTGCTGCTCAACGGCCTGGTCTCGGTGGTCGGGGTGGCCGGCGGCTACTTCTTCAACGTGGTCCTGCAGAACGGCACTCCGGGCGCCTACCTGGCCTCGTTCACCACCCTCGCCCAGCTGTCCGACCTCTGGGCGGCGGAGCTCAAGGCCCTGGTCTTCGGCGCCATCGCCGCGATCGTCGCCTCGTACAAGGGGCTCACCGCCAAGGGCGGTCCCAAGGGCGTCGGTGACGCGGTGAACCAGGCCGTGGTCATCACCTTCATGTTGCTGTTCGTGACGAACTTCGTGATGACCGCCGTGTACTTCCAAATCGTCCCGCAGAGAGGGTAGTTGATGCGACTTCTCGACCGCCCGCTCCGCTCGCTCGAAGAGCTGGGCAGCCAACTGGCCTTCTACGGCCGCTCCCTGGCCTGGACCGGCCGCACCCTGCGCCGCTACAAGAAGGAGATCCTGCGCCTGCTCGCCGAGGTGAGCTTCGGCCGAGGCGCCCTCGCCGTCATCGGCGGCACGGTCGGCGTGATCGCCTTCCTGTCCTTCTTCACCGGCACCGAGGTCGGCCTTCAGGGCTACGCCGCCCTCAACCAGCTGGGCACCTCCAACTTCGTGGCGTTCCTCTCGGCGTACTTCAACACCCGGGAGATCGCCCCCCTGGTGGCGGGCCTCGCCCTGTCCGCGACGGTCGGGGCCGGGTTCACCGCACAGCTGGGCGCGATGCGGATCAGCGAGGAGACCGACGCGCTCGAAGTGATGGGCGTGCCCTCGCTGCCGTTCCTGGTGACCACCCGGATGATCGCGGGTTTCGTCGCGGTGATCCCGCTGTATGTGGTCGGCCTGCTGTCCTCGTACTTCGCCGCGCGCACCATCACCACCGGCTACTACGGGCAGTCCGCGGGCACCTACGACCACTACTTCCAGCAGTACCTGCCGCCGGTGGACGTGCTCTGGTCCTTCGGCAAGGTGATCGTCTTCGCCGTCGTGATCATCCTGGTGCACTGCTACTACGGCTACTACGCGAGCGGCGGTCCCGCCGGGGTCGGCGTCGCGGTCGGCCGTGCCGTGCGCACCTCCATCGTCGCCATCAACGTCCTGGACTTCTTCCTCAGCCTCGCGATCTGGGGCGCCGTCACGACCGTACGAATAGCGGGGTAGGGCAGATGAGGACTCCGATCTCTCCCGCTTCGCGCGGCGCCAGGCTGCGGCTGTACGGCGTCGTGTTCATCACGGTCATCGCGCTGCTGCTCGCCCTCTCCGTCGCCGTGTACCAGCAGGTGTTCACCTCCGTCGTACGGATCACGCTGCAGGCCGACACCCTGGGCAACCAGCTGGAACCGCGGGCCGACGTCAAGCTGCGCGGCCTCCTGGTCGGCGAGGTCCGCGAGGTGCGGGCCGACGGCGAGAAGGCGACCCTCGGCATCGCACTCAAGCCGGAGCACATCGCCCGGATCCCGTCCGATGTCCACGCACGGCTGCTGCCCAAGACGCTGTTCGGCGAGAAGTACGTCGAGCTGGTGGAGCCCCGTGAGCCCGCGGACCGGCACATCCGCGCGGGTGACGTCATCACCCAGGACCGCACCACGGTCGGCATCGAGGTGCAGCAGCTGATGAACGATCTGCTGCCGCTCCTGCGCACCGTGCGGCCCGCCGATCTCAACGCGACGCTCTCCGCGTTCGCCACCGCGCTCGACGGACGCGGCGACCGGATCGGCGCCAACCTCACCCGCGTCGAGCGCTATCTGCGCCGCCTCAACCCGCATCTGCCGTCCCTGAAGGAGGACATCACGCGCTTCGCCGACGTCGCCGAGGTGTACGCCGACGCGGCGCCCGACCTGCTGAAGATCCTGCGGAACTCCGTCACCACCAGCCGCACCCTCGTGGAGAAGCAGGGCCAACTGGCCGCCGCCCTCACCGCGACCGCCACCGCGGCCGGCACCGGCGAGGAGTTCCTCGACGACAACGGCGAGCGCCTGATCACCCTCGGCCGGGTCTCCCGCCCGACGCTTGCGCTGTTCGCCCGCTATGCGCCCCAGTACCCCTGCCTCCTTGAGGGTCTGGTGCGGCAGGACAAGGCATCCGAAGAGACCTATCGAGGCGGAAAGATGCGTATCACCCTCGAATTCGTCCACCCGCAGCCCGCATACGAGCCCGGCGAGGAACCGCGGTACGCGGACCGCTCGGGCCCCAACTGCCGCGGGTTGCCCCACCCCCGGGTGCCCGCGGGGGACGACCAGCTCAACGACGGTACGAAGCCCAACAAGGTCGGTGGTCCTTCCGGCACTCCCAAGATGTCCTCGACCGCGGCCGAACAGCGGGCCGTCGGCTCCCTCGTGGCCCCGGTCCTCGGGGTGTCGGCGGACCAGGTGCCCCCGGTCGCGACGCTCCTCTTCGGCCCGATGGCGCGCGGAACGGCGGTGAGCGTCGCATGAAGACGGCACGAGCCACGGACACCGCGGCGCCTCTGGTGAAGTTCCTGCTGTTCGCGGCGGTGACGGTGGTGGCGACGGCGCTGCTCGCGGCCACCATCGTGAATATCTCCTTCACCCCGGAGCACACCTACCGCGCGGTGTTCAGCGATGTCACGAGCCTGGAGGAGGGCGACGACATCAGGGTCGCCGGGGTGCGGGTCGGCGAGGTCGATGGCATCCGGATCAAGGACAGGACCCGGGCCGAAGTCACCTTCACCGTCACCGAGGACCGCCCGCTGTTCACCAGCACCGGCGCCGTCATCCGCTACCGGAGCCTGGTCGGGCAGCGCTACATCGCGCTGACCGAGGGCGCGGGCGGCACCACACCACTGCGGCCCGGCGGCCGGATCCCGCTGTCCCGGACGCAGCCCGCGCTCGATCTGAACGCGCTTCTCGCCGGGTTCAAGCCGCTGTTCGCCGCGCTGAGCCCCAAGGACGTGAACCAGCTCGCCACCGAGATCATCAAGACGCTGCAGGGCGAGGGCGGCACGGTCAACAGCCTGCTTGCCCACACGGCGTCGCTCACCACCACCCTGGCCGGCCGCGACAAGCTCATCGGCTCCGTGATCAGCAACCTCAACGAAGTGCTGACGACCCTGGACAAGCGCGGCGGCCGCTTCTCCTCGCTGCTCAAGCAGTTGCAGCGGCTTGTCTCCGGACTGTCCGCGGACCGTAAGCCGATCGGCAAGTCGCTGGTGAACATCGGGCACCTGACCGAGGCCACCTCGGGCCTGATCGGGGAGGCACGGCCCCCGCTGAAGGACGACATCAAGGAGCTCGGCGAGCTCACCGGAACGCTGAACGACAACGAGAAAACCGTGGAGGGCGTGCTGAAGCGGCTGCCGAACAAGCTCAACAAGCTGACCGGGACCGCGTCCTACGGCTCCTGGTTCAACTTCTACCTCTGTGACTTCGACGGCCGGATCGTGCTGCCGAAGACCAAGGAGGTGCTCACTCCCGAGCTGCATGTGGCAAGGGCGAGGTGCGGCGCATGAGGCCCTTCCGTGAGCGGAACCCGGTGACGATCGGTGTCGTGGGTCTCACCACCCTCGGCCTCCTGACCGCCGCCGCGTTCAACGCCGAAAGCCTGCCGCTGATCGGCAACGGCGAGACGTACAGCGCGGCCTTCTCGGAGGCGGGCGGGCTCAAGCCGGGCGACGAGGTACGGATCGCCGGGGTGAAGGTCGGCAAGATCGACGAGGTCGACCTCGACGGCGACCATGTGAAGGTCACCTTCCAGGTCAAGGGCGAGCCGAAGTTCGGCACCAGGACCGGCGCGTCCATCCGGATCAAGACGATCCTGGGCTCGAAGTACCTGGCCCTGGAGCCCAAGGGGCCAGGGCAGTTGAAGCCGGGCGCCGAGATCCCGGTGTCCCGGACGACACCCGCGTACGACGTCGTGACCGCGTTCAGCGATCTGACCACCACCACGGAGAAGGTCGACACCGACGAGCTCGCCAAGGCCATGGACACCATCTCCACCACCTTCGAGGACTCTCCCGCCGAGGTGAAGGCGTCCATCAAGGGCCTGTCGAAGATCTCCCGCACGGTCGCGTCGCGCGACAAGGAGCTGCGCGAACTCCTCGGCCACGCCAACGGCGTCACCAAGGTGCTCGCCGACCGCTCCGACGAGTTCTCCACCTTGGTCAAGGACGCCGACAAACTGCTCACCGAGATCGCCAAGCGCCGCAAGGCCATCCACACCCTGCTCAAGAGCTCGGCCACGCTCGGCATCGAGCTCTCCGGCCTGGTGGCGGACAACCGCAAGGAGATCGGCCCGGCGCTCAAGGGCCTGAACAAAGTCGTGTCGATGCTGGAGCGCAACTACACCAGTCTCGATCGAAGCGTCCAGCTGCTCGCGCCCTATGTACGGCTCTTCACCAACACCCTCAGCAACGGCCGCTGGTTCGACAGCTACATCCAGAACCTGGTCGCCACTCCGGTGGTCCCGCGGACGGGAGACAAGCGATGAGCAAGCACGCACGACTCCTGCGGCGGACGGCCCTGGTGACCGCCCTGGTCGTGGTGGCCGCCCTCACCGTGGTGCTGTGGCCGCGCGATGAACCGGTGCGCGTCACCGCGTACTTCCCGCGCACCGTCGGCATCTATCCGGGTTCGGACGTCCGGGTGCTCGGCGTCCGGATCGGCGAGGTCAAGGAGATCACCCCGGAGGGCGAGCGGGTGCGGGTGACCCTTGAGTACGACAGTGAGCGCAAGGTGCCCGCCGAAGCCAAGGCCGCGATCATCAACTCCTCGGTGGTCAGCGACCGTTACCTCCAGCTCCTGCCGGTGTACCGGAAGGGCCCGGCGATGCGGGACGGCGCCGTCATTCCGCAGAGCCGTACCGCCGTACCGGTCGAGCTCGACCGCGTCTTCGACAGTCTGCACACCACGTCGGAGGCGCTCGGCCCGCGCGGCGCCAACAAGAAGGGCTCATTGTCCCGGCTGCTCGGGGTCAGCGCGGACAACCTCGAAGGGCAGGGCGGGAACCTGCACCAGACCGTGGAGGATCTCTCCACGGCCGTCACCACCCTCTCCGACGGCCGGGGCGACCTGTTCGGCACCGTACGGAACCTGCAGGTGTTCACGGCCATGCTCGCCAAGGACGACAAGAGCGTGCGGTCGTTCAACACCAGCCTCGCCAAGGTGGCGGGACAGCTCGCCGGAGAGCGCAAGGACCTGGCGGCCGCGCTGAAGCACCTGGGCACCGCGCTCGGCGATGTGCAGCGGTTCGTCAAGAAGAACAAGAAGTCGCTGACCTCCAACGTGAAGGGGCTCAGCAAGGTCACCAAGGTGCTCGTCACCCAGAAGAAGGCGCTCGCCGAGATCCTGGAGACCACGCCGACCGGCCTGTCGAATCTGCAGAACGCCTACAACCCGGGCTCGGGCACCCTCGACACCCGTAACAACGCCGAACAGGCACAGGACCCGGCCGCGCTGCTCTGCTCGCTGCTCGGCACCACCGGCGAGAAGCAGGCCGCGGAGTGCAAGGACCTGCGGAAACTCTTCGACTCGCTGCCCAAGTTGTCGCAGCCACAAGGGGTTTCGGGCGCGAAGCCGAGCGACAAGACCCTCGGCGGAATCCTGGAGGCCGCGGCATGAGCGCACTGCGCAAGGGCGGGACGGCCGTTTGGGCCGCGATCGGTTCACTGCTCCTGGCCGGCTGTGAGTTCAACGGTCTGTACGACGTCGAACTGCCCGGCGGCGCCGCCGACGACGCGGGCGCCTACCGGGTCACGGTCGAGTTCCGGGACGTACTCGACCTGGTGCCGCAGTCGGCCGTGAAGGTCAACAACGTCACCGTGGGCTCGGTCGAGAAGGTGGAGCTCGACGGCTGGCACGCCAAGGTGCGGCTGCGGGTCGCCGGTTCGGTGAAGCTGCCCGGCAACGCGTTCGCCGGTCTGCGGCAGACCAGCATGCTCGGCGAGAAATACGTGGCCCTGTCCGCACCGCCGGACAGCGCCCCCGTCGGCAGGCTCAAGGACGGTGCGCGGATTCCGCTGTCCCGCAGCGGCCGCAACCCGGAGATCGAAGAGGTGCTCTCCGCGCTGTCGGCGCTGCTCAACGGCGGCGGTGTGGCCCAGCTCAAGACGATCACCACGGAGCTCAACAAGGCCCTGTCCGGCCGCGAGAACCGGGTCAAGTCGCTGCTGAAGGAGCTGAACAAGTTCGTCGGGGGTCTCGACGGCCAGCGCAAGGAGATCGTGCGGGCGCTCAAGGGCGTCGACCGCCTCGCCAAGCGCCTCAAGAAGGAGAAGAAGACGATCGGCGACGCCGTCGACACCGTGCCGCCCGCCCTCAAGGTGCTCGCCGACCAGCGACGCGATCTGACGAAGATGCTCACGTCGCTGTCGAATCTTGGCAAGGCGGGCACCAAGGTCATCAACGCCTCACGCTCCGACGTGATCGCCAATCTGAAGCATCTGCGGCCGACCCTGGAGCAGTTGAACGCGGCGGGCGACGATCTGCCGAACTCCCTTGAGCTCCTGACGACCTATCCCTTCCCGCGCGGCGTCACCGGCGCCATCAAGGGCGACTACGTCAACCTCAAGATCACCGCCGATCTCGATCTGGACAGCATCTACGGCAATCTCGCCGACGATCCCAAGAAGCCGGACGGCCCGGACAACCCCGGGCTGCCCAAGGCGCCGAAGCCACCGAAGCTGCCGGACGCCCCCGGCGTTCCGGATCTCCCCGGCGTTCCGGACGCCCCGAAGGCCCCCGAGCTGCCCGACGACCCGAAGCTGCCGGACACCCCCGACGACCCGGCGGACCCGGGTGGCGACGACGAGCAGCTGTGCCCGCCGGTGTGCACCGGCCAGTACGCCGCGTACGGGAACGGGGACGCCGAGGGCTCTGCGCCCGGGATCAACCTCGCTCTGGCCGAGCTCCTGCTGAGAGGGGTCTCCCCGTGATCACACGTACGGTCAAGCTCCAACTGCTCGCGTTCGCCACCGTCACCGCCGTGGGCGTGAGTTACGTCGGCGCGCAGTACACCGGCATCCCCGACGCCCTGCTCGACCGCGGGTACACCGTGCGCGCCGAGTTCGCCGAGTCCGGGGGCATCTTCCAGGGGGCCGAGGTCACCTATCGCGGGGTGCCCGTGGGCCGCGTCGGGCAGCTCGAACTCGCGGGATCCGGCGGGGTGTCGGTGGCGCTCGACATCGAGGACGGGGCGCGGATTCCGGCGGACACGCTCGCGGTGGTGGCGCACCGTTCGGCGGTCGGTGAGCAGTACGTCGATCTGCAGCCGCGCACGGGCTCCGGTCCGCTGCTCAAGGAGGGCAGCACGATCGCCCGCGGCGACACCCGGGTGCCGCTGGCGAGCACGGAGCTCGTCCTCAGCGTGGACCGCCTGGTCAACTCCGTCGGCAAGGAGGATCTGCGGGTCACGGTCGACGAACTGGGCAAGGCCTTCAAGGGGACGGGACCGCACCTGAGCCGCCTGGTGGACTCGGGCAATGAGCTGGTCGAGTCGGCCTCCGCATCGCTCCCCGAGACGATCAGGCTGATCGAGGACTCGCGCAAGGTGCTCAGGACCCAGTCGGAGCAGGGCTCGTCGATCAAGTCGTTCTCCGAGGACCTGGCGGCCCTCACCGCGGAGCTCAAGTCCAGTGACGGGGACATCCGCAAGCTGATCGGGTCGGGCGCGCCCGCCGCCCACGAGGTGGACTCGCTGCTCAAGGCGAACAAGACCCAGCTGCCGGTGCTCCTCGGGAATCTGATCAGCGGCGGCCAGATCACGGTGGCGCGACTGCCCGGGGTGGAGCAGGCCCTGGTCACCTTCCCCCTGACCGTCGCGGGCAGCTACACGGTGGTGCCGGGCGACGGCACCACGCACTTCGGCATGGTCGCGGGCAAGGACGAACCGCCGCCCTGCCGCCAGGGGTACGACACCCGGCGGCGCGACCCCTCGGACACCGGCGGCCGCCCGGCCAACACCGGCGCACGCTGCACGGCGCCACGTGGTGGCGACACCTCGGTGCGCGGCGCGCAGAACGCCCCCGGCGCCTCGACCCGCTCCGGCGGGGCGGACCGGGCGGCGTATGTCACCCCGTACGACCCGGACACCGGCACCGCCGTCGGACCGGACGGAACGCCCGTCGAGATCGGCTCGACGGGCGGCGAACAGAACGCGTTCGGAAAGGACTCGTGGCAATGGCTGCTCGTAGGACCGATGGCATGAGCGGGGGTCTGATCCCCCTCGCGGTCGGGGGCCTGATCTCCCGCCCCGTACGGGCGCTGCGCCGCCTCGGCGCCAGGCTCGCGGGCGCCGCCCGCGGCGGCCGCGCCATGGCCGCGGGACTCGCCGTGGCCACCGCGGGGACGTCGGCGCTCGCCCTCTGGCTGGGCCTCCAGGTGTACGAGCAGCGCGCGACGGAGCAGCGGCACCAGGACATCCTGGCCGCTGCCAGGCAGTCGGCCCTGAACTTCACCTCGCTCGACTACCGGCATTACGGGCGGGACAGCGAGAACGTGCTCAAGGGCGCGACCGGTGACTTCAAGAAGCAGTTCACGGCGCAGACCGCGCAGCTGACGAAGCTGGTCGCCAAGAACAAGTCGGTCTCCAAGGGGCAGGTCCTCGAAGCGGGCATCACCCGGGCCGACGAGGACTCCGCCCGTGTCCTGGTGGTCGCCGACAGCAAGGTGACCAACACCGCCGCCCCCGACGGCCAGGCCCGCACCTACCGGCTGCAACTGGACCTCGAACTCAAGAACGGCAAGTGGCTGACATCCGGCGTCGAGTTCGTCGGCTGACCGCACCACCCCATACAGCGCACCACCCCGTACAGCGCATGAATCCCGTAAGGCGCATCACCCCGCCGTAAGGAGAAACACCGTGGCGAACACCAGAACCCGAGGCCGCGGCGCCGGACCCGGATCACCGGGCCGGCGCTCCCTGACCGCGGCCGCCCGCGCCGCGGCCAAGCGGGCCGACGGCATCCGCTCCGAGCCGCAGGACGCGCTGGACGGCGTACCCGAGGATCTGGTCAACGACCTGACGGGGCTGCCGCCCGTCGAGAAGGTGGTCGGGGAGGTACTGCTCACGCAGGCGGAGTCCGAGTCCGCTCCCGGGCCTGACCCGGAGGCCTCGGCCCCAGACGCCCCGCCCCGAGGGCGCCGGCGCGCACGGCTGAGCGCCGTCCTTGCCCTCCTGACCGTGGCGGGCCTCGTCGCGGTCGCGGTGCTCGGGTGGCAGTACCGGGACGGCCGCCAGGTCGAGGCGGCGCGGGCGCAGGCCCTCGCGGCCGCGCAGAAGGCGGCGCCCCTCGTCCTGTCGTACGACCACCGGCATCTGGACCGGGATTTCGCCGCGGCGCGCGGCCGGCTCACGGGCTCCTTCCGCGAGGAGTACGGCAGGACGACCAAGGCGGTGGTCGCGCCGACCGCGAAGAAGTACAGGGGGGTGGTGAAGGCCTCCGTGGTCACGCCGCCCGACGGCGGTGCCCCGGCGGCCTCGGTGGCGTCGGCGTCGGCGGACAGCGCCGTTGTGGTGCTCTTCGTCAACCAGGTCACCAAGAGCACTCAGGTCTCCGGCTCGCGCGTGGATCTGAACCGGGTCCGGATGACCCTCACGCGTACGACGGACGGCTGGAAGGTGAGCGCCGTCGACGCGCTGTGAGCGGCCCGGTGGCGAGGACTCCCGCGTAGGCCGGCGACCCGGTGGCCAACACCGTTGCGAGGAACTTGAAATGATGTGCCATCAGACACATACCCCCCCAAGGGGGCAGTGGAGGTGCCCGGAGCCGGACTTGAACCGGCACGCCCGCTAGGGGCAGCGAGGTTTAAGCTCGCCGTGTCTGCATTCCACCATCCGGGCAGGCCATGGGCTCCGCATCAAGTGATTCGACCCTATCGGGAGGCGTCCCTCGAACAGCGGAACAACAGCCCGATGTTGTCTTATTTTATTGACGTCTGAGGGTGCATCAGCCACCGGTACGGCCCATCGGTACATGCCGCAGGCCCTTCCACCGCTGTGCGGCCTCCGTGACGGAATGACGGAATTTCACCGCCTGCGCGGCGCCCGCGGGTCACTGACGGGTGGTACCCGTCTCAGGGGCCGGGGTCATCCCCAGGTATGACACGGGCGCCCGGGGTCCGACTGCAGAGGGCCCCCGGAACCGGAACAGCGGCTGACTACACGGCGCGGATCCGCAAGGACGATGGAGTACGTCCCCACTCGTCGTCCCGACAGGAGCACCACCCCGTGACCACCACCCCCTTCGCCGCCCGCACCACCGCGGTGGCCGCACGCGCCACGGACCTCTCCAAGGTGTACGGACAGGGCGAGACCCAGGTGGTCGCCCTGGACCATGTCTCCGTCGACTTCCGGCAGGGCGAGTTCACCGCGATCATGGGCCCATCGGGCTCCGGCAAGTCGACCCTGATGCACTGCGTCGCGGGGCTCGACAGCTTCAGCGGCGGCTCCGTGCGGATCGGCGAGACCGAGCTGTCCACCCTCAAGGACAAGCAGCTCACCAAGCTCCGCCGGGACAAGATCGGCTTCATCTTCCAGGCCTTCAACCTCCTGCCGACGCTGACGGCCCTGGAGAACATCACGCTGCCGATGGACATCGCGGGCCGCAAGCCCGACAAGCAGTGGCTGGAGCAGGTCATCTCCATGGTCGGCCTGGCCGGGCGGCTCAGCCACCGGCCCACGGAGCTCTCCGGCGGCCAGCAGCAGCGCGTCGCCGTGGCCCGCGCGCTCGCCTCGCAGCCCGACATCATCTTCGGCGACGAGCCGACCGGAAACCTGGACTCGCGCTCGGGCGCGGAGGTCCTCGGCTTCCTGCGCAACTCCGTACGGGAGCTGGGGCAGACGGTCGTCATGGTCACGCATGACCCCGTGGCCGCGGCGTACGCGGATCGCGTCATTTTCCTCGCCGACGGGCGGATCGTCGACGAGATGCATGGGCCGACGGCCGAGGGGGTGCTTGACCGGATGAAGCACTTTGACGCCAAGGGTCGTACGAGCTAGACCCCCAAGCACTCCGAGCGACGTCCGCCGGTGCCGCCTGCGGGCGCGTCGTGGCTGGTCGCGCAGTTCCCCGCGCCCCTTCGGGGCCCTCTCACAGGACTCACACCCATGTTCCGTACCGCCCTGCGCAACGTGCTCACGCACAAGGCCAGGCTGTTGATGACCGTGCTCGCCGTCATGCTCGGCGTCGCCTTCGTCTCCGGCACCCTGGTCTTCACCGACACCTTCGGCAACGCCTACAAGAACAAGTCGGCGAAGAGCTTCGACCACGTCTCCGTCGCCATCCAGGGCGACGGCTCCTCCTACGGCAGCGAGGACAGCGGCGAGGCCAAGAAGCCGCCGCGCCTGACCGACGCCTTCCTGAAGAAGACACAGCGCCTGCCCGGCGCCGACTCGGCGATAGGGACCGTCTCCGGGTTCACCGCGCTCGCCGACAAGGACGGCAAGCTGGTCGGCGGCGAGTGGGGCACCACCGGCGCCAACTACTTCCCGGGCAAGGGCGGCAAGGACCCGCGCTACGACTTCACCAAGGGCGCCGCCCCGAAGTCCGCCGGTGACCTCGCGCTCGACTCCCGCACCGCCGAGCGCACCGGCTACAAGGTCGGTGACACGGTCCGCTACTCCACCGACGGCCCGGTGAAGAAGGCGAAGATCAGCGGCGTCTTCGACACCGAGGACGGCAGCGTCCTCGCGGGCGGCAGCCTCGTCGTGTTCGACGACGACACCGCGCGCACCGTCCTCGGCAAGACCCAGTACGACGAGATCGACGTGAAGGCCGCCGCGGGCACATCCGAGACGGCGCTGAAGAGCTCCATCGAGAAGATCCTGCCGAAGGACACGGACGCCGTCACCGGCGCCCAGCTCTCCGACGACCAGGAGAGGATGATCGAGCAGAGCACCAGCTCGATGAGCCAGGTCCTGCTGATCTTCGCGGGCATCGCGCTCTTCGTCGGCATCTTCATCATCGCCAACACCTTCACCATGCTGGTCGCCCAGCGCACCAAGGAACTGGCCCTGATGCGCGCCATCGGCGCATCGCGCCGTCAGGTGACGCGCTCCGTGCTCATCGAGGCCTTCCTGGTGGGCCTGGTGGCCGCCGTGACCGGCTTCGCGCTCGGCATCGGTGTGGCCATGGGCCTGGAGTCCCTGATGAACTCCGCGGGCGCCTCGCTGCCCGACGGGCCGATCGTCATCGCCCCGACCACGATCGTCGTCGCCCTGATCATCGGCGTGGTCGTGACCATGCTGGCCGCCTGGCTGCCGGGCCGCCGCGCCGCGCGGATCCCGCCGGTCGCCGCGATGAACAGCGTCCACGCGACGCCGGCCATGCGCGGTCTGGTCGTCCGCAACACCATCGGCTCGATCATCGTCGCGCTCGGCGCGGTCATGCTCTTCATGGACGACAACTACGTGATGGCCGGCGGCGCCGCCACGATCATGGTCGGCGTCATCGTCCTCACGCCGCTCCTGTCCCGCCCGTTCATCGCCGCGTCGGCCCCGCTCCTGAAGCCGTTCGGCGTCACGGGCAAGCTGTCCCGCCTCAACGCGGTGCGCAACCCGCGCCGCACGGCCTCCACCGCAGCGGCCCTGATGATCGGCCTGACCCTCATCACGGCGATGACGGTGGTCGCGACCTCCATGAGCAGCGCCATCAACAAGATGGCCGCGGGCTCCCTGAAGGCCGACTACACCGTCTCCATGGCGAACTACCAGCCGCTGACGCCCGAGGTCCGCGAGAAGCTGGACAAGCTCCCCGACGTCGAGGCGAGCAGCCCGCTGCGCACGGCCTACGGCGAGATCGACGGCTCGTACTCCCAGATCTCCGGCGTCGACGAGAAGGCCTTCGGCAAGCTGGCGAGCCTCGACTTCACCAGCGGCTCGCTCGCGGGTCTGAAGGGCGACGCCACGCTGGTCGACAAGGAGACCGCGGACAAGCAGGGCCTGAAGACGGGCGACACCGTCCCGGTGAAGTTCGACGACGACAAGACGGCCGAGCTGAAGATCGCCGGCGTCTACGAGCAGAACGAGATGATCAACGGGCTCTTCACGCCGCTCGCCGTCGTCGACCCGCACCTGTCCAAGATCACCGACCAGCAGGTCCTGGTGAAGATGAAGGGCGGCACCTCCGACAAGGCCGAGGACGCCATCGTCGACGCCCTCGGTGACAACCCCGCCATCAAGATCCAGGACAAGGACGCGATCAGCAACGAGATCGCCGGCGCGATCAACCTGATGCTGAACATGCTCTACGGCCTCCTGGCGATGGCCATCCTGATCGCGGTGCTCGGTGTCATCAACACCCTGGCCATGTCGGTCTTCGAGCGGAAGCACGAGATCGGCATGATGCGGGCCATCGGCCTCGACCGCGCGAAGGTCAAGCAGATGGTGCGCCTGGAGGCGGTCATCATCTCCCTGTTCGGCGCGGTGCTCGGCATCGGCCTCGGCATCTTCATGGGCTGGGCCGCGGGCGGCAGCATCAGCGAGACCGTGAAGACGTACTCGATGGAGATCCCGGTCGGCCGGATCATGATCTTCCTCGCGATCGCGGCCCTGGTCGGCGTCCTCGCGGCGATGTGGCCGGCCCGCAGCGCGGCCAAGCTGAACCCGCTGATGGCGATCAAGAGCGAGTAGCACCCGGCGGTACGTGCGTATGAGCGGGGCCCCGGACGATCACCGTCCGGGGCCCCGCTCTTCTGCCTCTGCCTTCTACTGCCAGGCGCGGGCCCGCAGCGGCATCCCGGAGGTGCCGGCCTCCGGGGTCTTCACCGCGAGGACCTGGTTGACGCCGATGCGGTTGCGCTCGAAGGAGAGCGCGGACGCCGCCATGTAGAGGCGCCAGATGCGGGCGCGGCCCGGCGATGTGAGCCGCTGGCCCTCCTTCCAGTGGGCCTCCAGGTTGGCGACCCAGCGGCGCAGGGTGAGGGCGTAGTGCTCGCGGATCGCCTCCACGTCGCGCACCTCGAACCCGGCGCGCTCCAGCTGCCCGACGGTGGATCCCACGGGGGCGAGCTCGCCGCCGGGGAAGACATAGGCGTCGATGAAGTCGTCCACCTCGTACGTCGACTCGTCGGCCTGCGGGCGGCGCGCGATCTGGTGGTTGAGGAGCCTGCCGCCCGGCTTGAGGAGGGCGTGCAGGTCGCGTGCGTACTCCAAGTACCGCTCGGCGCCGACGTGTTCGGCCATGCCGATGGAGGAGATGGCGTCGTACGGACCGTCGCGCACGTCACGGTAGTCCTGGACGCGGATCTCGACTTTGTCGGTCAGCCCCTCCTCCGCGATGCGCTTCCTGGCGTACGCGGCCTGCTCCTGGGAGAGCGTGACGCCGACGACGGTGACGCCGTGCTCGCGCGCCGCGTGGATCGCCATGGAGCCCCAGCCGCAGCCGACGTCGAGGAGCCGCATGCCGGGCTTCAGGGCGAGCTTGCGGGCGATGAGCTCCAGCTTGTCGCGCTGGGCTTCCTCAAGGGTGGAGCCTTCGGACTCCCAGTAGGCGCACGAATAGACCATCGAGGGGCCGAGCACCAGCTCGTAGAAGTCGTTGCCCACGTCGTAGTGGTGGCTGATGGCCTGCCGGTCGCTGCCCTTGGTGTGCAGATGGAGGGTGCGCCGCCTGCGCATCTCCTCCGGCGGCGGGGCCGGCGGCAGGAACGGCGCGGCGAGACCGACCAGGGTGCGGGCGGCGGCGCGGAACTCCGGGTCGCGCAGGGACTCCCTGAGGTTCTTGGCGTCCTCGCCCCGCTCCCAGATGAACTCGGCGAGCCGGTCGAGCGCGGCGTACAGATCGCCGTCGACGTCCAGGTCACCGGCCACCCAGGCGCGGGCGAGGCCCAGCTCGCCCGGCTTCCACATCAGGCGGCGCAGGGCGCGGCGGCTGCGTACGACGAGGGTGGGGGCACCCGGCGGGCCTGCTTCCGAACCGTCCCAGGCACGAATGCGTACGGGGAGCGGGGCTCCCAGCAGTTGTTCGGCGAGGCTCTTAAGCCGCAGTGCGGCATCTGGCATGGTGCACACCTCCGTGATTGGGGATATCCCGGATAGGTTCAACACCACGTAAACACCAACGGGGCGGTCTTGCAGTCCCGTTGCGGTGTCACGGATCGGCAAAATGCATGTAGCCGCCATGTATACGGAGCGGGAAAAACCCGAAGGGGCCGCCCGCACCACGGATGGCGGGCGGCCCCTTCGGGCCTTTTCAGCGACCGGAGGTCAGGAGGCCTTGGCCTTCTCGCCGTCCTTGGAGGACTCGACGGCCGGCGTCTCGGCCTTGGCCGCCGCGGGCTTCGGCGCGGGCTTGGCGGCCTCGTAGAACTCCTCGCGCGGCGTCTCCATGGCGCCCAGCGAGACGACCTCACGCTTGAGGAAGACCGCGAGGGTCCAGTCCGCGAAGACGCGGATCTTGCGGTTGAACGTCGGCATCGCCATGCCGTGGTACGCGCGGTGCATGTACCAGGCGAGACGGCCCTTGAGCTTGATCTTCATCTTGCCCATGACGATCATCGCGACGCCCTTGTGCAGGCCGAGACCGGCGACCGCACCCTTGTTGGCGTGGCTGTACTCCTTCTGCGGGAAGCCCCGCATGCCGGAGATCACGTTGTCGCCGAGGACCTTGGCCTGACGCAGCGCGTGCTGGGCGTTCGGCGGGCACCAGGCGTTCTCGTTGCCCGCCTTGCGGCCGACCATGTCCGGCACCTGGGCGTTGTCGCCCGCGGCCCAGATGTAGTCGCTGCCCTGGACCTGGAGGGTCGTCTGGGTGTCGACGTGGCCACGGGGGCCGAGCGGCAGACCGAAGCGGGCGAGCGCCGGGTTCGGCTTGACGCCGGCGGTCCACACGATGGTGCTGGAGTCGACCTCCAGGCCGTTGTTCAGGACCACGTGGCCGTCCACGCAGGAGTCCATGCCGGTCTTGAGGTAGACCTCGACACCGCGGCCCTCGAGGTGCTCCTTGCCGTACTGGCCGAGCTTCGGGCCGACCTCGGGGAGGATCTTGTCCGCGACGTCGACGAGCACGAAGCGCATGTCCTCGCGCTTCACGTTGTTGTAGTACTTGGCCGCGTCGCGGGCCATGTCCTCCACCTCACCGATGGTCTCCGCACCCGCGAAGCCACCGCCGACGAAGACGAAGGTCAGCGCCTTGCGGCGGACATCCTCGTCCGTCGTGGAGTCAGCCTTGTCCAGCTGCTCGAGGACGTGGTTGCGCAGGCCGATGGCCTCCTCGATGCCCTTCATGCCGATGCCCTGCTCGGCGAGGCCGGGGATCGGGAAGGTGCGGGAGACCGCGCCCATCGCGATGACCAGGTAGTCGAAAGGCAGCTCGTACGCCTCGCCCACGAGGGGGGCGATCGTCGCGACCTTGCGGTCCTGATCGATGGTGGTGACCCGGCCGGTCAGAACTTCCGCCTTGGGCAGCACGCGTCGCAGCGGGACGACGACGTGCCGAGGCGAAATGCTGCCGGCGGCGGCTTCGGGGAGGAAGGGCTGGTAGGTCATGTACGACCGGGGGTCGACGACCGTGACGGTCGCCTCTCCGTAGCGCATCTTCTTGAGAATGCGCCGAGCTGCGTACAGGCCTACGTACCCACCGCCTACTACGAGGATCCTGGGACGCTCCGTGGTGCTCATGCCATCGAGTATCCACCTGCCCGACGGGGGTCGCTCGTGCGCCCCTTCACAAGCATGGGTAGACCCTCTGCTACACTTCGCCGCCCACGTGACGCAGGCCATAGCGCCCCAGGGGAACCACGGGATGACCCGAGACGTTGGGCACCCCTTGTGAGCTGCCGCTCTGGCCTCCGAGGACCAGTGGACCACCGGTCCACTTCACGCCCCGGACGCGCCGCCGAACCTTCACTGTCGTGGGTCGCGGGGCCCCCAGAGGTCACTTTCAGGGGTCCGGAACCCCTGAACATCGTCCGACTGACGCCATTTCCTTGTGAAGAACTTCACGAAGTTTCCCGACGACATGTCGCCGGGGGACCTTCCAGGCCCCTCGGCACCCGCTCGGACGCTACATGAAGCGCTCAGGCGGTCGACCAGCCGATGCCGCCCTCCATTGCCGGTGTACACGCTCGCGCGTACACTCTGCTCATGGATGAGAGCGCTGTGACCGTGCGCGAAGCCCGCGCGCACCTTGCGGACCACATCAACCGTGCGGAACAGGGCGCCGCCACGATCATCACGCGCAACGGCGCTGCCGTGGCTGCCCTCGTACCCATCGCGGACTTCAACGCGCTGGAAGAAGCGGCGGACGAACTCCTCGCACGCGAGGCCGAAGCGGTCTTGGCCGAAGACGGCCCGACCGTGACCATGGCCGAGCTGCTGGCCGACCTCTTCAGCGAGCGGGGCGAAGGCGCGGCGTGAAGTACGCATTCCGGTTCGCCACGGCAGCACAGCGGCAGCTCCGGTCGATCGACCGGCCTGCCGCCATGCGTATCCTCGCCGCGCTGACCGCCCTCGGCGACGACCCGTACCGCGAGGACGCCGACATCAAGAAGTTGACCGGGCCGTCCGGTCTCTACCGCCTTCGGGTCGGCAGCTACCGGGTCGCCTACCAGGTCCTGGATGGCGAGCTCGTCATCCTCGCCGTCAAAGTCGGCGACCGTCGCGACGTCCACCGCAACATCTGAGTGCCTGGACCGACCCGCGCTGACGTCCTACCGCAGCTCCTCTGCCGCGTGCCATGCGATGCCGTCCAGGATGTCGTGCTCACTCACGACGACCTCCCTGGCCCCGATCCGGTCCATGATTCCCAGCAGCACGAGAGCACCCGCCACGATGACGTCCACGCGCCCCGGATGCATGACCGGGATCGCGGCCCGCTCGTCGTGCGTGGCCCGGCTCAGGCGGCCGGCGATCTCGCTGACCTGCTCGTAGGAGACCCGGGAGTGGTGGATCGCCGCGGAGTCGTACTCATCGAGGCCGAGCGCGATGGCGGCCACGGTGGTCACCGAGCCAGCGAGGCCGACCAGGGTGCGGGCCTCGCCGATCGGCACCGTCCGCTCCGCCAGGTCGAGCGCCGCCCCGATGTCGGCCCGGACGGCGTCGAGTTCGGCGGGCGCGGGCGGGTCGGTGCGGATGTGCCGCTCCGTCAGGCGCACGCAGCCGATGTCGACGGAGCGGGCGGCCCGGACATGGTCCTCGCCGACGACGAACTCCGTGGAGCCGCCGCCGATGTCGACGACCAAGTAGGGCTTGGCCAGGTGATCGCTTCCCGCGAGCTCCTTCGTCGCCCCCGTGAAGGAGAACTCGGCCTCCTGGTCACCGCTGATGACCTCGGGCTCGACGCCGAGGATGTCCAGGACCCCTCGTACGAAGTCGTCGCGGTTCTCGGCGTCGCGGGACGCGGAGGTCGCCACGAAGCGGATGCGCTCCGCGCCGTGGGACTTGATGACCTCGGCGTACTCACGGCAGGCGGCGAAGGTGCGGTCGAGTGCCTCGGGGGCCAGGCGGCCCGTCTTGTCCACGCCCTGGCCGAGGCGGACGATCGTCATCCTGCGGTCCAGGTCGACCAGTTCGCCGGTCTGCGGGTCGGCGTCCGCCACGAGCAGGCGGATCGAATTCGTACCACAGTCGATGGCTGCGACGCGGGTCACTTGGCGGGCTCCTGCTCGGCGCACGGCGTCACGCACGGTCCCTTGGCCCACCACTGCGGCAGCATCGCGATCGCCTCGTCGCCCAGCGGGTTCACGCCCGGGCCCGCGGCCAGCGAGTGGCCGACCAGGACGTGCAGGCACTTCACGCGGTCCGGCATGCCGCCCGCGCTCGGGAAGCCCTCCAGGACCTCGATGGCGTCACGGCGCGCGATGTAGTCCTCGTGCGCCGCGCGGTACGCGGCCGCCAGCTCGGGGTCCGTCGTCAGCCGCTCCGACATCTCCTTCATGACGCCGTTGGCCTCAAGGGTGCCGATCGCGGAAGCGGCCCGCGGGCACGTCAGGTAGTACGTCGTCGGGAACGGCGTCCCGTCCGGAAGGCGCGGCGCCGTCTCGACGACGTCCGGCTGCCCGCACGGGCAGCGGTGGGCGATGGCCCGCAGGCCGCGCGGCGGACGGCCGAGCTGCTGCTTGAAGGCCTCGACGTCGGCGTCGGTGGGCTCGGTGCGCGGGGTGGTCGGCGGGGGCGTTTGCATGCCTGTCTTTCGATTGGTTCCGTAGAAGTTCTGTCGGGCTCAGTCGGCGGCCGGGCGGTCGGCCTTGTCGACGCCGTCCCAGACGTTCGAGTACCAGGGCCTGGCGGCGGCCCCCTGGTCGGTGCGCTGCTTCTTCGCCGCCTCGGGGTCGATCACCGTGTAGCCGGTCTCGCCCGGCATCACATAGTGCAGCCGGTCCCGGATGCGCTGCTCCGCGTACGCGTCGTCCCGCCAGCGGGCCTTCTCGTCGCGCAGCTTCTCGACGTTCTCGCGGCGCTCGGCCTGCTCCTTGCGCTGGTCGGCGATCTCCGCGCGCTGGGAGACGTACTGCCTTATCGGGTAGGCGAGCGCGACGACCAGCGAGCAGAGCACGAGCGCCAGGAGCGCGGCGCGTCCCGTGAGCCGGGAGCGGCGCGCCTGGCGCTTGGTCTGGGAGCGGTAGACACGCTCCGCGGTCTGCTCGCCGAGCAGTCGCAGCCTGGTCGCGGTGGAGAACCGGTCGCGGTCCTTCACGGCCATGTGTGCCGCCTCCCCGATACGTACGTACGTCCCCGCACACGGTACGGGACCGAGTACGGGGACGTAGGTAACTACAGGGTGGCTACGCCTCAGCCCTTGAAGCGCGGGAAGGCGCTGCGGCCGGCGTACACCGCGGCGTCGTCGAGGATCTCCTCGATGCGCAGGAGCTGGTTGTACTTGGCGACGCGCTCGGAGCGGGCCGGGGCGCCGGTCTTGATCTGGCCGCAGTTGGTGGCGACGGCGAGGTCGGCGATGGTGACGTCCTCGGTCTCACCGGAGCGGTGGGACATCATGCACTTGAAGCCGCTGCGCTGGGCCATCTCGACGGCGTCCAGGGTCTCGGTCAGCGAGCCGATCTGGTTGACCTTCACCAGAAGGGCGTTGGCCGACTTCTCCTCGATGCCACGGGCCAGGCGCTCCGGGTTGGTGACGAACAGGTCGTCGCCGACGAGCTGGACCTTGTCGCCGAGCTTCTCGGTGATGGCGTTCCACCCGGCCCAGTCGTCCTCGAACAGCGGGTCCTCGATGGAGACGAGGGGGTACGAGGCGACGAGCTCCTCGTAGTACTCGGTCATCTCGGCGGCCGAGCGGGACTTGCCCTCGAACGCGTACGAGCCGTCCTTGTAGAACTCGGAGGCGGCGACGTCGAGCGCGAGCGCGATCTGCTCACCGGGGACGTAACCGGCCTGCTTGATGGCCTCGAGGATGAGGTCGAGCGCGGCGCGGTTGGAGTCCAGGTTCGGGGCGAAGCCGCCCTCGTCACCCAGGCCGGTGGACAGGCCCTTGTCCTTCAGGACCTTCTTCAGCGTGTGGTAGACCTCGGTGCCCCAGCGCAGGGCCTCGGAGAACGACTCGGCGCCGATCGGCGCGATCATGAACTCCTGGATGTCGACGTTCGAGTCGGCGTGCGACCCGCCGTTCAGGATGTTCATCATCGGAACGGGCAGCAGGTGCGCGTTCGGGCCGCCGAGGTAGCGGAAGAGCGGCAGGTCGGAGGCCTCCGACGCGGCGTGCGCGACGGCGAGCGAGACGCCGAGGATGGCGTTGGCGCCGAGCGAGCCCTTGTTGTCGGTGGCGTCGAGGTCGAACATCGCCTGGTCGATCAGGCGCTGCTCGGTCGCGTCGTACCCGACGAGCTCCGGGCCGATCTGCTCGATGACGGCGAGGACGGCCTTCTCCACGCCCTTGCCCTGGTAACGGTTGGGGTCACCGTCACGGAGTTCGATGGCCTCGAAAGCACCGGTGGACGCACCGGACGGAACGGCGGCACGACCCGTGCTGCCGTCGTCGAGGCCGACCTCGACCTCGACCGTGGGGTTGCCTCGGGAGTCCAGGATTTCCCGGGCTACGACGACGTCGATGGACGGCACGAGCATCTCCTTCTGGGATGTGACGCGGGTACGCGGGGCGTTGGCCTCGCGGACACGAGCCTAACCGGCTCCCGGGCAACAGCCAGCCGAGCGACCGTCCTGTGGACAAACCGAGAGCAAAAAGTTTCCGAACGGAACAAAGCGGTGGGGGCAGCGGTGGGGACAAATGACCCCCGCCCCGGTGCGTACGGGGGATACGCGCACCGGGGCGGGGAGGATGGCGCCTCGCGGGACCTAGCTGAGGTGGAGCTGCTGGCCCGGGTAGATCATGTCGGCGTTGTCGATGATGTCGCCGTTGAGCTTGTACACCTTGTGCCAGCCGCCCTTGACGTCCTTCGCCTCGGCGATCTTGGAGAGGGTGTCGCCCTTCTTGACCTTGTACTCGCCGTCGCCCTTCTTGACCGTCTTGCCGGTCGGGGTCTCGACGGTCTTCTTGGACTCGGTCTTGGGGGCCTCGGCCTTGGGCGCGGCCTTGGGAGCGGCCTGCTGCGGCTGCTCGGTCTGGGCGCTGGGCGCGCTCTGCGGCTGCTGCTCCTGGGGCTGCTGCTGCGGGGCGCTCTCCTGCGCACCGCCACCCTCGTTGGAGGCGCTCGAGAGGCCGACGCCGCAGCTCGGCCAGGCACCCTTGCCCTGACCCGCGAGGACCTTCTCGCCGATCTCTATCTGCTGGGCCTTGGAGGCCTTGTCGGCGGTGGGCGCGTACTTCGTGCCGCCGTACGCGGCCCAGGTGGACGACGAGAACTGCAGGCCGCCCGTGTAGCCGTTGCCGGTGTTGATGGACCAGTTGCCGCCGGACTCGCACTGGGCGACGGCGTCCCACTCGGAGTTCGTCGCGGCGGAGGCCTGGCCGGCCGCCATCAGCGGGGCCGCGACCGCGACACCGGTGACGCCGGCGAGCGTGGCGACACGGGTGGCCTTGGACGGGCGGCGGTGCTTGCCCTTGCTGGAAAACAGCATGAGTGATCCCCTCACCGACGCCTGCGAGGTGAGCTGTCGGGTTCGGGCCGATGAAGTTGCCCGGCCGCGCTTCCTGAGCGCGACTTAACCCCTAGCCGTTCCCGTCCGCTCTCCGCCTCGCTCTCGCGATGCTGAACGGCCGGGCCCGGCGGAAACCTTGGTTCCCCCGCTCCTGCCTACGGCGCATTACGCGACGACTGTTCCCGAACGGCCGTTGGCAGGACTCGGCGTACCGACCGGCGGGGCCCGCTGTGGCGAGCGGTCACGACCGTAGTCATGCGATCGCCCGAATTTCAAAGACGATCAGGGCTTCTGAGACCCATGTCTCACTTGCGCCAATTGGGACATCGAGCAAAAAGCGACTCGCCAACTACCCCTACTTTTCGCCCAAATCGAGGCTCTGACCGGGAAGGATGAGATCGGGGTCGGAGCCGACCGACTGCTCGTTCTCGGCGTACAGCTCGGCCCACCCGCCCTTCACGTCGTGCTCGTCGGCGATGGCCCAGAGGTTGTCTCCGGAGCGGACCGTGTACGTCCCCTCGGAGCCGTCCTTCTGACGCTCGTCGCCACGGGAGGCGTGCCGGCCCGAGCCCTCGCGTGAGGCGTCGCCTGACGGCTCGTCGTCCGCGCTGTCGCCGCGGTGGCGGCCTTCGCCCTCACCGGCGGGAGGGGTGGGAGCGGGCGAAGTGGCATCGTCCTGCCCGGACTTGTCCGGGTCACCGGACTTGGTCGAGTCGTCCGGCTTGCCGGACTCGTCGTGATTCTTGTCTCGCGCTTCGTCGTCGGCGTCCGGCTTCTCGGAAGCTTCCTCAGAGGGCTTCCCGGAAGGCTCGGCACTATCCGAGGGGTCGGCCGACTCGCTCGGTGACGTGCTGGGCTCGCTCGGCTCGGACGACTCGTCGGACCCGGTCGGCTCCGACGGCTCGTCAGAAGGAATCGTCGTGATCGGGGCGCCCGGGTCGACGTCGGCGGCGGCGCCGTCCTGGGTGAGTCCCGCGATCGGCGCGCAGCTCGGCCAGGCCTCGGGCCCCTGGTCGTCAAGGACCTTCTCGGCGACGGATATCTGCTGCGAGCGGCTTGCCAGGTCGGCGCTCGGCGCGAAGTCGAGGCCGCCGTACTCCTCCCAGACCTGCTGCGAGAACTGGAGCCCGCCGTAGTAGCCGTTGCCCGCGTCCGCGCTCCAGGATCCGCCGCTCTCGCACTCCGCGAGCTTGTCCCACGTGGCGGTGTCCGCCGCGCTCGCGCTGGTGGCGCCGAGCAGCGGGATGGCGATGGCCGATCCTGCGACTCCTGCCGCGACGATCAGGGCCGGGGCCTGGCGGGGGCGTCGGTGACGACCATTGCCGGAGAGCATGCGGTTGCCTTTCGCGTGGCTGGAGCGACGACTGCGGCACGGGATGCCGAGTCGTCGTGAACGTAGCGGCAGTCGAACGCTTGTCACAAGTCGATGCAGCGGAGATCACGTGAAAGTCACAGTCTTGACGGTCCGTCAGTTAAACGTCGTTTCAGGGGCCGAATATTTGCTCTTCTGTGCGGGTGTGAACCCCACGGGCAGGGTGCGGAGTCCGCGCATGATGAGCCCGCCGCGCCATCTCAAATCACCAGGTTCCGCCGCGAGACGCAGGTCAGGGAGGCGCCGCAGGAGGGTCGCGATGGCGGCCTGGCCTTCGAGCCGGGCCAGCGGTGCGCCGAGACAGTAATGAATGCCATGGCCGTAGCCGAGGTGTTGGTTGTCGCGGCGGGAGAGGTCGAGCGTGTCCGGCCGGTCGAAGCGTTCGGGGTCACGATCGGCGGCCGCGAGGACGACGAGGACGGGGTCGCCGGCGGCGACGCTCTCCCCTCCGATGGTCAGCGGCTCGGTCGCGAACCGCCACGTGGCGAGTTCGACAGGACCGTCGAAGCGCAGCAGCTCCTCGATGCCGGTCTCCAGAAGGGCGGTGTCGCCTTCCCCCAGGGATTCCTGGAGCCGCTCACGCTGCTCGGGGTGGGTGAGGAGGGCGTAGGTGCCGTTGCCGATGAGGTTGACGGTGGTCTCGAACCCGGCGAAGAGAAGAATGAAGGCCATCGCTGCGGCCTCGTTCTCGGTGAGGTGCTCGCCGTGGTCGGAGGCGCGGATGAGCCCGGAGATGAGGTCGTCGCCCGGTTCGAGGCGCTTGCGGTGGATCAGCTCGGCGAGATAGCCGCGCATCTTCTTCACGGACCGGGCGACCCCTCCCCTGGGCCCTCCGCCGTGGCGGATCATCATCCCGGCCCAGTCGCGGAAGTCGTCCTGGTCCTCGCGGGGCACGCCGAGCAGGTCGCAGATGGCGTAGATGGGGAGCGGGAAGGCGAAGTCGTGGATGAGGTCGGCCTCCCCCTTCTCCACGAACTGGTCGATGAGCCGGTCGGTCAACTCCTGCACGCGCGGCGCGAATTCGGCGACGCGGCGGGGCGTGAAGGCCTTGGAGACGAGGCGGCGCAGGCGGGTGTGGTCCGGCGGGTCGATGTTGAGCAGATGCGTCATGAGGTTGGCGCTGCGCTCGCCCGGGATGCCGGTCTTGCTCTTCGCGTGCGCGGGCTCGCCGTGATGGGCCGGGTTCTTGCTGAGCCGCTGGTCGGCTAGCGCCTGCTTGGCATCGGCGTACCGGGTGACCAGCCAGGCGTCCACGCCACTGGGGAGCCGGGTCTTGTGCACGGGGGCGTGCTCGCGGAGCCAGGCGTAGGCGGGGTAGGGGTCGGTGGCGAACTCCCAGGTGAAGAGCTCTGGCCCCTGGGCCTCGGGCGGGGTGGCCCCTGCGGGGCAGGCTGCGGGAGGCGCCTCTGCGGAGGCCGGCGGCTGGTCTTGCATGGGTCGACCGTATCCGCGGTTAGCGGTCTTCTTTCCCCGAAGCCCTGCGCACCCCCCATCACCGGCTCCGCCGAGTTCGTCCTCAAACGCCGGACGGGCTGGGATTCCCCTCCGCAGCCAGCACTGCATCCCGATAAGCCCGCGCCGCACCCCGCAGCGCCGCCTCCGGATCCACGCCCTCCGCCTCGGCCTGTAGGGCGAGCGCAAGGAGTTCGTAGCCGACTCCCTCCCCGGAGGGGAGGGCGACCTCAAGCCCCGCCGTCCGCACCCGCGAGGCCAGCTTCGCCGCGAGGGCCAGGCCCGGCTGGCCCAGGGGGATTCCCTCCGTCACCGACGAGCGCTGCTTCTCCTCGGCCTTCGTGCGGAGCCAGTGCGCCTTCACGTCCTCGGGAGTGTCCGCCGAGTCGTCGCCGAACACGTGCGGATGGCGGTGGATCAGCTTCTCCACGATCGTGCCCGCCACGTCGTCCACGGAGAAGGGGGACTCGTCGTCGTCCTCGGCGATCCGCGCGTGGAAGACCACCTGGAGCAGGACGTCGCCCAGCTCCTCCCGCAGCTCCTCCCTGTCGCCCTCCTCGATCGCCTCGACCAGTTCGTACGCCTCCTCGATCGCGTACTTCGCCAGGCCCTTGTGCGTCTGCTGGGACGACCAGGGGCACTCGCCCCGGATCTGGTCCATGACCTGGACGAGGTCCAGGAGCCGCGCGCCCGGCAGGTCGTACGACGCCGGGAGCAGTTCCAGGTCGGGCATCGACACGCGGCCCGAGCCCGCGAGCCTCGCCAGGCCGTCCGTCAGGGCGCGGTCACCCTCGGCCGTGGCGATGACCAGGACCGTGCGGTCTCCTGCGCACGCCTCCACCAACTCCTGGGCCGTGGGCGACGCCTGGCCCACCCGCACGCCCGCCTCGCGCAGATACGGCAGCTGGGGGTGCGTGGCGTCGGCGCACAGGACCTCGTCGGCCCCGTGCAGGGCCTGCCACGCGGGCCAGGAAAGCAGGCCGGGGGCCACCCGGTGGCTCGTGGTGAGGAGGATGACGCGGCCGGGAGCGTCGGCCGGGGGCGTGGTTTCGTTCACCCGTCGAACGTAACCCACGCCACTGACAGCCCCCGCACGGTGTTCCTATGCCTGGTCTTCTTACGCCTGGTCTTCTTATGCCTGCTTGGGGCCCGCCGCGCCGTCCCCGGACACCTCGCGCACCCACGGCGTCTTCGCGTCCGCGCGCTTGCTCTTCTCCACGTCCCACGTGCCGTACCGCGGGTTCAGGTCCACGTCCAGCTTCTTGGAAGCCTTGGAGAGTTCCTTCCAGAAGACCGCCTGGCCCTCCGGCGCGTTCATGTCCACGCCCAGTTTCTTCGCCAGCTTCTGGGCCTCGATCTCCGTACGGAGGCTTTCCTCCAGGCGGGACGGGGCGACGCTGTACTGCTGGAGCCAGCCCTGTTCGAGGGCCTTCTTGCCGCCCGCCTGCTGTTCGAGGCCCGCTCTCATGGTCTGGATGTCGCGGCGTGAGACGTCGACCCCCGCGTCGGCCGCCGCCTGGTGCAGCACCTTGTCAAGGACCATCGTGTGCAGCGTGCTGCGGGTGAGGCCGCCGCTCTTGGCGATGGCCTGCTCGTACTGCTGCTCGTCCGGGATCGCGGCGCGCTGCGCGTCGCGCACCTCGTTCACCCGGCCCTCCAGCTGCGAGACCGTGATCCGGTCGTTGCCCACCACGGCCGCGGCGCCCGGGTGGGCTTCGCTGCCGCAGGCGGTCAGGAGGGGGGCCGCGGCGATCGCGGCGGTGGAGAGGACGAGCGCGGTGCGACGACGACGGCGGTGCAAGTGAGCCTCCCGGCGGAGAGATTGTGCGGCGGTGCACAAAGTCTTGCGGTGATCGATGTTAGGGAGTGGCCGGTCTCTCGGCCACCCATTCGACCAACGATTCGACGGGAATTGGGGTACGTTCCCCGCCTTCAGCCCCGCACCTGTCCCAGCCACTGCAACGTACGCCGGATCTCCGCCGGGAACGGATGCCCGACCCCGTGCATCCGCTCGGCGTCCATGAGCAGCCGCGCCAGCGTGTCGTGGGCCGCCGCGCGGTCGCCGAGGGCGAGGAGCAGGTGGCCGATGCGGCGGCGGATGTCGAGGGGGCGTTCGCGGTCGTCGGAGGCGTAGCGGTTCTCGTAGTAGGGGAGCAGGGCGCGGTACTCGGCGAGGGCCGCCGCCGGTTCGCCGAGCTGTTCCAGGCACTGCGCGGCCTCGTAGCGGAACTGGAGGGAGTGCGGGTCGGCCTGGCCGGACTCGGCGGCGCGCTCGTCGGCGAGGCGGCGCAGTTCGGGCAGGGCGCGGCGGTACTGGCCGTCGTCCATGAGCGTCGCCGCGTACTGCTTGCGCAGGGAGCGGACCACCGGGGAGTGCTCGCCGTGCTTGGCGGCGGCCGCGGGCAGGATCGAGCCGAGGATGTCCACAGCCTGTGTGATGCGGCCCTCGCCGAGGAGCCGCTTGACCTCGTCGACGGCGTGCACCACGTCGGTGTGGCCGCCGGGGTCCTGACGCTGGCCGGCCCTGTCCGGCTGGATGGCGGGGGCCGGCGCCGGTGTCGTCGCGCGGTCGGGCCACGGCGCGTGCGGGCGCAGGAAGGGGCGGGTGGGGTCGAGCGGGCCGCCGGTGGGGATGCCGCGCGCGGGGAGCAGCGGGGCCAGTTCCTCGTAGACCTCTTGGGCGCTGCCGTGCCGGTGCTGGGGGTCCTTGGCGAGGAGCCTGAGCACCAGGGCTTCGAGTGCCTCGGGGACCTCGGCGCGCAGGCGGCGGACGGGGAGCGGCGGTTCGTAGAGGTGGCGGTGCAGGACGCCAAGCGCGGTCGATCCGCTGAACGGCACGTCGCCGCTGAGGAGTTCGTGCAGCAGGACGCCGAGGGCGTACAGATCGGTGTACGGGCCGACCGCGCCGCCCATCGCCTGCTCGGGGGCCATGTACGCGGGGCTGCCGATGGGCGAACCGGTGTGCGTGAGGCGGGTGGTGTCGGTGTCCATGACCGAGGCGATGCCCAGGTCGAGGATGCTGATCGTGCCGTCCTGCTTGACCATCACGTTCCGCGGCTTGAGGTCGCGGTGCACGATCGGCACGGCGTGCACCGCGGAGAGCACGGCGCACAGCTGCGCGGCGATCGCGACGGCCCACTGCCACGGGTAGGGGTCGTGCTCGGCGAGGTGGTCGCCGAGGTCCGCCCCGTCCACGTACTGCATGACGAGGTAGAGGTCCTCGCCCTCCGTGCCCGCGTCGTGGACGGTGACAAGGCCCGGGTGGTCGACCTGCGCCGTGACGCGGCACTCGCGCACGAAGCGGCGGCGCAGTTCGTCGGCCTCGGCGCCCGCGACCCGGTCGGGGCGCAGGAGCTTGACCGCGACGCGGCGGTCGAGGCGTTGGTCGTACGCCGTCCAGACCTGGCCCATGCCGCCCTGGCCGATGAGCGTGGAGAGTTCGTAGCGTCCGGCTACGACACGGCCCCCGATCCCCAGTGTCACGGTCAGTTGCCGCCTTCCTGCTTGCGCAGGTAGTCACTGAGCTCGTCGAGCTCGGCCTGTACTTGGTGGATGCGGGCCGGTGCGGGGCGCGTGGGCGGGGGCGGCGTCTGCTGGGCCGGGGGCTGGTGCAGCTGGGTGGGCTGGAGATGTACCGGGGCGGGGGCGGGTCCGGGCTGCTGTTGCGGGTAGCCGTACGCGGGTTGCGGGGTCGCGTAGCCGCCGTACTGCTGCTGCCGGTAGCGGCTGAAGTGCCGTATGTCCGCGAAGAGGTAGTAGGCGATCGCGGCGAGGAGCGTGGTCAGGAGCACCACCATGCCCGCGTTGCCCGGTCCCTGGAACTCGTCCTCGCCCGGGTCGACGCCGACGAGGATGAGGGCCGTCACGTCGAGCGCGGTCACGAGGCCGAAGAGGACCCAGTCGTAGGACTTGCGGGTCACGATCGCGAGCCGCATCATCGGCGCCCAGGCGAGCAGGCCGCACGTCACGACGGCGAGGACCACGAACAGCACGCGCAGCGTCACATGGGTGCTGCCGGGGGTCGGCGGCGGTTGCTGCGGCGCATAGCCGTGGCCGTGCATGGCTGCTCCTGGTGCCTGATGCGGCCGCGCGTTCCGTCGGGGGAACGCACGGCCGAAAGTCGAAATACGAACTGGTGCGGATTCGAGCGTATAGGCCGACAAGGAGAAGCGGTCCCGGGTTGTACCGAACCGTTGCCGTACTGGTCACGTCCCGATCGCGGGCCCCGGCGGAACCGGGTCGTGTCACTCCGGCGGAAGCGTGCCGTCCGTCAGTCCGTCGTGCAGACCCCGCACCAACTGCTCGCCCAGCCTGCCCGCGAGACGCAAAGAGTCCTCGAAGGCGGCGAGCGCGCGGAACCGCTCTCCGTAGCGGCGCTGTCCCTCCAGCGGCAGGCGCGGCAACCGCAGCCTGCGGACGTCGAGCCGGGCCGCGGTGGAGGCGTAGCTGCTCGCCTGGCGGTTGTTGGCGGTGCCGCGCAGGAAGCCGGCGAGGAACCACGGGTCCAGGGCGGCCGGGTCGGGGCGCAGGAGGGTGAGCCCCCTGCCGAGCGCGGCGCCCGCCGTGGTCTCGTCGATGACGCGGGCCGCGGTGCCGCCGCCGGAGACGGGGATGACGACGTCGCCGGGCCGGGTGACTACGGAGTCGGTCTGTTCGGCCTCCCGGGCGGCAGTACCCGAGGGCGTGGTCCCGGCCAGGACATCGTGCTCGGTGAGGACCGTTGCCCCGGGTGCGACGGCTCCCGCCCCCGTCCCTGTCCCCGTCCCCATCCCCGTACGCAGCAACAGCACGCCCGCGCGGGCGAGTTCGCCCACGGTGGTGACGGGCCAGGGGGCGGCTTCGACGGCCTCGGCGGGCGGCGGCATGAGGTCGGCCGTCCGCCGCACGGCGTCCCCGAGCCGCTCGCGGACGGCGGTCAGCTCCCGCACCCCGCCGCCCGTGGCCGGTGGCGGCAGTCGGCGGGCCGGGGCCAGGTCGACCTCGTCGTCGAGGAGTTCGAGCGCCGGCACGCAGCGGGCGAGCCCCGGCTGTTCGTCGACCGTGCCGTGCCGGTCGAAGCTCCGCCAGACGTCGACCACGGCGTCCTGCACGGGCCGCCAAGCCTGGCGGTCCCTGCCGTCGGCCGCGGAGAGCCCCGCGGTCTCGACGAGGAGCAGCGCGGACGGGGGCTGCGCGCCGGGCACAGGCCTCTTCAACACCCACACGTGCAGGGGGATGTTGTACGGGGGCGCGGCGCCGGCGGGAAGCGCGATCACGGCACGCAGGGCGCCGCGGCGAAGGAGGTCGGCGCGGACGCGGCGGCCCGAGCGGCGGGAAGCGGCGGCGGGCGGCATGAGCAGGACGGCGGTGCCGCCGTCCCGGAGCCGGGCCAACGCGTGCTGGACCCAGGCGAGTTCGGATTCCGTACGAGCCGGGAAGCCGTACTCCCAGCGGGGGTCGTAGGCGAGTTCGTCGTGCCCCCAGTTGCGCTCGTTGAACGGCGGGTGACAGAGCACGGCGTCGGCCCGCGTCTCGCCGAAGGCGTCGGCGCGCAGGGTGTCGGCGGCGGCGGCGCGGACGGTGGCGTCGGAGTGCAGGGCGAGGCGCAGGGCGGTGAGGGCGGCGAGTTCGGGGGCGCTGTCCTGGCCGTAGAGGTACTGACCCGGTCGCGAGGCGACGGCTCGCAGCAGGGCGCCGGTCCCGCAGGCGGGATCGAGCACGGCCTGCGCGGACCCGGCGAGCGCGGCCATCAGCTCGGCGGGCCCGGCCGGAGTGAGCGTGTACTGCCGGGGGTTGGCATCAATGTGCCGCCCGATCAGAAACTCGTACGTCTGCCGGGCTCCCAACTCGGAGGCGAGCTCGGCCACACCGCGCAACAGCGGGACGGAGGGCAGGAGTTGGGCGGGGCCCGTCCCGGGCACGACGCCAGGGCCCGCGCCCCCGCTGAACCGGGGGGAAACCACGCCCTCCAGCACCCCCGGAAGCAACTCCGCCATCCGCTCGTCCGACACCGCGCTCACCTTGAGCCAGTCCGGGTGTCGGTCTCGTACGAGGAGCAGGGCGCAGCCCGCATGCAGAAGGGCGGTGACCGGGCCCGCGGGGTGGCCCGCGAGATGCTGCCAGACTCGCTCCTTGAGCGGCACTTCACCCAGCTTGCCCTGGGCGCGCAGCCACGCCTCGATCTCCGCGAGCGCGAAGGAGGGGCTGGTCTCGGTGCCGCCGACCGGCTTGGGGAAGTCGGGGTGGCGGCGGCGCCAGTTGCTGACGGCCGCCCGGCCGACGCCGGCGAGCCGGGCGATCCCGGCGGCGGTCACCTCTGTCGCGTTGTCCCGCACCGACTGGCTCCCCTCGGTCCCGCTGCCCCCGCCGCGCACGTGCCCCGGCGCGGCGCTGAGCGCCGATCATACCCGCCCACCGAAGGACCGCTCGATTCACGGTTGTTAACTAGTTGTCCACATGCACTTGTGTTGACTCGGTTCACAGCCTCTGCTGAGATGGTCGCAGCACTTCCAAGCTCCCGTGGGGGGATCTTCATGCGACGTACGACTCTTGCCGCTGTATGCCTGGCCACCGCCGCGGCCCTCGGCCTGACGGCCTGCGGCACCGAAACCGGCGGCTCCAAGAAAGCGGAGGGGAAGGGGGTGGCCGATGCCGGGGCCACGAAGGAGGCGGGGCCATTCCCCGGCATGTCCGGGCCCGACATCGTCGACAAGGCCGTGAAGGCGACGACCGACGCCTCGTCGCTCAGGGTGAAGGGCAGCGTCCCGGACGAGACCGGCACCATCGAGCTGGACATGGCCTTCGACACCAAGGGGCAGTGCGCGGGCACGATGGCGATGGGCGGCGAGGGCTCGATGGAGCTGATCACCACCGCGCGCACCGTCTACATGAAGTACGACGAGGAGTTCCTGCGCGCCCAGGGCAAGGGCGAGCCCGCGGCCGACACCCAGGCCGCCGTGGACATGCTCGCGGGCCGGTGGGTGAAGACGTCCGCGACCGGCGCGGACGCGAAGGACATCGCCTCGTTCTGCGACCTGGACGTCCTGCTCGCCGAGTTCAAGGACGTCAACTCCCTTGCCCGCAAGGGAAAGACGACCACGGTCGACGGCACACCGGCCCTCACGCTCACCGAGAGCGACGGCACCGACCGGTACACCCTCTACGTCGCCACGGAGGGCAAGCCGTATCTGCTGAAGGTCGTGAACGAAACCGCCAAGACGCCGGAGAGCCTGGCGTTCAGCGACTTCGACAAGCCCGTCGACGCGACGCCGCCCGCAGGCGACATCATGGACATCGACAAGCTCGCGGGCTGACCCCACGAGCCTCACGTGGCATGCGGCACGGCCTCACAACACGTGCCGCACCCACACATTCGGCTCCACGTACACCGCGTACCCGCGCTCCGGCTCGCAGAGCACCGGCACCAGCGCGCCCGGCACCTCGACGGGCCCCGCGGTGTCGAACGGCAGCCCGGTCCACTCCCGCCACTGCGCGAGCGAACCCGACACCGTCATCGACGCGTGCGCCACCTTGTCGATGGTGCCGCCCGCCCGCACGTGCACCCGCAGCCACGGGTCGGCGGGCAGTCCGTCGTCCCGCTTGCGCTGTGCGTACGTGTCGATCAGCTCGGCCGGTTCGAGGTGCTTGGCGTTCGGGCGGACCGGGGCGACGACTTCCGCGAAGCCACGCGCGCGTGCGTTCTCGCGCAGCGCGGTGAGCATCCGACCGGAGACACCCTGCCCGAGGTATTCCTTCGCCACCGTTATCTCGATCGCGCTCACCGTGTCGGGCTTCCTGCCGTGCCGCAGGTCGGAGAACGCCCACAGCATGACCTGGTCCCAGCCGCCGTCCGGCAGCTCACCGCGCCCGGCGGCTCCCAGCGCGAACGGCACGCTGAACGCCTTGGCCGCGACCGTGCCCCGCTCGTCCGTGGCGACCAGGACGTACTCGGGGAGATCCTTGACGATCCGCCCGATCATCGACCACGCGATGGGGTCGTTCCCGATGAACTCCGGCCAGGTGTCGTCCATCTCCCAGAGGGGCCCGGCGAGTTCGGGCCGCTCGGCCAGCGTCGTGATCTTCAGGTCCATGCCCCGGACGGTAGCGGGCGCGGACGGGCCTGTTAAGCCATTTTTCTGTACCTACGGGTACGTACGGACTGACCGGTCCTCAGCGCGCGTGGAACCGTCCGGGCGCCGCTGTCGAAGCGCCCCCGATCGGCAGCTTCTCCCGCGGGCAGTCCGACAGGACTCGCTTCATCGCGTCCCGTTCGGCGCCCGTCACCCACACCTCGTACTTCTTCTTCACGGCCACCTGCCGTGCCACGTAGACACACCGATACCCCTTGTCCGGCGGCAACCACGTGGCCGTGTCCCCCTCCCCCTTGCCACGGTTGGGTCCCGCGTCGACCGCGAGGAGGTTGAGCGGGTCGTTGGCGAAGGCGATGCGCTTGCCAGGCTCCCACTTGCCCGCGCCCTTCTGCCAGGCGTCCGAGAGGGCGACGAGATGGTCGATGTCGACCTGGCTGCGCCCGCGCACGAACGTTACGTCCTTGCCGGTGTACGGGTCGGGCGAGAGCACACCGGACGACACCTCGCAGTCCCCGCCGTCGCGGTACTTCACGTCCTTGAGGTCGCGTTTGAGTATGTCATCGCGCGTCCCGCAACGGTTTGAGTCCGTGTCGGCCCAGGGGCTGCCGAAGCGGTCGCGGTCGTAACCGGTCTTGGGGGCGCGGCCCTTGACGGTGAGCGTGTCGACCGCGGCGAGCGCGGGGCCCGCCTTGGCGTCGGGTCCGGAGGGTCCTTCGGTCTTCTCCTCCAGGGAGCAGCCGGTGGCGACGAGCGCGAGCAGCAGCGCGGCCTGAACTCCCTTGCCGCTGCGGCGCGTTGGACGGACGCTCCCGCCACGACCGCTCACTGGACCGTCACCTCCGCGCCGAGCGCGAGCGTGCCGGGTGTCATGACGTCCGCGTACACGCCGATGGACATGCCGCGCGACGCGGTGAGCGTCTTGAGGATGCGGTTGTCGGCCGGGAGGCCGCGCTGGGCCTGGGTGGTCATGACGCAGCGTTCGATGCGCTCGACGACGCGCAGGCGCGGGCCGTCACCGAAGGCGATCTCCCGGCCGACCCAGTCCTCCTCGATCCACGGCTCGTCGGTCTCGACCACGATGTTCTTGCGCAGCCTGCGTACGTCGACGGGGTCGGAGTCGCCGAGCAGCTCGCCGAGCGCGCGCAGCGAAGCGGTGCCGACGAGGGAGACGGCGCCCGCGTCCTGATGGCTCACCTCGTCCTCGCGCGCCAAGTCCACGCCCGCGCCGAAGAGTTCGGCGATCCGGGGGTCGCCAGGACGCAGCGTCTCGCCGTCCGGCGTGGTGATGACGGGGTCGTCACCCTCGAACACGGCGTCGTACTCCAGCATCCCCGGGGTCCGCCGGAACCGGCGGCTATTCTTGCCGCTCCCCAGCTTCCCGTCCTCGTACCGCAGGGCCCACAGCCGGTCACCGGCCACGCCCCGCTCGTCGAGCACGAGCCGCTCGCGCTCCTCCCCCAGCATCGACTTCACCGGAAAACAGACGAGCCCCACAACAGCCCCAAGCCCCACGGCGCTTCCCCTCCCCTGGTCCACATGCTCGGCCCACACGCTCGGCCCACACGCTTGGCCCACACGTTTACGTCTCTCCCCGCCACCGTATTACCCCCGGCATTACCTCCGGCGTAATCGACCCCTCGCCCGGCCTGCGGAAGCATCAACGGCACACGCAAGGACGCCGACCGAGGAGTACGACATGACCGCCACGCCTTCCAGCCCTACCAACGCCGCCACCACCGAAGACGCCACCCGCGCCGGCGTCCAGGCCTTCCTGCAGTGCAGGCTCGCGGGTGACACCGACGGCCTCACCGCCCTCTTCGCCGACAAGGTCGACTGGCTGCTGGCCGAGAACCCGGGCGTGCCGTGGATCCGGCCGCGGTCCACCGCCGCCGAGTGCGCGGCCCAGGCCGCCGAACTCGCCGCGCACACCGTGCCGGAGAAGGCCGGGGCCACCGTCGACACGATGCTCGTCGACGGCGCGGACGCCGTGATCTTCGGTCGGCTCTGGGGCACCGTGCGGGCCACCGGCAAATCCTTCGAGGGCCCCTTCGTGCTGCGGCTGACCGTCGAGGACGGCCGGATCACGCGGCACCACCTCTACGAGAACAGCCGGTCGATCGCCGACGCCTGCACCCCGTGACCGGCCGAAATAGGTTCACATGACTTGGTCAAACGAACAAGTGCCGTCTACCGTCACAACAGGGAGCCAATAGCCCTCCACTAGGACATGGGCAGCCAGAGCTGCGGAAACAGGTGGTCATCGTGCAGAGCACCCAGCGCACCCGGGCCTCCGGGAACTCCGGGAACGCCATGAACTCCCGGAACTCCAGGAACTCCAGGACGTCTCCGGACCCCGCCGTCACGGTGCGACCCGCCGTGCCCGCCGACCTCGACTTCGTCGTCCAGGTCATGGAGACCGCCGCCACGTCCCACCTGGACCGCTGCTGCTGGGAGCCGCTCCTCGGGGAGCGCACCGAGGTCACCCGGAAGATCCTGCGCACGCTCGCGCTCTCGCCCCGCACGCACTGGTGCCACCTGTCCCGCTTCTGGGTGGCGGAGGCGCCGGGTGACGCGGGCCCCCGCCCGGTGGGGGCCCTCGCCGCCTACGACCCCGCGACCGACGGGCACGCCGCGATCGGCGAGCAGTGCGCCGCCCTCGCCGCGACCGCCGACTGGCCCGGCACGGCCGCCTTCGAGGACGTGTACGAGCGCCAGCAGATCTTCGAGTCCTGTCTGCCCGCGGACTACGCCGGCTCCTGGGGGATCGAGAACGTCGCCGTCGTCCCCGAGTTCCGGGGCACCGGCGTCGTCGAAGCCCTGCTCGACCACGCCCTGGACCTGGGGCGCGAGCAGGGCTACGCCTGCGCGCAGGTCCTCTGCCTCAACGGCAACGCGCGGGCCCAACGCACCTGGGAGCGCGCCGGGTTCGAGGTGCGGGCCGACTACCGGGGGCGGGAGTTCGAGGCGCTGATGGGCGCGCCCGGCCTCAAGCTCCTGGTACGGGAGTACGCGTAACCCCGCACGTAGCCCAGCGCGTAACCCCGCTCTCTGGCCGCTCCTACTTCGCGCGCGTGAGGTTCAGCGTCGCCTCCAGCAGGCGCTCCAGATCGGCCGCGGAGTCCGCGTCCGCCGCCGAGTCCCCCTTGCCGTCCCCCATCACCAGGTGCCGGAGCGAGAGCCCGTCGAAGCCCTGGAGGAAGAAGCGGGCCACGACGAGGGGTTCGGCGGCGTGGACGCCGTCCGTCAGGGCGAGGACGTCCGCGATGAGGTCCGCCGCCGTCTCCTCCAGGTCGCGCTGGTGGCGGCGGAGCAGCTCGTGCAGATCGGGGTTGCGCACGGCGTACGTGGTCAGCTCGGTGAAGAGCCGGAAGCGGCCGGGCTGTTCGCGGAGCGCCTGCCAGAGCGCCTCGGCCATCCGGCGCATGGACCGCTCGAAGTCGGCGGGGCCCTCCTGGCCGGCCTGCCCCTCCTGGCCGGCCTGCCCCTCCTGGCCGGCCTGCCCCTCCTGGCCGGCCTGCCCCTCCTGGCCGGCCTGCCCCTCCTGGCCGGCCTGCCCCTCCTGGCCGGCCTGCCCCTGCTGTTCGGCGGGGCCGGCGCCGCGGACCAGCTCGACGAGCTCCACGGTCATCTGCTCGATGACCGCGCGGTAGAGATCGCGCTTGGTGCCGAAGGTGTAGTGAACCGTCGCCTGCGCCACGCCCAGCTCGGCGGCGATGGCGCGGGTGGATCCGGCGTCGACGCCCTCGCGGGCCATCAGCTCGATGGCGGCTTGGACGAGTTGCGGACGCCGCTCGGCGGCGGGGATGTGTGCCATGGCCCCAGAGTATCGGTGAGAGCGACTCAATCAGTCGACCCTGACGTACGACTTCGTCGGTCGACTTTGTCAGGTGACCAACTTACGCGTATGGTGGTCGCCGTAGGCAGGCGAAGGGGCTGTTCTCCCGGCCCCGCGCCACGTACGCACCCCGTGTGACCCCGTGTGATGGAGGCACCTCCCATGGCCCTGCTCCTCTACCGACTGGCCGGGCTCTGCTATCGGCGCCGCCATGCCGTGGTGGCCGTCTGGCTCGTCCTGCTGCTCGCGGTCGGCGGGCTCGCCGCTGCCTTCTCCGGCAAGACCACCGACGAGTTCCGGGTGCCGGGCACCGAGGCACAGACCACCATCGACCGCATCTCGGACCGCCTTCCCGAGTACGCGAACGCTTCGGCGCAGGTCGTCTTCGCCGCCCCCGAGGGGCAGTCGCTCACCACGCCCGAGCGGCGCGAGGCGGTCTCCGCCGCCGCGGCGGCCATCGGCAAGGCGGACGGCGTGGCCCAGGTGATCGAGCCGTTCTCCGCGCAGGCGGTGTCCAAGGACGGCCGGATCGCCCTCACCCAGGTGGTGTTCGACACCCGCCTGCACGACCTCGGCGACGGGCCGCGCGACGCGGTGCGCGAGGCCACCGAGAGCGCCGAAAAGGCGGGCCTCCAGGTCGAGTTCGGCGGTGATGCCTACACGCCGACGGTGACGGTGGAGGGCGGCGAGGTCATCGGCGTAGGCGTCGCGGTGCTCGTCCTGCTCATCACCTTCGGCTCGATGCTCGCGGCCGGCCTTCCGCTGCTCAGCGCCCTGGTCGGCGTGGGCCTCGGCATGGCGGGCCTGCTCGCGCTCACCGGCTCGTACGACATCATCTCCACGGCGCCCGTGCTCGCCCTGATGATCGGCATGGCGGTCGGCATCGACTACGCCCTGTTCATCGTGTCCCGCCACCGGCAGAACCTCGCCGAGGGCATGGAGCCGCGGGAAGCGGCGTCGCGGGCGGGCGGCACGGCGGGCAGCGCCGTGGTCTTCGCCGGGGCGACCGTGGTCGTGGCGCTCGCCGGGCTCGCGGTGGCCGGGGTGCCGTTCCTGACCGTGATGGGTCTGTCGGCGGCCGGTGCCGTGATCATCGCCATGCTGATCGCCGTCACGCTGCTGCCCGCCCTCTTCGGATACGCGGGCCGCTCGGTCGACCGTCTGCGCCTGCCGGGACTCGGCGGCGGCAAGAAGAAGCCGGGCAGCGGGAAGCCGTCGGCGGGCGAGCGCTGGGTGCGCGGTGTCGCGCGGCGCCCCGTCCTCGTACTCATCGCCTGCCTGGTCGGCATCGGGGCACTGGCCATCCCCGCGAAGGATCTGCGGCTCGGTCTCCCCGGCAACGGGTCCTACCCCGAGAGCACCTCGGCACGCCAGGCGTACGACCTGGTCAGCGAGGGATTCGGGCAGGGGTTCAACGGGCCGCTCATCGCGGTCGCGGAGGCAAAGGGGGCGGGCGCCCCGCTCTCCGAGGACGGCGTCAAGCAACTCGCCCAGAAACTCGGCCAGTTGCCCGGCGTCTCGACGCTCCTCCCGCCGTCGGTCGACAAGTCGGGACAGCTCGCCGCGATCCCCGTGATCCCCAAGGGCGGCCCGGATTCCCAGGCCACCGAGGACCTCGTCGCGGACATCAGGGGCGAGGGCGAGCGCACGGCGGACGACGCCGGGATGAAGCTCACCGTCACCGGCACCACCGCGGCCAACATCGACGTGTCGAAGAAGCTGAGCGACGCGCTCGCGCCGTTCATCGCGGTGATCGTCGGCATCTCGCTCATCCTGCTCGCGCTGGCGTTCCGCTCGCTGCTCGTCCCGCTCAAGGCCGTGGTCGGCTTCCTGCTGAGCATCGCGGGGTCCGCCGGAGCGGTGGTGGCGGTCTACCAGTGGGGCTGGCTCTCGGACTTCATCGCGGTGCCGAAGGTGGGGCCGGTGGTGAGCTTCCTGCCGATCCTCCTGATCGGGGTGCTCTTCGGGCTCGCCATGGACTACGAGTTGTTCCTCGTCTCCCGTATGAAGGAGGAGAGTTCACGCGGGGCTGCCCCGAAGGACGCGGTGATCGCCGGGTTCCGGGACGGTTCGCGTGTGGTGGTGGCCGCCGCGCTGATCATGATCTCGGTCTTCGCCGGATTCGTCATCGGCCACGATCCGATCGTGCAGCCGATCGGGTTCGCGCTCGCCGTCGGCGTGTTCATCGACGCCTTCGTGGTGCGGATGGCGCTGGTCCCCGCCGTCATGATCCTGCTCGGCAAGTCCGCCTGGTGGTTCCCGCGCTTCCTGGAGCGGACCGTGCCGCACGTCGACATGGAGGGCGAGCGGCTCTCGGCGCAGCTTGCGGGCGACGCCACCGCCGGGGCGAAGCAGGACGCCGTGACCGATGAGACCGACGACGGCCTGGTCGACAGTCACGCGGGCGGCGGCGACGGCTCCGTCGCGGACCGCTCAGCGGACCGCTCCCTCACAGAACGGCGTGGGGCCGGCAAGTGACCCGTCCCCACGCACCGCGTCCGGTTCCGGGCAACACCATTCCCCCGTCGCCCCGGAACCGGTCGGGCTTGGGCCGGCTACGCGCCCGCGTCGCCGGCCCAAGCCGTCAGGCCGTGCGCGGCCAGTGCCTCGGGCACCTCCGCGAGGCCCGCCGCCTCCTCGATGTGGTGGACGCCGGTGGGCACTTGACCCTCGTACACCCGCGCCGCGACCTCCGCCGCGGTGAGCCCGGTGAAGCGGGACTGCGACGTGGCGGTCAGGGCCCGCGTCGCCCGGCGCCCGCCCCGGTGCGCGTCGACCCGCACCGCGAACCGGTCGCCGCCCAGATGGATGCGGGTGAGCGAGGCAGTGAGCGCCCCGTCGAGCCGGGCCCGGCGCGCGGCCCTGAAGACCCCCGCCCTGCGCAGCCCGAACAGCAGGCCGGTCAGCGCGCCGGAGTCGAGGCCGAGCCGGGTGGTGACGTCCGGGACCCCGAGGGTGCGGCGCAGGGTGTGCTGGTCGGAGAAGGGGAACGGATGGTGGCTGCGCTCCCGGCCCGGCGGCCAGGTCGCCACCCGCAGCGGCCGCGCCCCGCCCGTCCCCCCGTCCATGAGCTGGGCCACGGTCCAGCGCACCGCGTCCTTGCCGTGGGCCTCGCCCGCCCCGAGGACGACGGAGATGTCGAGGCGTTCGGCGCCGCCGACGTCGTCGGCCGCCCGGCGGGCCAGCAGGTTGGTCAGGCCGGGGGCGACTCCGACGCTGAGCACGGCGGTCGCATCCCGCTCACGGGCGAGGGCGTCGTGCCGCTCGACCTCGGTGATCAGCGCATGGGTCGCGGTGACGTCGACCAGACCGATGCCCCGCTCGAAGAGCAGCCGCGCGGGATGCGCGGCCGGGGTGCGGGGCTCGACGCAGAGCACCACGAGGGATACGCCCTCCAGCGCCTGTTCCAGTGAGGCGGGGTCGGCGAGGTCGACGCGCGCGGGGAGCAGGGTGCCGCCGCTGCCCGCGGCGAGTTCGGCGGCGCGGGCCCGGTCGCGGCCGGCGACGATCACCCGCCCCGGCAGCCTCGCCGCGAGGTCGAGCGCGGCGGTCCTGCCCACGGCCCCGTAGCCGCCGAGCACCAGAATATTCCCGTCCTGCTTCTTCGATTTCGTTAAATTCTGCATGACCCAATGAAATCAATTGGACGCGTGCCGAAGCAAGCGTTGACATCAATTCCGGATTACCAGACACCGAACAGATTTCAACTTTCGCCCCCATCGCCGGATTGCGTGACCCGCATCACGCGACGCGTCCATTGATCTGCTTGACCCGAACAACTTCGCTGCTGAATGATGACACTTGAACCAGAAAACCGGGCAACGAGGCCCGGCTACGTTCGACAACGGGGGCCCCACATGTGTCAGTTCATCATCGCCGAGTCGTAGACCACGACTGAGGGCGATTCCTCAACTTCTCTCAAGGTTTCTGCATAAGTGCAGGTCAAGCACGAGCTTGGCCTAGTTTGCGATGCCTTGATTCAGGCTTTACGCCTTCCTTGCCATACCCTCGCACGAGGTCTTCACATGTGCGACTGAAGGCCTTTGCGATGCCCTTTTCCGTTTACCCGTATGGGAGCAGCAAAGGTGTCATCGAGCTCATCCAAAGAATTGGCAAACGCATTAAGCGACCGCTTCTTAGTCCTCTCCATCAGCAAAAGAGCGGACTTCCACGAGCGGGTCGCCACCGGGTTGAACGACCTTATGGGAGAGTCCGCCGACCCCTCCATAAGCACCTCGGTCTACCGTGAAACTCTGGCCAGATCCCGACGTTTTCTCGACCGGGCGGTACCCGGTCTTGACATACGGATCGTCACCGCGGACAGCACCGCGGCAGCCGCCCGCACTGTCCGAGAATCGCCCCTCCCCGCCGCCCTGTCGCTGGTCCTGATCGACGCCGACGGAGCGGGCCTGAGCGCCGACCCCTTCGACCGCTCGCTCCCCGAGGCCCTGGAGCAGCTGGCCGACGGACTCCCCGAGCCGCTGCGCGCCACGCTTTCCGCGCACAGCACCTACGTCTACGGGATCGGCGGCACGCCCGAGAGCCTCGCCGCCGCCCAGGTCGCCCGCCCCTACGTGCTGCGCGCCCTGCCCGCCGACGCCTGGGTCCTCGCGGCCGACGTCATCTGCGCGTTCACCGACCATGTGCAGCTGCGGCACACCGGTTCCGCCCTGCGCGCGGCCACCAAGAAGGGCCCATCGGCGCTAGCCGCCGCGCTGCACGACTTCCTCGGCCGGCAGCCCCGCGCCGAGAGCGACGGACCCTGGGGGCTGCACTACTACACGGGCTCCGTGGTCTCCGGCACCATCTCCGACCTGGACCGCCTCGCCACCTCCACCGGCAACCCGGTCCTTCGCGGGCCGAGCGAACACAGCCTGGCCAGCGGGGCGTTGGCGCGCTGGCAGCTCGACCGGGCGCCGTTCGTGATCGTCGTGACCAGCGGCATGGTCGACGAGTTCCGCGGCACCCTGGCCAACCTGCGCGACGCCCGCGCCCGCGGCTTCGTCATCTGCGCCGACACCCCGCCCGACGCGTGGTTCCCCTTCCAGGGCACGGTCCACTCGGCCGAGGACTCCCGCGCCGTGCTCGCCGCCAAGGGCATCCCCTACGTCTATCTCGACGACCCGGAGCGCATCGCGGACGACCTCGCGGAGGCGTACGCGGCGTACCACGCGCACCGCGGCCCGGTCTTCCTGCTCGCCACGCCCGCCGTGCTCGACGCGACGGGCACCGCCACCGAACTGAACCGGCCAGAAGCCGTCGAGCCGCCCGCGACCGCCGCACTCCAGGTCAAGGAGAGCGACCTCGAACCGGTGCTCCGCCTCGTCAACTCCGAGCCCAGCAGGCTCCTTTGGCAGTGCGGCTCGCTGGACGCAGAGGAGTCCTGGCTGGTCCACGACATCGCCTCACGGGCAGGCGTCGGCCTCGCCGACTCCCTCACCCGGCCCGGCAGCGTGGGCCGCCACCGCGACGGATCCGTGGTCGAGGAATACCTGGGCACCCTCGGCCTGTACGCCTTCTCCTCACGCGTCCACGCCTTTCTGCACGAGGACGGCAGGCTGCGCCCACGCGGCGAACAGGCCCTGTTCTTCCTCAAGAGCCGCCTGGGCGAGGCGGCCACACCCTTCTCGCCCCGCACGCTCGGCCGGCAGCTGCGCATCGTCCAGGTCAGCAACGACAAGGCGCACCTCGCGCCCTACGCCGACCACCCCGTGCACGCCGACGCGCGCGCCTTCCTCAAGGCCGTACGGGAAGGCCTCGACGTCACGCCCAGCGTCCTCGACGTACGCAAGGAGGCCATCGCACGCACCCGCGACAGCGCGTCCGACGTGATCCACGGGCTTCCCGTGCTCCCGATGAGCGCCAACTACTTCTTCCAGCACCTTCGCACCGTGCTGGAAGACCTCATCACCCGGCACGGCTACACCTACACGGGCGTCTTCGACGTGGGGCGCGGCGGCATCTCCGCCGTCCGCAACCTGCCGCGTACGGGGCCCGGCTTCTCCGGCTGGTACGGCAGGGCGCTGATGGGCGACGCGCTGCAGGCCGTGCCCACCGTCGCCCTGACCCGCGACGACAACGTCCTCGCGTTCATCGGTGACGGCGCCGCATCGCTCGTACCGGACATCACACCGACCCTCGTGCAGCAATCCGCGCTCTACGGACGGCGGTTGAGGCAGAACGTCACCGTCTTCCGCCTGGTCGACGGCGGCCACTCCGTCATCCGCACCTACCACGAGGGCCGCACCGGCGCCGAGTCCAGCCGCCAGACACAGGTGCTCTCCCTCCTGGAACCGGAGTGGACCCGCCGCTACGGCGACCTCACCGTCCGCCACCGGCACATCACGGACGCGGCCAGGACCGATCTGCGCGGCCTGCTCCAGCAGCGCGCCGCCATCACGTTCGCCTCGGTCCTGCTCTCCCACAACAACGAGGGCGACGGCCTGAGCCTGCTCTCCTCGCTCGGCTGGCAGCGCGACGACCTGCCCGAGCTGACCTTCGCCATGGCCCGCGCGGCCCGCTGACCGCCGCCTCCCCCACAGACGTCTCCTGACAACCACGAATCGGAGTCATCTCCCCATGCCGGCCACCTTCGGCTTCCTCGCTCACCCCATCAGTTCCGGCCACCGCAACCAGGTCCGCGCCCTCGACCTGCTCGGCCGCCTCTTCGACGACCACCGCGGCACACCCGAGCCGCCCGGCACCCGCCGCCACCACGTGCCCGTGCCGCTCCTCACCTCCGTGACCTCCGCGACCGGCGCCACCGCGACCGGCGAGGTCCGCCATCTCCCCTACACCGCCCAGCAGTTGCTCGCTCGGCCGACCACCGCACGGGACCTCGTCGTCGCCGAGGTCAGCGCACTGCGCGAGGAGGCGGGCGCGCAGCTCGTCGGCCTCGGCGGCGCCACCTCCATCGTCGGCGACCGCGGCCTGTGGACCGCCGAACAGGTCGGCGTCCCCGTCACCAGCGGCAACTCCCTGACCGTGTACGCCGCCCACGCCGAAATCGCCCACGTCGTAAGGCTGTTGGGGCTCACCCCGGAGCACACGCGGGTCGCCGTCGTCGGCTACCCCGGCTCCATCGGCCTGGCCATCGCGAAGCTGCTGCTCGCCGACGGCCACCCGCTCGACCTGGTGGCCCGCATCGGCACCCAGACGCCCGAGCGGCTCCTGCGGCACCTGGACCCGGTCCACCACGAGAGGGTGCGGCTCGTCGAGGACGTCGCGCAGTGCACCGCCGAGACCCTCCTCTACGTCACCGCGTCCTCGGTCGGCGGCCTGGTCGACCCCGCCGCGCTGCGGCCGGGATCGATCGTGGTCGACGTGGCGCTGCCCCGCGACGTCGCCGAGCCGCCCGCCCCCGGCAGCGACGTCCTGGTCATCGACGGCGGCCTGGTCAGCGCATCGGACGAGGTGCAGGTCGGCGACGGTTCGCTGCCCGCGCCCGCACAGCAGCTCAACGGCTGCCTCGCGGAGACCATCGTGCTCGCCCTGGAAGGCCGCGCCGAGTCCTTCTCGCTGGGCCGCGAGCTGGACCTGGAGCGGGTGCGCACCATCGGCGCCCTCGCCGCCCGGCACGGCTTCAGGCCCACACCGCTCGCCTCCTTCGGGCGCACCGTCCACGACGACGACGTGGAGCGCCTGGCCCGCCACCACCGCCCTGCCACGTCCGCCTCCCCGGCGCCCGCGCCCGACACGGCCGCAGAGACGCCGCGCCGCTTCGAGCAGCACGTCAACCCGCCCATGGCCCGCCTCTTCGCCGCCCACGGGCTCGACCGGGTCTTCACCGGCGGCAGCGGCGCCACCCTGACGACCGCCGACGGCACCGACTACCTCGACTTCATCGCCGGGTACGGCTGCCTCAACCTCGGCCACAACCACCCCGAAGTCACCGGCAGGCTCCGGCAGTTCCTCGACACTTCCGCGCCGACCTTCGTGCAGTACGTCTCCATGCCCACGCACTCCGCCGAACTCGCCGAGCGGCTCAGCGCCGTCTCCCCGGGCCGCCTGGAGCGCGTCTTCTTCAGCAACTCCGGTACGGAGGCCGTCGAGGCGGCACTCAAGCTGGCGCGGGCCGGCACCGGCCGCAGCCGCCTCGTGTACACGGAGAACAGCTACCACGGCAAGACGCTCGGCGCGCTCTCCGTCACCGGCCGCGAAGGCCACCGCGCCCCCTTCGGCCCGCTGCTCCCCGAGACCGCCGAGGTCCCGTACGGGGATCTCGAAGCCCTGGAGCAGGCGATCGAAGGGGCGGCAGGGTTCATCGTCGAGCCGGTGCAGGGCGAGGGCGGTGTCGTGCTGCCGCCGCCCGGATATCTGCGCGCCGCACGGGAGTTGTGCCGCAAGGCCGGGGCCGCGTTCATCCTCGACGAGATCCAGACGGGGCTCGGCCGCACCGGGGCGCTGTTCGCCGCCGACCACGACGACCTCGAACCGGACGTCCTGTGCCTGGCCAAGTCCCTCTCCGGCGGCCTGATCCCGATCGGCGCGACACTGTGCGGCGCGGACCTGTGGGACGCCGCGTACGGCACCACCAACCGCTCCATGCTGCACTCCTCGACGTTCGGCGGCGGCAACTTCGCGGCGGCGGCCGGACTCGCCACGCTCGACGTCCTGACCGGCGAGGACCTGCCCGCCCACGCCCGCAAGGTCGGCGAACACCTGCGCGGCAGGCTCCGCGAGGTGACCGCTCCGTACGGCTTCGTCAAGGACGTGCGCGGCATCGGCATGATGACCGCCATCGAGTTCGACGGGGACTTCTCCGGCGCCGTGCGCGCCCTCACCGACGAGGCGCTCACCCGCTTCCCCGGCGATCTGCACACCCTCGTGGACTGGCTGCCCGACGAGCTGCGCGGCGCCCTGTCCGGCGTCGGCCGCGCGATGGAGTCGACGCTCGGCGACCTGATGTGCCTGCGGTTCGTCGGCACCCTGGCCCGCGACCACAAGATGCTGACCTTCGTCACCGCCAACCGCACCGGGGTCATGCGCATCCAGCCGCCGCTCGTCCTCGACACGGCACAGGCCGACCGCTTCGTCGACGCGTTCGCCGAGGTGTGCCAGGGCCTCGCGCTCCACGCCGACCTGGGGGCCTGGCAGCGGCCCGCCACGTCCCCCGCCTCCTGAACCACTTCCCGAACACACCTTCTTGCACCTGTGAAAGGAACAGCCACCATGAGCGACACCCTTCAGCAGCAGATGACGGACTACCTCGTCGACCGGCTCGGCCTGCTCCCCGAGGAGATCGGCCCGAAGGCCCGGTTCAAGGAGGACATGGGCCTCGACTCCCTCGACATGGTCGAGCTCGTCTCCCTCCTGGAGTCCCACCTGGGCGCCGCCGTCGCCGACACCGCCCTGGAGCACCTCACGACCCTTCAGGACGTCGTCACGTACCTGGAGGAGCACGGCGCCACCACCACATCCGAGGCCGCCGCGTGAGCGCCGCCCAGGGTTCCGGCGCCCCCGCCCGTCGCGTCGTGGTCACCGGCATCGGCCCGGTAACCCCGCTGGCCATCGGCGCGAAGCACTTCCAGGTGGCCCAGATGGAGGGCCGGAGCGCGATACGGCCCATAACCCGCTTCGACGCCTCACAACTGCCCGTCCGGATAGCCGGCGAGGTGGACCTGCCCGAGGATCTCGCCCCGGACCGGCGCACCGAGAGGATCACCGACCGGGCAACCCAGCTCGCCTGCGCCGCGGCCGAACTGGCCCTGCGCGACAGCGCTCTCGACCTGGCGGCCGAGGACCGCGACCGGATCGGTGTGGTCATCGGCTCCGGCGTGGGCGGCGGCGGCAGCACGGAGGAGAACCTCCGCGCCGCCTACGAGAAGGGCGGCTACCGCGGCCTGTCCGCGCGGTTCATCCCGGCGACGATGGTGAACAGCTCGGCCGCGTGGATCGGCATCAAGTACGGCCTGACAGGACCCAGCAGCGCGTCGGTCACCGCCTGCGCCTCAGCGGCCGACTCGCTCGTCGCCGCCCACCAGATGATCACCAGCGGCGAGGCCGACGTCGTCCTCGCCGGGGGCACGGACGCCCCCGTGATCGAGTCCGTGCTCGGCGGCTTCGCCAAGATGCGGGCGCTGTCCACGCGCAACGACGAGCCGGAGCGGGCGAGCCGCCCCTTCAGCGCCGACCGCGACGGCTTCGTCCTCGGCGAGGGCGCGGCGGTCCTCGTACTGGAGGAGGCGGGGCACGCGGCGGCGCGGGGCGCGGTGCCGCTCGCGGAGTTCAGCGGGTACGGGCGGTCTTCGGACGCTTATCACATCACCGCCCCGCGGCCCGACGGCTCGGGGGCCGCCAAGGCGGTCACCGCGGCGCTGCGCTTCAGCGGGCTTGCTCCAAAGGACGTCTCCCTCATCAACGCGCACGGGACGGCGACGTCCTTCAACGACGCGGGGGAGGCGGCTGCGCTGCACTTGGCGTTGGGCGAGGCGGCGGGGCGGATTCCCGTGACCGCCACGAAGTCGCTGACCGGGCATACGTTGGGCGCGTCCGGGGCCATTGAGGCGGTGTCCGCCGTGCAGAGCATTGTCCACCGGGTGGTGCCGCCGACTGCCAATCTCGATACGCCTGACGCGGCGTTGGGCCTCGACGTCGTCGGGGCGGGGGGCCGGGAGGCGGCCGTCGACACCGTGCTGTCGAACTCTTTCGCCTTCGGCGGGCATAACGTTGCACTGGTCTTCCGGCGGCTGAAGTAAGGCTGGAGCGGCCCGTTCTCGTCCGCGGGTCCGTCGTGGCTGGTCGCGCAGTTCCCCGCGCCCCTTACGGGGCGCGGGGAACTGCGTCCTACGACCCCACGATCGTCGTCAGGAACTCCCCGACCCAGCCAAGGAGTTCACGCCCGATCAACGGCTTTCCGCCGACCTTGGCGGTCTTCGGGCGCGGCACCAGGAGCTGGTGGGCGTTCTCCTTGATGACCGTGCCAGGGTAGAGCCGCTTGAGCCTCAGCTCCTGCGACTCCCGCAGCTCCACCGGGGCGAACCGGATGTTGTTGCCCTGGAGCACGATCTCGCCGACCGAGCACGCGCGGGCCAGCATGCGCAGGCCCGCCACCAGGAGGAGGTTCTCCACGGGCTCGGGCAACTTGCCGTAGCGGTCGGTGAGTTCCTCCCGCACCGCCTTGATGTCCTGCTCGCTGCTCGCCGATGCGATCGAGCGGTAGGCGGCGAGGCGCAGGCGCTCGCCGGGGGCGTAGTCGTGCGGAACGTGTGCGTCGACCGGCAGTTCGACCTTGACCTCCAGCGGCGGCTCCTCCTCCACGCCGCCCTCAAGGGACGCGCGGTAGTCGGCCACCGCCTCGCCCACCATGCGTACGTAGAGGTCGAAGCCGACGCCCGCGATGTGTCCCGACTGTTCGCCGCCCAGGAGGTTGCCCGCGCCGCGGATCTCCAGGTCCTTCATCGCCACGTACATGCCCGCGCCCATCTCCGTGTGCTGGGCGATGGTGGCGAGGCGCTCGTGGGCGGTCTCGGTCAGCGGCTTCTCCGGCGGGTAGAGGAAGTAGGCGTAGCCGCGCTCGCGGCCTCGGCCCACGCGCCCGCGCAGCTGGTGGAGCTGGGAGAGGCCGAAGTTGTCGCCGCGCTCGACGATCAGCGTGTTGGCGTTGGAGATGTCGATGCCCGATTCGACGATCGTCGTCGAGACGAGCACGTCGAACTTCTTCTCCCAGAAGTCCACCACCACTTGTTCCAGGGCCTGTTCGGACATCTGGCCGTGGGCGGTGGCGATGCGCGCCTCGGGGACGATGTCCCGCAGGCGGGCCGCCGCGCGGTCGATGGACTCGACACGGTTGTGGATGTAGAAGACCTGGCCCTCGCGCAGCAGTTCGCGGCGGATGGCCGCGCCGATCTGCTTCTCCTCGTACGGGCCGACGAAGGTCAGGACCGGGTGGCGCTCCTCGGGCGGCGTGGTGATGGTCGACATCTCGCGGATGCCGGTCACGGCCATTTCGAGCGTACGCGGGATGGGGGTGGCCGACATGGTGAGCACATCCACGTTGGCCCGGAGCTTCTTCAGCTGCTCCTTGTGCTCGACGCCGAAGCGCTGCTCCTCGTCGACGATGACCAGGCCGAGGTCCTTGAACTTCGTCTCGGAGGAGAAGAGGCGGTGCGTGCCGATGACGATGTCGACCGAGCCGTCGTGCAGGCCCTCCAGGGTCGACTTGGACTCCGTCTCCGTCTGGAAGCGCGACAACGCCCGCACTTTGACGGGGAATTGGGAGTAGCGCTCGCCGAACGTACCGAAGTGCTGCTGCACGAGCAGCGTCGTCGGGACGAGGACCGCGACCTGTTTGCCGTCCTGGACCGCCTTGAAGGCCGCGCGGACCGCGATCTCCGTCTTGCCGTAGCCGACGTCGCCACAGATCAGGCGGTCCATCGGGACCGTCTTCTCCATGTCGTCCTTCACCTCGGCGATGGTGGTGAGCTGGTCGGGCGTCTCCACGTACGGGAAGGCGTCCTCCAGCTCACGCTGCCAGGGCGTGTCGGGGGCGAAGGAGTGGCCGGGGGCCGCCATGCGCGCCGAGTACAGCTTGATGAGGTCGGCGGCGATCTCCTTGACCGCCTTCTTCGCGCGCGCCTTCGTCTTCGTCCAGTCGGCGCCGCCCAGGCGGTGCAGCGTGGGGGCCTCGCCGCCGACGTACTTGGTGATCTGCTCCAGCTGGTCGGTGGGGATGTAGAGCCGGTCGCCCGGCTGGCCGCGCTTGGCGGGGGCGTACTCCACGACCAGGTACTCGCGGGTGGCGCCCTGGACCGTGCGCTGCACCATCTCGATGTAGCGGCCGACGCCGTGCTGCTCGTGGACGATGTAGTCGCCGGCCTCCAGGGTCAGCGGGTCGATCGTCTTCCTGCGGCGGGCGGGCATCCGCTGGCCGTCCTTGCCGGCCGCCTTCTGGCCTGACAGGTCGGTCTCGGTGAGCACGGCGAGCTTGAGCGCGGGGTCGACGAAGCCGAAGTCGATCGAGCCGCAGGAGACGTGCACGAGCGAGGGCGTCAGCTCGCTGAGCTCCCCGTCCAGGCGGGCCGCGATGCCCTCGCCGCCCAGGACCTCGACGGTGCGGGCGGCGGGGCCGTGGCCCTCCGTCACATAGACGGTGCGCCAGCCGTCGGCGAGCCAGCCCTTGGTGTCGGCGAGGGCCTTCGCGGTGTCGCCGCGGTAGGTCTCGGTGGCGTGCATGCCGAGCTTGAGGGTGTCCTGGCCCAGGTCCTCGTCCGCCGCGAAGGGCGACACGGACCACCACATCATCCCCAGGTCACGGGCATGATCACGGACGTCGGCGATGCCCCACAGGGAGGCCGCTCCCACGTCGATGGGCGCGTCGCCGCCACCGGCGGTCGCGGCCCAGCTGGCCTGGAGGAACTCCTGCGAGGTGGCCACCAGGTCGGCGGCGCGGGTGCGTACGCGCTCGGGATCGCAGACCACGGCCATGGAGTCCTGCGGCAGGACGTCGAGCAGCAGCTCCATGTCGTCGACCAGGACCGGCGCGAGGGACTCCATGCCCTCGACGGCGATGCCCTCGGCGATCTTGCCGAGCAGTTCGCCCAGCTCGGGGTGGGCCTCGGCGAGGGCGGCGGCTCTCTCCCGCACCTGGTCCGTGAGGAGCAGCTCGCGGCAGGGCGGGGCCCACAGGCCGTGGGCGGCGACTTCCAGGGAGCGCTGGTCGGCGACCTTGAAGTAGCGGATCTCCTCGACGTCGTCGCCCCAGAACTCGACGCGGAGGGGATGTTCCTCGGTCGGTGGGAAAACATCCAGGATGCCGCCGCGCACGGCGAACTCGCCACGCTTCTCCACCAGCTCCACACGGGAGTACGCGGCTGCCGCGAGGGCCTCCACGGTCTCGTTCAGGTCCGTGCTCTCGCCGGTGCGCAGGGCGACGGGCTCCAGGTCGCCCAGGCCCTTGACCTGGGGCTGGAGCACCGAGCGCACGGGGGCGACGATGACGGAGACGCGGCCCGTCTCGGGGTCGTCGGGGCGGGGGTGCGCGAGGCGGCGCAGGACGGCGAGGCGGCGGCCGACGGTGTCGGAGCGGGGCGAGAGGCGCTCGTGCGGGAGCGTCTCCCAGGAGGGGTACTCGACGACGCCGTCCGGCGGAATGATCGTGCGCAGGGCGGCCGCGAGGTCCTCGGCCTCGCGTCCGGTCGCCGTCACGGCGAGGACGGTGCGGTTCGTCTCGCGGGCGAGGGCGGCGACCGCGAAGGGGCGAGCGGCGGGCGGGCCGACCAGGTCGACGTGCATGCGGTTGCCGTCGCCTGCGGCCTTGACCGCTTCGGCGAGGGCCGCGTCCTTGACGACGGCGTCGAGGAGTCCGTGCAGGCTCATGAAGGGGAATCCCGTCCGAGGTCCGAGGGGTGGGCAACGCGAACCGCCCGACACGAGTGACGGGCCGGGGGGCCTCCAGCGTACGACTCACGGCGGAGAGCCGCTGGCCGTCCAGGGGCTCCGCCCCAGGCGGGCGCTCTCGACGGGCTGAATCCGACCGAGCACGCCGGACGGGTCGGGGGTGCCCAGAGTACGTCGCCGACGCTCTCGTTACCCGATCGAGCGACTGACGGTACGCCTCCGCACCTTGAGGGCCGGACAATGGCTCGGCTCCGGTGGAATTCCACCAGAGCCGAGCCATTCCCCTGCGCCCCCCAGCGGGAGCGCCCCCGCACCCCCGTAGCGGGAGCTATTCGGTAGCGATCGCGTTCAGGACGTTCATCCGGCCCGCCCTGAAGGCGGGGACGAGCGCCGCGAACAGGCCCACGAAGGCCGAGCCGATGAAGACCGTGATGATCGTCGGCCAGGGGATCTCCAGGACCTTCAGGCCCTCCAGGGCCAGGAGCTGCTGGGCCGTCGCACCCCAGCCCATGCCCAGGCCGAGGCCGAGCAGCGCGCCGAAGAGGGCGATGACCACCGACTCCATGCGGATCATGCGGCGCAGCTGGCGGCGCGAGAGGCCGATCGCCCGCATCAGGCCGATCTCACGGGTCCGCTCGACCACAGAGAGGGCGAGGGTGTTCACCACGCCCAGGATCGCGACGATGATCGCGAGACCGAGCAGGCCGTAGACCATGTTCAGCATCTGGCCGACCTGGTCCTTCAGCGTCTGCTTGAAGTCGGTCTGGTCCATGACCTTGTACTGCGGGTAGTCGGACATGGCCGCCTTCAGCGACGTGTACGCCGCGTCCTGCTGGCCCTTCTCCGCCTTGGCGAACATGATCTCGTTCGGCGGCATCCGGTCGGCGGGCACGTACTTCGCGGCGGTCGAGATGTTCACGTACATCGCGCCGGAGTCGATCGTGGCCTCGCTCGACGTGATGGCCCGGACCGTGATCTCGCCCGTCCTGCCGTGGTCGAAGGCGAGCTTCACCTTGTCGCCGACGCTCAGGCCGTGGTCCTTGGCGAAGTCATCGCCGACCGACATGGAGTCCGGCTTGTAGGCGTCGGCGAGCTTGCCGGCGACGGTCTCGCTGCGCAGGTCCTCGGCGTACGTCGCGTCGGCGGCGCTCAGGCCCACGCCCTTGGCGGTCTTGCCGTTCGGGGCGGTCAGGTCGGCCTTGACGTCCTTGTACTGGGTGATGTGGGCGATGTGGTCGGCCTTCTCCAGGGACTTCGCGGCCTTCGGGGTGATCGCCTGGCCGTTGTCGGACTGGATGATGAAGTCCGCGCCGACCGACTTGTCGAGCTCGTCCGTGGCCGATGCGACCATCGAGGAGCCGACCACCGAGAGGCAGGCGACCAGGGCGAGGCCGATCATCAGGGCCGCGCCCGTGGCGCCGGTGCGGCGCGGGTTGCGCAGGGCGTTGCGCTCGGCCATGCGCCCCACAGGGCCGAACCACCGCAGCAGTACGGCGCTGATGACGCGGACCACGCCGTTGGCGAGGACCGGGCCGATGACGACGAAGCCGATCAGGGTGAGGACCACGCCACCGCCGAGGAAGAGCGAGCCCTCGCTCGCCTTGTCCGCCTGGGACGCGGTGTAGAGGCCGAAGCCGCCCGCACCGGTGAGGACCAGGCCGATGACCGCGCGCAGGGCGCTCGCCTTGCCGTCGGCCGGTGTTCCCGCGTCGCGCAGGGCGGCCATCGGGGAGACCTTGGCGGCGCGCCGGGCGGGGAGGTAGGCGGCGAGGACGGTGACGACGATGCCGAGAACCATGCCCACCACGGGAGTTGTCCACTTGACCGTGAGGTCCTGCGTGGACAGTTCCATGCCCATGCCGGACATCAGCTGCATCAGGCCGACGGCGAGCCCGACGCCCGCGCCGACACCGAGGACCGAGCCGATGACGCCGAGCAGCAGCGCCTCGACGAGCACGGAGCGGTTGACCTGCTTTCGGCTCGATCCGATGGCCCGCATCAGGCCGATCTCGCGGGTGCGCTGGGCGACCAGCATCGAGAAGGTGTTGATGATGAGGAAGATGCCGACGAGGAAGGCGATCCCGGCGAAGCCGAGCATCGCGTACTTCATCACGTCGAGGAAGCCACTGACGCTCTTGCGGCTGTCGTCCGACGTCTCCTGCTGGGTCTTGACCTTGTACGCGGCGGCGTCCGCGCCCATGGACTCGCCGACGTTCCGCTTGAGGACCGCGTCACTGACGCCCTGCTCGGCGGCCACGTTGACATGCGTGAACTTGCCGGTGGCGCCGAGGAGTTCGCGCTGCGCCGTCGCGGTGTCGAAGTAGACGATCGCGGCACCGGGGTTGGTCACCTTGAAGGTGGCTATGCCGGAGATCTTGGCGGTGTGGTCGCCGGAGACGGCGATGGTGCGCAGCTCGTCGCCGATCTTGAGGTGGTGCTTGTCGGCGGTGTCGGCGTCGACCATCACGTCGGTGGGTCCGCGCGGGGCGTGCCCGGAGGTGATGTCCATCGAACGCAGGTCGTTGTGCGTCCAGTTGCCCGCGATGGTGGGGCCACCGCCGGTCGGACCCACGTTCTTCTTCTCGGAGTTGACGACGGTGACGGCGGTGCTGCTGACCGCGCCCTCCGCGGACTTCGCGCCCTCAGCCTTCTTCGCCTGGTCGACGACCGAGGCGGGGATCGACTCGGGCCTGCCGCTGTCGGGCGTCTCGCCCGTGTCCTCGGCGTTCTTGTTGGTGACGGTGACGTCGGCGGACGTCGCGGCGAAGAGCTTGTCGAACGTCGTGTTCATCGTGTCGGAGAAGACGAGCGTGCCGCAGACGAACGCCACCGACAGGACCACGGCCACGGCGGAGAGCGCCATACGGCCCTTGTGCGCGAAGAAGTTGCGCATCGAGGTCTTGAGGACGGTCATGACGTACGCCCCCGCGCGTCGAAGTCCTTCATGCGGTCGAGGACGGAATCCGCGGTCGGCGCGTACATCTCGTCGACGATCCGGCCGTCCGCGAGATAGAGCACCCGGTCCGCGTACGAGGCCGCCACCGGGTCGTGCGTGACCATCACGATGGTCTGGCCGAGCTCGGTCACCGACTTGCGCAGGAAGCCCAACACCTCAGCCCCCGCACGGGAGTCGAGGTTTCCGGTCGGCTCGTCACCGAAGATGATCTCCGGGCGCGCGGCAAGGGCGCGGGCCACGGCGACGCGCTGCTGCTGGCCGCCGGAGAGCTCGGTCGGGCGGTGCTTGAGGCGGCCCGCGAGACCGACGGTCTCCACGACCTGGTCCAGCCAGGCGCGGTCGGGCTTGCGGCCCGCGATGTCCATCGGGAGCGTGATGTTCTCGATGGCGTTGAGCGTGGGCAGGAGGTTGAACGCCTGGAAGATGAAGCCGATCCGGTCCCGGCGCAGCTGCGTGAGCTTCTTGTCCTTCAGGCCGGTGATCTCGGTCTCGTCGAGGTAGATCTGCCCGGAGGACACGGTGTCCAGGCCCGCGAGGCAGTGCATCAGGGTCGACTTGCCCGAGCCGGAGGGACCCATGATCGCGGTGAACTGCCCGCGGGCGATGTCCACGTCGATCTCGTCGAGCGCCACGACCCGGGTCTCCCCCGATCCGTACGCCTTCACGACCTGGCGCGCCCGTGCCACCACGGCCGTACGCCCTCCAGTGCCCCCGTGCCTGGGAATGGTTACAGCCGATGTCACGGTAAGTCTCCTAAGTCGGTTACGCGGTAGATCAGGTGTGCTCAGGTGTGTTCGCTACGCATAAAGAGTCTGGTCGTCCGACGGCCCCTGCGCGCTGGTGCCCAGCGCAGTCTTTTGCTGGGGAAAACCCCACCCCCGAAGGTGTGGCTGGTCCGACCCGAGGCGCTCCCCCGGTCCGTTCCGAAGTGCTCCCCTGCCCGCCCCGTCGGCATAAAGCCAATCTAAGAAGCCGCCGGGGCCTTCTCGTCCTCCAGCAGTACGAACGCTCCCCGGTCCGTAGTACGGAGGTTCCCCTAGGGGATCTCCACCCGCCGGTGGAGTCGTTCTCGGGGTTGCTCCACCCTCCTGCCGAGCGGACACCGGCCCACCTGCCGGGATCTGTCCACCCCTGCCCCCGCGGCCCACCCGGGTGAGAAGGTGGCCGGAAGCAATTAGATGCAGGGGGAAGGAATCTTGGTGGGCGGCATACCTTCGGCCACGCACGACACACGGCGGCGCGGCCCCGTCGTAGCCGCCCTCATGCTCGCCATGGCGCTCGCCGCCCTGGACTCCACGATCGTCTCGACGGCCATCCCGCAGATCGTCGGCGACCTCGGCGGCTTCTCCGTCTTCTCCTGGCTCTTCTCCGGCTATCTGCTCGCCGTCACCGTCACCCTGCCCATCTACGGCAAGCTCTCCGACACCTTCGGCCGCAAGCCCGTCCTCATCGCGGGCAGCATCCTCTTCCTGATCGGCTCGGCCCTGTGCGCCGTGGCCTGGAACATGGGCGCGCTCATCGCCTTCCGCGTCGTCCAGGGCCTGGGCGGCGGCGCGCTCCAGGGGACGGTGCAGACACTCGCCGCCGACCTCTACCCCCTCAAGGAACGCCCGAAGATCCAGGCGAAGTTGTCCACCGTGTGGGCCGCGTCGGCGATCGCGGGCCCCGCGCTCGGCGGCCTGATCGCCGCGTACGCCGACTGGCGCTGGATCTTCCTGATCAACCTGCCCATCGGGGCGGTGGCCCTCTGGCTGATCGTGCGCCACCTCCACGAACCGGAGCGCGAGGAAGCCACCCGCGGGCGCACCGACTGGGCGGGCGCGTTCGCGGTCTTCGCCTGCGGCGGCGTACTGCTCACCGCGCTCGTGCAGGGCGGCGTCGCCTGGGGCTGGATCTCCGCGCCGTCGCTCGCGCTGTTCGCGGGCGGGCTGCTGCTCGCCGGGGCCGTCGTGGTCATCGAGCGGCGCGCCGCGGAGCCGATCATCCCCGGCTGGGTCTGGCGCAGGCGCACCATCGCCGCGGTCAACCTCGCCCTGGGCGCGCTCGGCCTCCTGATGGTCGCGCCCACCGTCTTCCTGCCGACGTACGCCCAGTCCGTGCTCGGCCTCGCGCCGATCGCCGCCGGGTTCGTGCTCTCCGTGATGACCCTGAGCTGGCCGGTCTCCGCCGCCCTGAGCCAGCACGTCTACCGCAGGCTCGGCTTTCGCGACACGGCGCTCATCGGCATCGGCGGTGCCGCCCTCTTCCTCTTCGCGTTCCCCCTCCTGCCCTACCCGGGGCAGGCCTGGCAGCCGGCGCTGATCATGCTGCTTCTCGGCGCGGCACTCGGTCTCTTCCAACTGCCGCTGATCGTCGGGGTGCAGTCCACCGTCGGCTGGTCGGAGCGCGGCACGGCCACCGCGTCCATCCTCTTCTGCCGCCAGATAGGCCAGACCCTGGGCGCGGCGCTCTTCGGCGCGATCGCCAACTCCGTCCTCACCTCGCGCCTCGGCGGCGCGGGCTCGCTGGACTCGGTGGCCCACGCGCTTGAGGACCCCGGCGCGGTCGCCGACCCCGAACGACTGCGGCGCGCGGTCGACTCGGCGGTCGACACGGTGTACGTGGGGGCGGGGTGCGCGGCGGTTGTCGCACTCCTCGTTCTGGTGTTCCTGGCCCCTCGGCGCTTTCCGGTAATCGGGGCGGAGACCCCGGAGAACGGGGAGGTGGGAGCCCTGGAGAGCGGGGCGAAGACCGAACTTGCCCCGCGTGAAGGCCGTACGAACAGACCGGCCGAATAGACCGACCAACCAGTATGCGCAAAACCCTTCGCGGCCGCGCTACTTACCAGTAGCGTGCTCGATCCTCACCTCTCGCTCCCTGCGGTCCCGCACCGGACCGACGCCGCGCAAGGAGAACCGGGATGTCCCACCCTCACCAGCCCCACCACCCCGACCGCTCCCAGCACCCCCCACACTCCCAGCACTCCCAGCACTCCCAGCACTCCCAGCACCCCCAGCACCCCCAACACGCTTACCGTCCCCACGACTCCTCCCCCTCCTACCCCACCTACCCCTGGCAGCCCGTCGCGCCCCCGCCTCCCCCACCGCCCCCAAGACTCCCCCGCCACCCCGCACTCGGCCGCCACAGCGACCTGCGCCGTCTGCGCAGCGCCTACCGCTGGCAGCGCCGCGTCGCCACCCTCACGGCCCTCGGCTACTTCACGCTCTTCCTGATCCTGTCCGCCTTCGCGCCGTCCCTGATGACGGACACGGTCTCCGGCGGCCTCTCCACCGGCCTGCTGCTCGGCCTGTGCCAGGTGCCCGTCACCCTGCTCGCCATAGCGCTGTACGAGTTCACAGCCCGCCGCAGGGTCGACCCCATGGCCGAACGGCTGCGCAAACTGGCGGAGTTGGAGGCCAAGCGATGAGCCCGGACATCCCGCCGATGAGCCCCGGCATCACCCTGGCCGCCGACTCGGCACAGGCCATGTCCCTGGTGGCGTTCACCGCCGTCGTCACCCTGACGCTGCTCCTGTGCGTGATGACGGGCCCCGACCGCGACAACCTCGGCGAGTTCTACACCGGCTACGGCGCCCTCTCGCCCATGCGCAACGGCCTGGCCATCGCGGGGGACTACATCTCGGCGGCGACCGTGCTCGGCACCGGCGGAATCATCGCGCTCCTCGGGTACGACGGTGTCGTCCTCGCCCTGAGTACGGCCCTGTCCCTGATGCTGCTGATGTTCCTGCTCGCCGAACCCCTGCGCAACGCGGGCCAGTTCACCATGGGCGACGTACTGGCACGCAGGATGCCCGGCCGCGCCGTACGCATCACCGCGTGCGCGGCGACACTGGCCGCGCTCATCCCCCTCATGCTGGTGCAGCTGGCGGGCGCGGGCGACCTCCTCTCCTTCATCCTCGGGTTCTCCGGCGAGGGCGTGAAGACAGGATGCGTCGTCGCACTCGGCGCTCTCATGATCAGCTACGCGGCGATCGGCGGCATGAAAGGCACCGCCCTCATCCAGATCCTGAAGATCGTGATGCTGCTCGGCTCCGGAGTGGTCATCGCCGCCCTGATCCTGCGCCGCTTCGACTGGGACTTCGGCGCGCTCCTCGCCGCCGCCGAGAAGGGCAGCGGGCTCGGCCCGGCCTTCCTCCAGTCCGGGCTACAGTTCTCGGGAGGACCCAACCCCCGTCTGGACATGATCAGTTCGGAACTCACGGTCGTACTGGGCGGCGCGTGCCTCCCCCACGTCACGATGCGCATGTATACGGCGCGCAGCGCACCCGAGATACGCCGCTCGATGTCCTGGGCGGTGTCATCGGTGGCGCTCTTCGTCCTCATCATCGCGATCGTCGGCTTCGGCGCGACGGCGATGATCGGACGGGCGGCGATCGCGAAGGCGGACCCGCAGGGCAACACGGCCTATCTCCTGGGCTCCAAGGCGGTGTTCGGCGCGAACGCCTCGACGTTCGAGACCCTCATCTTCACGACGGTCACCACGGCGATCTTCCTGACGCTGCTCGCGTCCGTGGCGGGGATGATCCTCGCCTGCGCCAACTCCCTCGCACACGACGTCTTCGCGCACCTGCACCTCCGCAAGGAGCTGACCCCGCGCCGCGAGATGACACTGGCCCGTGTGTCGGCGCTGGCCATAGGGGGCTTGGCGATCGCCCTGGCGGTCATGGTTCAGCACCACAACCTGCAGCCGCTGGTCACCCTCTCCTTCTGCCTGGGCGCGTCGGCCCTGGCCCCGGCGCTCGTCTACAGCCTCTTCTGGCGCCGCTACACCCGCAGGGGCCTCCTGTGGACCCTGATCGGCGGCACCCTCGGCTCCATCATCCTCATGACGGGCACCAACCTGGTCTCGGGCGCTCCCACTTCGGCGTTCCCGAACCACGACTTCAACTGGTTCCCCTTCACCACCACAGGCCTGGCCTCGATCCCCCTCGGCTTCCTCCTGGGCTGGCTCGGCACGGTGTCATCGGGCCCGAGGGAGTCGGAGGAACAGCGCAGACGGTACGAGGCGGTGGAGGGCTGGATTCTGGCGGGAGCGACGAAGAGGTAACCGACGCGGGGCAAACGGGTGGGTGGGCGGGAAAAAATCCGCCGCGAAGCGGCGGCCTAGGACACCCGCCCAGTAAGCGCAGCGAGACTGCTCCGCACATGCTCCATGTGCGCCCGCACCTCGTCCCACTCCTCCCCGTGCTCCCGCAGCATCCGCTCGGTCTCCCGGGCGATCCCTTCCTCCCGAACCCCCGCGGCAGCGACCAGCTCCGCACCCCGCGCCTCCGCGTCCTCCTGCCCGTGCCGTGCGGACTCCTCCGCCTCGGCAAAGGCACGCTTGGCCTCGGACAGACCGGCCTCGGCGGCGGCCACGAGCGAAGCCTCGTGAGCCTCCGCCTCGGCCTCCCGCAGGGCGATCTCCCGCTCGGCGGCCTCCCAGCGCTCGGCGTGCTCCTTCTCCTGCTCCTCCAGGAGCGCCGCACTGCGCTGCCGCATCTCCCGCAGCGCGGCGAGTGCCTCGCCCCGCCACTCCTTCACGTCACGGCGGGCCGCGATCCGCGACTCGTCCGCGGTCGCACGGCAGGCGAGCAGCCGCTGCCGGGCGCGCTCATCGGCCTCGCCGAGGATCTCGTCGGCGTACGCACGGGCGGCGTCACGGACCTCACGCGCCTGCGCCTCGGCCGCCTCCGTCGTGCGCCGCGCGTCGGCCTCGGCCGACTCCCGTACGGCCGCGGCCTCCGCCTCGCCGAGGGCGAGGATGTTCCGCGCGCGCTCGCTCAGCGTCTCGTACGTCTGAGGGGCGAGCCGCGCGACCACGTCCCGCAGCCGTTCCGCCTCCGCCTCCATCTCCTTGGCGAGGACGGTGAGCCGGGCGGCACGTTCCCACGCGCCGTCGCGGTCCTGGGAAAGATCGAGGGCGTACGCGTCCACCTGCTCGGGACGGTAGCCACGTCCGCGCACGGAGACGAAGCCGTGCTCCGACGCCGTAGAACCGCTGCTCATCCTTGAATCCCTCCTCCGACACACCACGCGCGTATTACGCGATTGGCGCACATCTTGATGGATCAAGCGGAAGCGCTCATAACGCGACACTCCGCGCATCTCATCCGCTCAAGGATGCGCTATTCCTGCCGGAAGTCGGAAACAGGGGAGCCGCTCCTCCGCAGCGGGGCGCGCATGGCCTCGATGACCGCACCAAGCCCGCCGCTTCGCGGCGGATGTCTCCCGCCCACCCACCCGATTACCCCGGGGTGCTCGGGTGGGTGGGCGGGAAAGATCCGCCGCGAAGCGGCGGCACAGGGAAGGCACCCACGGTGGCACAAGAACGCACCCGCCGGCGGCACAGGAGCAAACCCGCGGCGACACAGGAACGCACAAGGCGCCCGACCGCCGCGCAGGGGGTCGAGCGCCTTGAGTGCCTACGTCGCCCCGGCAGGGGCGGACTCAGAGCAATCCGTCCCACATCTGCTCAAGGAGCACCGACCACCAGCTCTCCGGCGAAGCCAACGCCGCAGGATCCAGCGCGGCCAGCTGCCCCTGGAAGTCGACCGTCCAGCGGCCCGCCTGCTCCTGGTTCAACCCATACCGCAGTCGCCACATGCGGCCAAGCAGCGCGAGGCAGCGCGCGAACTCCGGCAGGCCCGTGTTCACGAACTGCGGCGGCACCGAAGCCCCGCCGGGACCCGCCTCCACGGGCACGGCCACGATGTTCGCCGTGCCGTACTGGACGCAGATCGCGCGGCCGAAGTCACTGCCCATGACGAGGTACGAACCGGCGTCCGACGCCGGCTGCACCCCACGCTCCTGCGCCGTCTCGGCAAGCGTCGGCACCGGACGGCCCGGCTGGGCCTGCGCCCAGAAGAACGGACCGAAGTCGACGGGCAGGCCCGCCACGACGAGCGTGTGCGCCACGAGATCGGGCACGCCCTGCCGGGAAACCGCCCGCTGGTCGAAGCGGAAGATGCCGGGCCCGAAAGCGCCCACCAGCTCCTGCGCCACATCCTCCGGCGGAATCGGCGGCGCGGGCTGCACCTGCGGCAGCGGCGCGCGCACCGGCGCGGGACGCGCGGGACCGTCCGCGACCTGGTGCAACTCGGCCTGGTGCGCGATGAGCTGCTGCATGCCGCCCTGCCGGGACCCGTGGTCCCTGCCGTACGGGGCGATGCTCGTGATCCGTGCCTGCGGCCACGTCTCACGGATCATGCGGGCGCAGTACGCGCCGGGCAGCTCGCAGGACTCCAGCTCCGTGTGGAGTTCGAGCACCTGCTGCGGCGGCACGTTCATGCCGCGCAGCTCGTGCAGGATCTGCCACTCCGGGTGCGGCGTACCGGGCGCCGAGCGGCGGATGAGCTGCTGCTCGGAGCCGTCCTGCGCGCGGTAGCGGAGTACGGCCTGGTAGCCGGGGCCGACGGTCGGCTGCCCTGTGGGCGGCTGCGGATAGCCGTAGGGCTGGCCGGGAGCGGGCTGCCCCGGCGCGGGCGGCGGCATGCCGGGAGCACCCGGAGCGCCCGGAGCCTGCGGCGGCATGGGCGCGCCGGGACCACCGACCGCGGGCCCGGCCAGCATGGTCGCGGCGTGGTGGACGCCACCGCCGGGAGCACCGGGAGTGCCGGGAGCCCCAGGAGGCTGCGGCGCACCAACACCCGGAGCACCAGGAGCACCAGGAGCGCCGGGCGGACCGGGAGGCTGCGGGGCACCAGGAGCACCCGGAGCGCCCGGCGGCTTGATCCCGCCAGGCCCACCAAGGCTCGGGTCCGCCAGCATCGTCGCCGCATGGTGCACACCACCGGGAGGCGTACCCGGAGCACCGGGCGGACCGGGAGGCTGCGGCGCACCCGGCGCACCCGGCGGCTTGATCCCGCCAGGCCCACCAAGGCTCGGGTCCGCCAGCATCGTCGCCGCGTGGTGGACACCGCCGCCGGGAGGCGGGGTGCCGGGAGCGTTCGGCGCACCGGGAGGCTGCGGGGCGTTCGGAGCCGCGGGCGGCTGAGGTCCCTCGGGGCCGAGCGCCGATACGAGCTGCGTCGGGACGTAACCGCCCGCCGGGGTGCCCGGAGCACCGGGGCCGGACGGCGGCGGCGTACTGCCCTGCGGCACACCGGGAGTCCCCGGGGCGCTGGGCGGCGGCGGCGTACTCGCACCGCTGCCACGCGCACCGCGCGGCGGCCCCTGCGCCTTGCTGGTCGCGGCGTCGGCGATGTCCCCGGCGCCGGGCGGCACCGCGCCGGGAGCGGAACCCTGCGGATAGCCGTACGTGGACGGGGCCGGAGCGCTCACGCCCGGAGGCGGCGGCATGTTCACCGCGGCGCCGGCGGGCGGCGGGGGCAGGTTCGGCCCGGGAGCGGCCGGGGGCTGCGCACCGGGAGCACCGGAAGCACCGGCGCCCGGAGGCGGCGGCAGGTTCGGGCCGTCGAGCGCGGGCGCCACCGTCGTCGACGGAAGGCCGCTGCCGCCGTGCATCAGCGCGGTCTTGGCCTCCGGCGCCACACCGGGCGGCGGAGTGTCGTCATCGTCACCGCCGACCAGCGGCGGCGCGAACACCGTCGCGGGCGCAGGCACCGAACGGTCGTCGCCGGACTCCGCGTTGGTGTCCGTACCGGCCCACGGCGTGTCCCCGGCAGGCGCACTCGACGCCCCGGCCGCGGGCCACGGCGTACCGCCACCGGGCGCTTCGGGGGCGGCGGACGCGGCAGGAGCCACAGGCGCGGCGGGAGCAACAGGCGCGGCAGGCGCCGACGGCACCGACGACGCATCCGACCCGGCGGACGCACCCGCAGCCGCAGCCGCCCCCGCACCCGCGGACTCCGCCCTGCGATCCGGGATACCCAGCTTGTCCGCCGCCTCCTGGAGCCACTCCGGAGGGCTCAACAGGAACGACGTCTGATTCAGGTCCACCCGCTCCGGCGGAGCCGGCGCCGCGTCCTCCGGCGCCGCATCCAGGGCGCCGTACTCCTCCTCGTACCGGCGGATCACCTCACCGACCGGAAGACCCGGCCAGAGCGTGGCGTCGCCGCTGTCCCGCGCGATGACGAGCCGCTGACGGCCGCCGTCGGACACCGGGCCGTTCTCACGGTCCTCCGCCCACACGACGAAACCGAGCTCGAACTCCCGTACCCGCACCTCACGATGCTGGTATCCGGGCACATCGCCGTTGATCCACTCCTCGGCGCGCTCCTGCGCCTGCGCGAAGGTCACCATCGCCAAGTCACTCCCCCACCGGGACGGCGCGCGCGAAGCCGCCGTCCACCATCAGGTTCGCCACGGTCTCCAACTCCGGCGGATTCCCCGCGAGTCGGGACAAGAAAGCGTCGAAGTCGTCACCGCACGGAAGCAGCAGCCGCTGCACCCGCTCGGCGGGCTGCCAGGCGGCCGTTTCCGAGACGTCCCGTGCGTCGTCGTACGCGCAGAACCACACCGAACCGATCAGATCGCCCTTGACCTTCACGGCGAGAATGCCGCCCTGCACGAAGCCAACTGCCAGGTAGTCCTTGGTGAGATGGTCGCGCAGGCACTTGTTCACGTACACCAGGTCGTTGACCGCGGCCTCGTCCCGCACCGTGAAGAACGGCTGGTCGATCAGGAGACCGAGCTCCGCGTCAAGGGCCGTGCCGACCGGCGCGCAGCCGCCCGCCGCCTTCAGGAAGGAACGGTAGGCACCGGGCAGCCGGTAACCCAGCTCCTCCTCGGCGCCGAGAACCTCCTGCTCGCTCACCGCGACCGCCGACTTCGGCAGCGCGAGATGCGCCGGGCGGGTCTCCTGGAGCGGGCGCGTGCCCCTCTTGTTCTGGTCCACCGGCGTCGTGGCGAGCCCGCCGTGATGACGCAGGAGCGCCTTCACCTCCACCGGGACCAGCTCAAGACGCCTGCCGCCCGGCACGTGGTGCCAGGTCCAGCCGTGCGGGGTCGCCACCGGCGGGATCGTGTCCCACAACTCATGGTCCGCCGCGGCCATCGCCGCGTTCGCGGAGACATAGTCCGTCAGGCGCAGCTCGTCGACGCCGAAACCCTCCGGGGGCTCGGCGATCTCAGCGGCCGCACGCGCGTAGGCCGAGAAGTCCGGATAGCCGTGCTCGTCCACGCGCACACCTCTGGGATGGCGCGTGGCCCGGACCGGATCCGGGAAGTGCACGACCTGCCCGGCGTAGGCCGCGTTCGGCGGTGCGGCCTGCTGCCCCAGCCGACCTGTCGTCATGGCGGTTGCCCCCTGCGGCACTGTTAATGGTTCTGCGGATCGCTGTGCGTCAATGTCGCTTGCGCGGATTTGCGTACTTCGTCCTGCGTTCCGCGGTCTGCGGATGTCGACAGCCTATGCGTAAGGACGACACCGGTCACCGGGCCTCCGGTTCCATGACCAGCAGCCACCGGACCGTCACCGTGCGACGAAAGCCAGGCGTGTCGCGGCGCCCCAGCTTCCGCACCACCCGCCCCATTTGGCAGGCTGTCCCCGCAACGCGGGGGCGTGGCACACGCGGTCACAACCGCGAGTTGCGGGGAGGGAAGCACCACCATGCACACGGCACAGACCAGTACGGCCGGCCGCACGACAGGCACGACGGCACCCACGGCGACCGCCGAGAACCCCGCCGACGCGGGAGATCCACGCGTCGGCTGGAGCAACACGTCCGCGCACGCGCCCACACTGCGCCAGCGCCGCGACGGCATACTCCCCACCGTCGCCGCCGCACTCTCCGTCCGCGGCGCGACCCTCACCTGCACCGCGGGCCGCGGTGAAGAACCTCCCGCTCTGCACCCACTCGTACAGGACTTCCTCGACACCCTCACAAGCGGCCAGCGCGAACGCTTCACCGGGCGGTGCGCCGAAGCCATCCTCATCTCGCGCCACCTCACGGCAGCCGACGGCAGCCGCTCCAAACGCGCGGCACGAAAACCGATGACCAACGGCGAGGCCCGCAAGGCCCTCAAGCACGCCAAGCTCACCACCCGCCGCATCCGCGAGGACGGCGACCCCCTGCACGGCGGCTTCGCCCGCCCCTGCCGCTCCTGCACCGCCCTCACAGCGCACTTCGGCGTACGGATCGTGGAACCCGCCACACCGGAATCCTGATCCCCACCACCGAGCCGCGAACCGCGAACCGCAACGAGGGCAGCCGCACATGCACACGGACCAGCACACCGAGAACCCCACCCAGCCGACCGCCGCGTCCCCCCGCTTCCCCGTCCCCGTCGACGCCGCCCTGCGCGCGGCCGGCTGGACCCCAGGACGCTGGGACATAAAGCAGGCCGAGATCTGGGCCGACGTCCTGCGCCGCCACACCTCACCCGCGGGGCACCGGCACGCCGTCTTCCCCGCCGCCGTCGAGGCATGGGCCGAGTTCGGCGGACTGCACATCACCCCGCAGGGCCCCGGCCGCCACATAGCGCCCGCCACCGTCCACCTCGACCCCCTCTACGGCCTCCACCTGGCCCGCACCCTCGGCGACCTCGGCCGCGCCCTCGACACCGAGGTCTGCCCCATAGGAGAGGAGACGGAGACCCAGGCCCTCCTGGCCATCGACGCGGAAGGCCGCGTCTACAGCCTCGACCACAGCGGCGACTGGTACCTGGGCTCCCACATCGACGAGGCCCTGGCCACCCTGGCCTCAGGAACGCAGCCGGAACGACTGAAGGCAGGCTGAGCCCACCGCCCCGGGCGCGGGCGCGCGGGGGCTGCGACATCCGCCGCCTCCGCCGCGCGGGCGAGGCACGAGCCAGCGACACCTGCCCCACCGCCCGCGCAGGCAAAGCACGGACCTACGACATCCGCCCCACCGCCGCTCAGGCAAGGCACGGGCCAGCGACATCTGCCCCACCGCCGCTCAGGCAAAGCACGGGCCAGCGACATCTGCCCCACCGCCGCGCAGGCGAAACGCGGGGCCGCGACATCCGCCCCACCGCCGCCCGGGCGAGGCACGAGCCAGCGACACCTGCCCCACCGCCGCTCAGGCAAAGCACGGACCTGCGACATCCGCCCCACCGCCGCCCGGGCAAAGCACGAGCCAGCGACACCTGCCCCACCGCCCGCGCAGGCAAAACACGGACCTACGACACCCGCCCCACCGCCGCGCAGGCAAAACACGGACCTACGACATCCGCCCCACCGCCGCCCGGGCAAAGCACGAGCCAGCGACACCTGCCCCACCGCCCGCGCAGGCAAAGCACGGACCAGCGACATCCGCCCCACCGCCGCGCAGGCACGACCACCCACGACGCGCCCGCAGACACCCGGCGGCAGACGCCACACGCCAGCACGCGCCCGCAGACACCCGGCCGCAAGCACCACATGCCAGCACACGCCCGCAGACAGCGAGCCGCAGGCACCCCGGCGGCAGCACACGCCCGGCAGACAGCCAGCCGCAGGCACCCCGGTGGCAGGGCGCGGCACAGCCAACCCGGGGGGGGAGCGCTCAGGCCCCGGCGGCAGGGCGCGGCACAGCCGACCGGGGAGGGAAGCGCTCAGGCCCCGGCGACAGCCGCAGGCAGCACCGCCGACACCCGGAAACCACCCGCGTCCGTCGGCCCCGACACGAAAACACCGCCCAGCGCGGTGACCCGCTCCTTCATGCCCACCAGGCCATTGCCCCCACTCGGCAGCCGAGCATCCCCGGGACCCACCTCCGGCGGCGGCTCGTTCTCCACCTGCATCGCGATCTCCGCACCGCGATGCGCGAGCCGGACGTACGTCTTGGCGCCCGCCGCGTGCTTGTGCACGTTCGTCAACGCCTCCTGAACCACCCGGTACGCGGTCTGCTCCACGTCCGCCGCATACGCACGGGAGTCACCCTCCACGGAGAGATCCACCGCCATCCCCGCCGCCCGCGACTGCCCCACCAGCTCATCGAGCTCCGCCAGACACGGCCCGTCCTCGTCCACCGCACGCGAGGCGGCAGCAGCAGCGGCGAACCCCACAGCGGCCAACGGCACCGCATCGGACACCGACCCGTGCCGACCCCCCGCGGCAGGCGGAGCCTCCCCGGTCCGCAGCACACCCAGCATCTCGCGCAACTCCGTCAGAGCCTGCCGCCCCATGTCACCCACGAGAGCGGCATTCTTGACAGCCTTCTCAGGATCTTTCCGGGCGACAGCCTGCAAAGCAGCAGCATGCACCACCATCAGACTCACCCGATGCGCGACGACGTCATGCATCTCCCGCGCGATCCGCGTCCGCTCCTCATTACGCGCCCACTCCGCCCGCTCCTCGGCCCGCTCGGCCAGCAGCTGCAACTCACCCTTCAGGCTGTCCGCCCGCTCCCGCAGACTCTCCATCAGCCGCCGCCGAGCCCCGATATACAGCCCGAGCAGGATCGGCGGCGCGGTCAGCCCGATGGACGTGGTGATCGCGATGAACGGTATGAACCCCTCCGCGAACCCCAGCTCCCCGCTCTCCATGTCCTGCCGAGTCCGCACGAGCGTCACGATGAGCGTCCCGAGCAAGGACATCCCGGCAAGGGACCCGATGATCCGCCGAGGCAACTCGGACGCGGCCAGCGTGTAAAGCCCGACCACGGTCAGGAAGATCCCCATCTGCGCGGGCGTGATCGCAATCGAAATGAGCACCACGGCGATCGGCCACCGCCGCCGCAACACCAGCGAAGCCCCCGCCAGCACCCCGAACGCGATCCCCACCCCCGTGGGAATCCCCGTGTCCCCCGCGAACGTGATCCCCTCGGCCCCGCACTCCGCCGCCGAGGCCAGCGCAAGCCCCACATCCAGCACGGCACTACGCCGCCGCTCCCACCACCACGGCCCGTTCACGGCCGCTCTGTGGTTCTCCCCCGTCGTGGTCATGCCTTCCAGCCTACGGGCGACAAGCCCTCCTTTTCCGGCGAGTTTCCGGCTCGGTGATCGAACGCATGCGCTGACCGTCGCGAAACGAAACGGCCCGAATTCCCTCGAACTGTTGAACCGCTCCCGAATCTCTGCCGGACGTCCGCATTCCGGACAAGGGTCGTCGCATGACAGAAATCACGGATCGCCGGGGGAAGTACGCCGACTTCGAAGGGTTGCGGGAGCGGGCAATCGCGCTGCGGCGGGAGGGACTGAGCCGCCGCCAGATCCGCGACCGCCTCCTCGTGGACAACAACGACATCCTGAACCGCCTCCTGGAGGGCGAACCGGCCCCGGAGTGGACGAAGCGCCCGAACGCGAAGGACGACCTACGGGAACGGGCCCGGGAGCTGCGGCTCCAGGGCATGACCTACGACCAGATCCAGGTGGAGCTGGGGTGCTCGAAGGGGTCGATCTCACTGTGGGTGCGGGATCTCCCGAAGCCGGAGCGGCGCGATCCGTCAGAGCAGGCGAAGCTGGCGGCGCGGAAACGGTGGGAGCACGAACTCACGGTGCGGGACGAGGAGCGGCAGCGCGTGAAGGAAGCCGCGCGCCAGCAGATGGAGAACATGTCGGCACGCGAACTCATGTTCGCCGGGGTCGCTCTGTACTGGGCGGAAGGCACGAAGGACAAGCCGTACGACCGCCGCGAAAACGTCACCTTCGTCAACAGTGACCCAGGCGTCATCCAGCTCTACCTGGCCTGGCTGAGATTGCTCGATGTCGCGCCCGAGCGCCTGCAGTACCGGGTCATGATCCACATGACGGCGGACATAGAGGGCGCCAAGCAGTACTGGGCAGACCTGGTCGGCATCGACGCTTCTTCGTTCCAGAAGACAACGATCAAGAAGCACAACCCGAGAACGGTCCGGAAGAACGTAGGCGAGAACTACCGGGGTTGCCTGGTCGTACGAGTCAAGCAAGGAGCCGATTTGTACCGTCGCATCGAAGGCTGGTGGTCTGGCATGGTGGTGGAGGCCAAGCGGCATACCGCGTAGGCTGCTCCCGCCATCCCCTGTGGTGTAATTGGCAACACCCGGCACTTTGACTGCCGTATTCCAGGTTCGAGCCCTGGCGGGGGAGCCAACGTTCGGGTCCTGACCGCACGGTCAGGACCCGCCCTCATTTCCGCCCCACAACGCCCCGGTATCCTGCGGATGTCCAATCCCCGCACATCCGAAGCCGAAGGGCACCCCCGTGAGCGCCAACAGCCCGGCAGCCGTCGTCGTCCTTGCAGCGGGTGAGGGCACCCGTATGAAGTCGGCCACTCCCAAGGTCCTGCATGAGATCTGTGGCCGTTCCCTCATCGGGCATGTGCTCGAAGCCGCGTACGCGCTGAGCCCGGAGCGGCTCGTCACCGTGGTCGGGTTCGCCCGTGAGCAGGTCATCGCGCATCTGGGGACGATCGCCCCGGACGTGCGCACGGCGTACCAGAGCGAGCAGAAGGGCACGGGCCACGCGGTCCGTATCGGTCTGGACGAGCTCGGCGGGGCCGTGGACGGGACCGTCATCGTCGTCTGTGGTGACACCCCGCTGCTGACGGGCGCGACCCTGCAGAAGCTGGCCGAGACGCACACGGGCGACGGCAACGCCGTCACCGTGCTGACCGCCGAGGTGCCGGACGCGACCGGTTACGGCCGGATCGTGCGGGACGGCGAGAGCGGTGCGGTGACCGCGATCGTGGAGCACAAGGACGCCACTGAGACGCAGCGCCTGATCCGTGAGATCAACTCCGGTGTGTTCGCGTTCGATGGGCAGCTGCTCGCGAAGGCGTTGGGCAAGGTGCGTACGGACAACAGTCAGGGTGAGGAGTACCTGACCGATGTTCTGGGGATCCTGCGGGAGGCGGGGCATCGGGTGGGTGCGGCTGTCGCCCTCGATCATGAGGAGATCGCGGGGATCAACAACCGCGTTCAACTGGCCGAGGCCCGGCGCACCTTGAACGACCGGTTGCTCACCGAGGCGATGCTGGCGGGTGTGACGGTGGTGGACCCGGCGTCGACGTGGTTCGACGCGACGGTGACGTACGAGCAGGACGCGCTGGTGCACCCCGGCACGCAGCTCCACGGCGTCACGCATCTCGGCGAGGGCGCGGAGGTCGGGCCCAACACCCGCCTGACGAACACCAGGGTGGGTGCGGGCGCCCGGGTGGACAACACGGTGGCGTACGACTCGGAGGTCGGGGAGCAGGCGAGCGTCGGTCCGTACGCGTATCTGCGGCCGGGCACCCGGCTCGGTGTGAAGGCCAAGGCCGGTACGTATGTGGAGATGAAGAACGCGTCGATCGGTGAGGGTTCGAAGGTCCCGCATCTGTCGTACGTGGGTGATGCGACGATCGGTGATTTCACCAACATCGGTGCTGCGAGCGTATTTGTGAATTACGACGGTGAGGCGAAGCACCACACGACGGTGGGGTCGCACTGCAAGACCGGTTCGGACAACATGTTTGTGGCTCCTGTCACTGTTGGGGACGGTGCTTATACGGCGGCGGGTTCGGTCATCACGAAGGATGTTCCGGCGGGTTCGCTGGCTGTGGCCCGTGGCCAGCAGCGGAATATCGAGGGTTGGGTGGCGCGCAAGCGTCCGGGGAGCGCGGCTGCGAGGGCGGCGGAGGCGGCGTCCGGGGAGTCCAGGAATTCGGCAAGCGGAAGCTGACCGGAAACAGGTGCGTCGTACAACGCGTACCGTGATAGATGCACACCATTTCGGCCGGCTCAGCGCTTCGGACTGTGTTTTTCCGGGGCGTGCGAGGACGGCAGCGGGAAGAACTCGTCTGAGGAGACTAGTGCTGTGACCGGGATCAAGACGACCGGCGAGAAGAAGTTGATGCTCTTCTCCGGCCGCGCCCACCCCGAGTTGGCCGAGGAGGTCGCACACAAGCTGGGTGTCGGCATCGTGCCGACGAAGGCTTTCGATTTCGCCAATGGCGAGATCTATGTGCGGTATCAGGAGTCGGCTCGTGGTGCGGACTGCTTCTTGATCCAGAGCCACACGGCTCCGATCAACAAGTGGATCATGGAGCAGTTGATCATGATCGACGCGCTGAAGCGTGCGTCGGCCCGCTCTATCACCGTGATCGTGCCGTTCTACGGCTACGCGCGCCAGGACAAGAAGCACCGCGGCCGTGAGCCGATCTCGGCCCGTCTGGTGGCGGACCTGATGAAGACGGCGGGCGCGGACCGCATCCTCACGGTCGACCTGCACACGGACCAGATCCAGGGCTTCTTCGACGGCCCGGTCGACCATCTGTTCGCGCTGCCGGTCCTCGCGGACTACGTGGGCGCGAAGGTCGACCGTTCGAAGCTGACCGTGGTCTCCCCCGACGCCGGCCGTGTGCGTGTCGCCGACCGCTGGTGCGACCGTCTTGGCGCCCCGCTCGCGATCGTGCACAAGCGCCGTGACAAGGACGTCGCCAATCAGGTCACCGTGCACGAGGTCGTCGGTGACGTGGAGGGCCGCGTCTGTGTCCTGGTCGACGACATGATCGACACGGGTGGCACGATCTGCGCCGCCGCGGACGCGCTGTTCGCGCACGGTGCGGAGGACGTCATCGTGACGGCGACGCACGGTGTGCTTTCCGGTCCGGCCGCGGACCGTCTGAAGAACTCCAAGGTGAGTGAGTTCGTGTTCACGGACACGCTGCCCGACCCGGGCGACCTGGAGCTGGACAAGATCACGGTGCTCTCGATCGCGCCGACCATCGCGAACGCGGTGCGTGAGGTCTTCGAGGACGGTTCGGTGACGAGCCTCTTCGACGAGCAGGCGTAGTTGTCGTAGATCGACCGACGTGGTGGATTGATCGACTTTGAGGCGGCCTCCCCCGCCGGGTAGACTCACGGAGTTGCTCGGCGAGGGAGGCCGTACTCATTTGAGGTACGGCTGTCCGTTATCGACGCGCTCTTCGTAGCAGGCCGCCAGTCGTGGCCGGGTGACTGACTTTCTTCCGTCACCGCTTTTACGAGGAGTGCACATGTCCGAGGTAAAGATCAGCGCCGAGCTCCGCAGCGAGTTCGGCAAGGGCGCCGCCCGCCGTCTGCGTCGCGCCGACAAGCTGCCCGCCGTTGTCTACGGCCACGGCGATGACCCCATCCACATCACGCTGCCGCACCACGGCACGCTGATGGCGCTGAAGACCCCGAACGTCCTGATCAACCTGGACATCGAGGGCAAGAGCCAGCTGGTCATCCCGAAGGCCGTCCAGCGTGACGCCGTGCGCATCGGCATCCTCGAGCACGTCGACCTGCTCCTTGTCCGCAAGGGCGAGAAGGTCAACGTCGACATCTACGTCCACACCGAGGGTGAGCTCGCCCCGGGCGGCAACCTGCTCGAGCACGTGCTGAACGCGCTGCCCGTCGAGGCCGAGGCCACGCACATCCCGGAGTCGGTCACCGTCTCCATCGCCGGTCTCGAGGCCGGTGCGACCATCCTCGCCAAGGACATCACGCTGCCCGCGGGCACGACCCTGGCCGTCGACGAGGACACCGTCGTCCTGCAGGTCCTGGCCGCGCAGGCCGAGGAGGCCGCTGCCGAGACCGAGGGTGAGGGTGACGCCGCCGAGGCCTGAGCCTCGAACGCGTTCGCTTGAGTTCGACTTTGCCAACCGCCGCTCCGCGCTCCTGCGCGGGGCGGCGGTTGGGCTATGAAGGAGACATGCAGATGACGACGGACCCCGGCGCGCCCTGGCTGATCGTGGGTCTGGGCAATCCAGGCCCTGGGTACGCCATGAACCGGCACAACGTGGGCTTCATGGTGGCCGATCTTCTCGCGGAGCGGATCGGTGGCTCGTTCAAGCGGAGCGGGCGTGCGCAGGCGCAGGTGTTGGAGGGCCGGATCGGTCCCGCGGGCCCTGCGAGCCGCCGGGTGGTCGTGGCGAAGCCGATGTCGTACATGAACGTGTCGGGTGGTCCGGTGACGGCGCTGCGCGACTTCTACAAGGTCCCGACGGCGAACATCGTCGCTGTCCACGACGAGCTGGACATCGATTACGGCACGCTGCGGCTGAAGCTGGGCGGTGGCGACAACGGCCACAACGGTCTGAAGTCGATGACGAAGGCGATGGGCCCGGACTACCACCGGGTGCGGTTCGGGATCGGGCGTCCGCCGGGGCGGATGCAGGTGGCGGACTTCGTCCTGAAGGACTTCGCGTCGGCGGAGCGCAAGGAGCTCGGGTACTTCGTGGACCGGGCGGCGGATGCGGCGGAGGCGCTGGTGATCGACGGGTTGGAGCGGGCGCAGAGTTCGTACAACTCCTGAGCGGTGAGCTGTTGACTCAACGCAGCGCCATGGCCAAGGATCGCCGCCATGAATGCGCTGCCTCTCGTGCTTCTCGTACGCCGGACGGCGATGGGCGGGCTCGCGGCGCTGCTGCTTGTCGCGGGTTTCTGGGCGTCCTGGGACACGGCGCAGCACGTGATGCTCACCGATGAGCGTGAGCGGGGCACGATGCGGGTGGCGCGGTGTTCCTCGGACGACTGCTTCGGTTCGTATGTTCCCTCGACCGCCGGCTTCGAGCCGCGCGATGAGGTCGTGATCGACCGCTCGATCGCGGAGGAGAAGGGGTCGCGGATCCCGGTGGCGGTGAAGCCCGGCTCCGACGAGGTCGTACGTACGGGTGGCCCCGGGTTCCTCCACGCGTGGCTGCCGCTGGGCGGCGCGTTGCTGCTGGCCTCGGTGGTGGTGGCCGGGGGCCTGCGCCTGCCGCGCGTGGCGTGGGCCTTGGCCCTGGCGGGCGGCGCGCTCCTGACGGCGTCGTTCGCCACACTGACGTTCTAGCGCTGCAAAGCCCTGCGTCCACTAGGGCCGCCGCTGCGCGGCGGACCACCCCGCGGCCCAGACTGCGGGCAGGCCCCCCGCACCCCTCACTCCGCCGCTACGCGGCGATGACCCCACCCACCCACCCGATCACCCGGCGGGTGATCGGGAACCCCACCGCACAAGATGCAGCCCGCCGCTACGCGGCGATCTCCCCACCCACCCACCCGATCACCCAGCATCGAGCGGCTCAGGAAACCGCCGCGCAGCGGCGAACAAAGCACTCCCCGAACAACTCGACGCCGGGCAAACGGGTGGGTGGGTGGGAGAGATCCGCCGCGCAGCGGCGGGAAAATCCGGCCGAAGGCCAAGGCACCGAGCCCCAGCCCCGGCAGGGCAGTGCAGCGCAGGGCAGCGCCCCAGCCAGGCAGGGCGCCCCCGCCAGGCAGAGGCGCCCCCGCCAGCAAAAATCACCCCGTGTTCCGCAACCCCGCCGCCACCCCGTTGACGGTGAGAAGCAGTGCCCGGCCCAGCAGCGGATCCGCTTCCTCACCCGCGGCAGCCGCGTCCCGCTGGCGCTTGAGCAGCGCGACCTGGAGGTACGAGATCGGGTCCAGGTAGGCGTCACGGATGCTGAAGGTCTGCTGGAGCTCCGGGTGGGAGTCGAGCAGTTCCTCGCCGCCGGTGATCCGCAGGACTTCCTGGACCGTCAGGGCGTGCTCCGCCTCGATCATGTCGAAGACGTGCTTCAGCTCGTCGGGGACGAGCGTGTCCACGTAGTGGCGGGCGATCCGCAGGTCGGTCTTCGCCAGGGTCATCTCGACGTTCGAGAGGAAGTTCCGGAAGAAGTGCCAGTGCTCCTGCATCTCGCCGAGGACGGTGTCGAGACCGGCCTCGCGCAGCGCCTTGAGGCCGGAGCCGACGCCGAACCAGCCCGGCACGATCTGCCGCGACTGGGTCCAGCCGAAGACCCACGGGATGGCGCGCAGGCCGTCGAGCGAGACGCCCGAGCCGGGGCGGCGGGAGGGCCGCGAGCCCAGGTGCAGGTCGGCGAGCTGGTCCACCGGCGTCGAGGCGAGGAAGTACGTCGGCAGGTCCGGGTCCTCGACGAGCCGCCGGTAGGCGGAGTGCGCGGCGTCGGAGACGACGTCCATGGCCGCGTCCCAGCGGGCCAGGGCCTCGTCCGACTGGCGGGGAGCCGTGTGCAGGGCGGAGGCCTGGAGCGTCGCGGCGACCGTCAGCTCCAGGTTCTCGCGGGCCAGCGACGGCACGAGGTACTTGTCGGAGATGACCTCGCCCTGCTCGGTCACCTTGATCTCGCCCTCGAGCGTGCCCCAGGGCTGCGCGAGGATCGCGTCGTGGGACGGGCCGCCGCCACGCCCCACCGTTCCGCCGCGGCCGTGGAAGAGCCGCAGCCGCACTCCGTAGCGGTGCGCGACGTCACGCAGCCGCCTCTGGGCCCGGTGGATCTCCCACTGCGAGGTGGTGATGCCGCCGAACTTGGAGGAGTCCGAGTAGCCGAGCATGACCTCCTGGACGTCACCGCGGAGGGCCACCAGACGACGGTAGGACGGGTCGGCGAGCATCTCGTCGAGGATGACGTCGGCGGCGCGCAGCTCGTCCGTCGTCTCCAGGAGCGGCACGATGCCGATCTTCGCCCAGCCGGCGTGCAGGTCGATGAGGCCGGCCTCGCGGGCGAGGACGGCCGCCGCGAAGACGTCGTCGGCGCCCTGGCACATGGAGATGATGTACGACTCGATGACCTCGGGCCCGAAGACTTCGAGGGCCTTCTTGACCGTCAGGAAGACACCCAGGGTCTTCTCACCTGCGGCGTCGACCGGCGCCGGGGACGGCCCGAGCGGACGCCGGGAGCGCAGCTCCTTGGCGAGCAGCTTCTGCCGGTACTCGCGCGGCATGTCCACGTACCGCCAGGACTCCTCGCCCAGGCGGTCGAAGAGCTGACCGAGCGCGTGGTGGTGGGCGTCGGCGTGCTCTCGTACGTCCATGGTGGCGAGCTGGAGGCCGAAGGCGGCGAGCGTACGGATGGTGCGGTTCATCCGGCCGTCGGCGAACAGGGCGCCCTTGTGCGCGCGCAGCGACGACTGGACCAGGGTGAGGTCGTGAATCAGCTCACCGGTGCCGAGGTAGTCGCGGCCGTCCTCGTGGGCGGTGCCGCGGGCCAGGCGTTCCTTGGTGTTCTCCAGCTTCTGCCGGATGCAGGTGGCCTTGAGGCGGTAGGGCTCCTCGGAGTTCAGCCGCTTGTAGCGGGGGCTGATCTCGGGGAGCCGCTCCAGGTCGAGCTGGAGGGAGGCCTTGAGTTCCTCGGTGGCTCCGGTGTAGCGGATGGAGTTGGAGAGGAAGCCGCGCAGCTCGTCGACTAGGGCGAGGGCGTCGTTGATGCCGTGCTCGTGCTGGAGGATCAGGACGTCCCAGGTGACGGCGGGCGTCACGTTCGGGTTGCCGTCGCGGTCGCCGCCGATCCAGGTGCCGAAGGTGAGCGGCCGGGTGCCTTCGGGCAGCTGGACGCCGACACGCTCGAGCTCGGCGGTGAGGTCTTCCAGTACGTCCCCGACGGCGCCGGCGTGCAGCTCGTCGAGGTAGTAGATGGCGTTGCGGGCCTCGTCCGCGGGTTCCGGACGGACGACGCGCAGCTCGTCGGTCTGCCACACCAGGTCGATGCTCTCGGCGAGGCGGGTGTCGTGGCGGCGCCGGTCGGACTCGATGACCGGGGTCTCCAGGAGCTCGGCGATGCGGCGCAGCTTGTTGAGGACGGAGCGGCGGGCGGCCTCGGTGGGGTGCGCGGTGAAGACGGGGCGCACGTTCAGGTGCTCCACGGTCTGGCGCAGGTGCTCGGGGTCGGCGTCCTTGAGCCGGTCGGCGGTACGGGACAGGAGCCCGCCCTCGGCGGCCCGGCGGGCGCGCAGCTCGCGCCCGCGGTGGACCTGCTCGGTCACGTTGGCGAGGTGGAAGTACGTGGAGAAGGCGCGGACCAGCTTGGCCGCGGTCTCCAGTTCGGTGCCACCGAGCAGGCGTGCTGCGGCCTCGCCGTCCTCGCGGGTCAGGCGGCGGACCTTCTCGACCAGTTCGAGGAGCTCTGAGCCCTCCTGACGTACGAGGGTCTCGCCCAGCAGGTCGCCGAGGCGGCGGATGTCGGCGCGCAGCTCGGTGCTGGCTGTGGTGGTCTGGTCGTCGGCACTGCTCACAGGTGCGGCTCCTTGCAGTGTTGAAGCACGTCAGGTCTGGGAGGGGTCCCCGGTTGGATAGGAATCCGTGTCCGGGGGAACTAGAGAGAGCGGACCGCGCTGTCCGACCGTTTCCAAGGATAGGTGTCACATCGCGGCACGGACTGTCGGCCTCTTGCCGCCGGGTTCCGCGCTGCCATACTTACGTCGCCGTAGGTTACGGGACCGTAGATAACGCGAGACCCGTGATCGTGCGCCCGCCGCACCCGCGCCGTGACCCTCAACCCTCGACCCCACAGGGGACGTGCCCATGACCACATCTTCCGATGCGTATTCCGACACCGATGTGATCGAAGACGCTTCGCGATCGACGACCGACGACGCCCCTTCACCGTCTTCCACCCCCTCGGCGACGCTGGGCGGTGAGCAGAAACGGTCGCTCGAGCAGATGGCTCTGCTGCTGTTCATCACCGTCCCGTTCCTCGCCCTGGTCGCGGCGGTGCCGCTGGCCTGGGGCTGGGGGGTGAGCTGGCTCGACCTCGGCCTGCTGGTGTTCATGTACTACCTGGGCTGCCACGGCATCACGATCGGTTTCCACCGCTATTTCACGCATGGCTCCTTCAAGGCGAAGCGTCCGCTGCGGATCGCGCTGGCCGTGGCGGGTTCGATGGCGGTGGAGGGCCCGCTGGTCCGCTGGGTGGCGGACCACCGAAAGCATCACAAGTTCTCCGACGCGGAGGGCGACCCGCACTCTCCGTGGCGCTTCGGCGAGACGGTTCCGGCCCTGATGAAGGGGCTGTGGTGGGCGCACATCGGCTGGATGTTCGATGAGGAGCAGACGTCGCAGGAGAAGTACGCGCCGGATCTGATCAAGGACCCGGCGCTCCGCAGGATCTCCCGCCAGTTCCTGCTCTGGACGATCGTGTCGCTCGCGATTCCGCCGCTGGTCGGTGGTCTTGTGACGATGTCGTGGTGGGGCGCTTTCACGGCGTTCTTCTGGGGCTCGCTGGTGCGGGTGGCGCTGCTGCACCACGTGACGTGGTCGATCAACTCGATCTGTCACGCGGTGGGCAAGCGCCCGTTCAAGTCGCGTGACCGCTCCGGCAACGTGTGGTGGCTCGCGGTCCTGTCCTGCGGTGAGTCCTGGCACAACCTCCACCACGCCGATCCGACGTCGGCGCGGCACGGTGTGCTGCGTGGCCAGGTCGACTCGTCGGCCCGGATCATCCGCTGGTGCGAGCAGCTGGGGTGGGCGACGGATGTGCGCTGGCCGTCGGAGTCCCGTATCGACTCCCGCCGGAAGCAGAAGACCGTCGGCCCGGCATGATTGACGACGTGGCGACCGACTCCAGCAATTCCAGTTCTTCCAGCAAAGAGAAGCAGCCCCGGCGGGCGCGCCGGACCCGGATGACGGGTGCCGAGCGCCGGGAGCAGTTGCTGGACATCGGCCGCACGCTCTTCGCCGCCAAGGGCTTCGAGGGCACGTCGGTGGAGGAGATCGCGGCGAAGGCCGGGGTCTCCAAGCCTGTCGTGTACGAGCACTTCGGCGGCAAGGAGGGTCTGTACGCGGTGGTGGTGGACCGCGAGATGCGGGCGCTGCTCGACGGCGTGACGGGGGCGCTGACGGCGGGCCATCCGCGTGAACTCCTGGAGCAGGCGGCGTTCGCCCTCCTGGACTACATCGAGACGTACACGGACGGTTTCCGCATCCTGGTCCGCGATTCGCCGGTGGCGCAGTCGACGGGCACGTTCGCCTCGTTGATCTCGGACATCGCGACGCAGGTGGAGGACATCCTGGGCCAGGAGTTCAAGACGCGGGGCTTCGACCAGAAGCTGGCCCCGCTCTACGCCCAGGCGCTGGTCGGCATGGTGGCGTTGACGGGCCAGTGGTGGCTGGATGTGCGCAAGCCGAAGAAGGCGGAGGTGGCGGCGCATCTGGTGAACCTGGCGTGGCACGGCTTGGACGGGCTTGAGCCGAAGCCGCGGTTGATAGGGCACAGGAAGAGCTGACGCCCCAGGGCGAACACCTGCACGCCGGGGCTTCGAACCCCGGGGTGCGGACCCCGGCTGCGGACCCCCTGGAGGCACCCCCGCCCCACGCCGCAAGGCCTCGCCGGGCGCCCTGCGGCACCCGCACCCTCCGAGACCGCCGCTTCGCGGCGGATGTTTCCCGCCCACCCACCCGATTGCCCCGCAGTGGGTCCCCCTGCGCAGGTGACGGCACAACCCCCCGAGCAGAACTACTCCCCACCCACCCACCCACCCGATCGCCCAGCAGCGGGCTCGCAGGCTGGTGGGGGGTGGCCCCTAAGCATCTGACGCCACGGGGTGATCGGGTGGGCGGGTGGGAAACATCCGCCGCGAAGCGGCGGTTCAGGTCAAGACGGACGGAAAGCATCGGGCACTGCCGGGTGATCGGGTGAGTGGGGGCTTCGGCCGCGAAGCGGCGGTCAGGGCTGGGTGGGGGGCTTCCGCTCCAGGAACTCCAGGCGGTTGCCCACCGTGTCCTTCGAGTAGAAGCGGCGGTGGCCCGGCAGGGCGTCGTCCCAGACGATCTCCGCGCCCCGGGCGGCCAGCCGCTCGGCGTACGCCGAGATGTTCCGCACCCGCAGCCCGGGGTGCGCCTTGCGCGCCGGACGGAAGCCCGCCTCCACGCCCAGGTGCAGCTCCACCGCCCCCGCGCGGAACCAGCACCCGCCGCGCGCGGCAAGCGCCGGGGGCTTGGCGATCTCCTTCATGCCGAGCACGTCGACGTAGTACGCCCGCAGGGCCACCTCACTGCCGGGCGGCGCGGCGAGCTGGACGTGGTCGACGGCGACCAGCGTCACGTGGTCCGCCGGGCCACGGCGAAGACCCTGCGGAAGGGGAAGACCGTGCCCCGCGGCCCTGCCGGGTACGCCTTGCGGAGCAGTTCCCCGTACTCGGAGAGGAACGTCTCCCTCGCCTCCGGGTCGTCCGCCAAAGCCGTCAGCACAGGCCGCAGGCCCGTTCCCTTCACCCAGTCCAGGACCGGGTCCTCCCCCTCAAGGAGGTGCAGATACGTCGTCTCCCACGCGTCCACCTCACACCCCAGCGGGACAAGGCGTTCCAGATAGGCCGTCGGCGAGAGCACCGCGTCCGCGTGGCGCAGCCGCCCCCCGAGCCGGCCCCGCCACCGCTCGGACTCGCTCAGCTCGCGCATCAGGACGTGGCTCGGGGCGTCGAAGTTGCCGGGGACCTGGAAGGCGAACGTGCCGCCAGGGGTCAGCGCCGCGATCCAGGCGGGGAAGGAGTCCGGGTGGCCCGGCACCCACTGGAGGGTCGCGTTGGACAGGATCAGGTCGTACGTCCCCTCGGGCGGCGCCCAGTCCCCCGCGTCCGCCGCGGCGAAGTCCAGGCGGCCGCCGCCGGACGTGGGTCCCGCCAGGCGCTCCGCCTGCTCCAGCATCTGGGGCGAGTTGTCGTAGCCGGTGACGTGCGCCCTCGGCCAGCGTTCGGCCAGCAGACGCGTGACGTTGCCGGGGCCGCAGCCCAGGTCCGCGATGCGCGGCGGGCGGCGGCCGTCGGTGGCGGGCAGTTCGGGGACGCGGGCCAGCAGGTCGACGAAGGGGCGGGCGCGGTGGCCGGAGTGGCGCAGGTACTGGCCTGGGTCCCAGGTGGGGGCGGGGCTGCTGCTGGGGGCGGCGGTCATGGGGGCCTCCTCGGGTCGCGGCGCTGACCTCGGCGTCGTACTGCCTTCGCGCAGGCGTCGTACCGGCGTCACACCACCTTCGTACCGGCGCCATACGCACGTCGTACCGCCATCCTCAACCCCAAGTATCTTGACGTCAAGAGACTTCACGTCGACAGACCCCCTACACTGATCGACATGGAGGACGAGGTCGACCGTCTGGTCGCGGCATGGCGCCGGGAGCGCCCTGACCTCGACGTGGAACCACTCGAGGTGCTCAGCCGCGTCAGCAGGCTCGCGCGGCACCTCGACAGGGCCCGGCGGCTCGCGTTCTCCGAGCACAATCTGGAGCCGTGGGAGTTCGACGTACTGACGTCGCTGCGGCGCGCGGGCGCGCCCTATCAGCTCTCCCCCGGGCAGCTCCTCACCCAGACCCTGGTCACGTCCGGCACGATGACCAACCGCATCGACCGGCTCGCGAAGAAGGGCCTCGTCGAGCGGCTGCCCGATCCGAGCGACCGGCGTGGCGTGCTTGTGCGGCTGACGGAGGAAGGGCAGGACCGCGCGGACCAGGCCCTCGCCGGACTCCTCAAGCAGGAGCGGGCGATCCTCGCCGAGCTCTCCCGCGGGCAGCGCGGCGAACTGGCCGGGCTGCTACGCCAGTTGACCGCCCCGTTCGACAACATCCCCGGCTAGGTCGACAGGACCCACTCCTGCCCTGCGCGCCAGCGCGACGGCCGCGAGCGTGGAGTGGACGCCCAGCTTCCCCAGGACGTTCTGCATGTGCGTACGCACCGTGTGCGGGGAGAGGAAGAGGCGCTCGGCCACGGCCTTCCTGCCAAGGCCCGCCACCATGCAGCGAAGGACCTCGCGCTCGCGCGGGGTCAGCGACTCCACCAGGCGCTCGGATTCCGTGCGGTGCTTGCGCGCGGCGGTCAACTCACGCAGGACGCCGGTGAGCAGCGCGGGCGGCAGATGGGTCTCTTCCCGCAACACCCCCCGTATGACCGTCAGGAGCCGGGACAGCGAGCAGTCCTTGGCGACCCAGCCCGACGCGCCGGCCTGCAGCGCGAGGGCGGCCCTGCGCGGGTCGTCCTTCTCGGCGAGCACGACCGTGCGGACCATCGGCTGGCCCGAACGGACCCCGGCAACCAGGGATATGCCGTCCACCAGGCCGTCCGCGTTGCCCTCCTGCACCGAAGGCGCGGGCCGCACGCCCTGCACGGCGCTGGCGGACGCGCCCAGGTCGGCGTCGACGAGCAGCACGTCGTACCTGCGCCCCTCGGCTATCGCCCGCTCCAGGCAGCGCAGTGCGGCCGGGCCGCTGCCCGCCGCGGACACGTCGACGTCGGGCTCCGCCGCCAGAGCCGCCGCGAGCGACTCCGCGAAGATGCGATGGTCGTCGACGACCAGGACTCGGATACGAACCACTGAAACCCCCTCCCCCAAGCTCTCCTCGGAGAGCAGGGGATACCCGTCGGAGGACGTACGGTGCGGGCACGACACCCGGAACGGGGGTCGCCGCAGTCGCACGGCCGCCGCCGAGCTGTGACTGCCACCCCCACGCCGGGTGTCGTACCCGACTGTCTCGCCCCCTGATCAGTGCCGGCCCCCACCGGCACTGCCACTCAGAGTAGGGCCGCACGGCAGGAGCGGAAGGTAATTTACAGAACTGACTGGCCAGCGCGTTTATGGTGAGCCGTATGTTTCGTATTGAGACAGGAGTCGACAAAGAGCGGTTCGCTCTGCTCCTCGCCGGACTCGAGGACGCGAACACGCGGGCGTCACCGGTGATCCGCGCACTGCGGGACACCCCGCAGGATCGTGAAATACCGCTGGCGGTCTGGCTCCTGGAACGCACGGAGGGCCTCGTCGGCGGCCTCGCCGGACACACCTGGGGCCGCTGGCTCCACGTGAACTACCTCTGGGTCAGCACGAAGCACCAGGGCGCGGGCCTCGGCGCCCAACTGCTCGCCGAGGCGGAACGCATCGCGCGCGAGGAGCGCGAATGCCTCAACTCCCGCGTGGAGACGTGGGACTTCCAGGCACCGGGGTTCTATCGGGGCCAGGGCTACGAGGTGGTGTCGGTGATCCCCGACTATCCGCAGGGCGCGAAGGAGTTCACCCTTACGAAGCGGCTGGGGTAGGCGAGCAGGTGGGGGGCCGGGGGCCGGGGTAAGTCACCTCTCCCGGCGTGCCCCCGCCGAAGGAACCGCCGGGAACACCCGTGGTGCCGTGAAGCCCGCTGTAGTGAAGGCCTCCAGGATCGACTTCGTCACCGGGTCCGCGTCCGCCTCCTCCACCAGGACGATCGCCGAGCCGCCGAAGCCGCCGCCCGTCATGCGTGCGCCGATCGCGCCCGCCGTGTTCGCGGAGGTCACCACCAGGTCCAACTCCTCGCAGGAGATGCGGAGATCGTCCCTCAGGGATGCGTGGCCCTCGGTCAGGACTGGGCCGATCGCCCGCACCTCCCCCGCGTCCAGCAGGCCGATGACCTGCTCCACCCGGTGGTCGTCCGAGACGACGTGGCGTACGTAGCGGCGGATCTTCTCGTCCGTCAGTTTGGCCAGGGCGGAGGGGAGTTCGGCGTACGGAACGTCCCTGAGGTGGGTCACGCCCAGCTGTCGCGCGCCCTCCTCGCAGCCGGCCCGCCGCTCGGCGTACGCCCCGTCGCCCAGCTCGTGCTTGACCCGGGTGTCGACCACCAGGAGCTGGAGGCCCTGTGCCGCGAGGTCGAAGGGGACCTGGCGTATCGAGAGGTCCCGGCAGTCCAGGTGCAGGGCGTGGCCCTCGGTGGCGCACGCCGAGGCCATCTGGTCCATCACGCCGCACGGCACGCCCACGAAGGCGTTCTCGGCGCGCTGGGACAGGACCGCCAACTCAGGGGCGGTCAGGCCGAGTTCGCACAGGTCGTTCAGGGCAAGTGCCGTGACGACCTCCAGGGCCGCCGACGAGGACAGGCCCGCCCCCGTCGGCACGGTCGAGGCGAGGTGGATGTCGGCACCCCCGGAGACCGCGTGGCCCGCTTCCCGCAGCGCCCACACCACGCCCGCCGGGTAGGCGGCCCAGCCGCCCTGCCCGGCCCCCCGGGCAGTCAGCGCGAGGGGTGTCAGGTCGTCGACCCGCAGCTCGGCGACCGGAGCGTCGATGTCCGCCGAGTGGAGCCGCAGGACTCCGTCGGTGCGCCGCGCCACCGCCGCCACCGCGGTGTGCGGCAGCGCGAGCGGCATCACGAAGCCCTCGTTGAAGTCCGTGTACTCGCCGATGAGGTTGACCCGGCCAGGTGCCGACCAGACCCCCGTCGGCTCGTACCCGTACAGCTCCGCGAACTGCCCCGCTACGTCCATCAGTTACCCCTTAACCCCTGTTGACCCGGTCAGCGCTGGGCGAACGCCCACGCGTCGGCGACGATGCCCGCGAGGTCCGCGCGGGACGGATTCCAGCCGAGCCGCTCCCGCGCGGTGGCCGCGGACGCGACGAGGACCGCGGGGTCGCCGCCCCGGCGCGGGGCCATGACCTCGGGGATCGGGTGCCCGGTGACCTGGCGGACGGTTTCGATGACCTCGCGCACGGAGAAGCCGTTGCCGTTGCCGAGGTTGCAGATCAGGTGCTCGCCGGAGGTGGCGGCCTCGACGGCGAGGAGGTGCGCCTGGGCGAGGTCGGCGACGTGGATGTAGTCGCGGACGCAGGTGCCGTCCGGGGTCGGGTAGTCGTCGCCGAAGACGTTGATCGCCTCGCGACGGCCCTGCGCGACCTGGAGGACGAGGGGGATCAGGTGCGACTCCGGGTCGTGCCGCTCGCCGTAGGCGCCGTACGCGCCCGCCACGTTGAAGTAGCGCAGCGACACCGCGCCCAGGCCGTGGGCGGTGGCCTCGCCGGTGATCATGTGGTCGACGGCGAGCTTCGAGGCGCCGTACGGAGACGTGGGGGCCGTCGGGTCGGTCTCCGTGATGGGGGTGCTGACCGGTTCGCCGTACGTCGCGGCGGTGGAGGAGAACACCAGCTTGCGGACATCGGAGGAACGCATCGCGGCCAGCAGCGCCATCGTGCCGCCGACGTTGTTGTCCCAGTACTTCTCGGGCTTCACGACGGACTCGCCGACCTGCGAGAAGGCGGCGAAGTGCAACACGGCGTCGTAGGAGGAGTCCAGCCACTTGGCGGCATCACGGATGTCGCCCTCGATGAACGTGGCGCCGGCCGGGACGCCCTCGCGGAAGCCGGTCGAGAGGTTGTCGAGGACGGTCACCTCGTGCCCGGCCTCGATCAGATGCTGGGCCACCACGCTTCCCACATAGCCCGCCCCGCCGGTGACCAGGTACTTACCGCTCATGAACTCGCTACCTCTCGCAGTCGCTGGGCCGCGGCTTCCGGCGGCACGTCGTTGATGAACACGCTCATGCCGGATTCGGAACCCGCGAGGAACTTCAGCTTGCCCGAAGTGCGGCGAATGGTGAAAAGCTCGAGGTGGAGTGCGAAGTCGTCCCGGTTGACCCCGTCATGTCCGTCCAGTGCGCCGAAGGGCGCCTGGTGCCAGGCGGCGATGTACGGCGTGAGCTGACCCTCTTCACCGAAGATCCGGTCGAAGCGCCTCAACAGTTCCAGATAGACCTGGGGAAACTCTGTGCGCGCGGCCTCGTCGAGCCCCAGCAGGTCCGGCACCCGGCGCTTGGGGTAGAGGTGCACCTCGTAGGGCCAGTGCGCGGAGTAGGGGACGAACGCCACCCAGTGCTCGGCGTCAAGGACCACCCGCTCCCCCGCCGACTCCTCGGCCACGACGTCGTCGAAGAGGTTGCGGCCGCCCGTCGCCTCCTTGTGCGCGGCGAGCGACCTCAGCATCAGGGACGTACGCGGGGTGACGAAGGGATAGGCGTAGATCTGCCCGTGCGGGTGGCCCAGGGTCACGCCGATCTCGGCGCCGCGGTTCTCGAAGCAGAACACCTGCTCGACGGAGGGGAGGTGCGAGAGCTCGGCGGTCCTGTCCGTCCAGGCGTCCAGGACGAGGCCCGCCTGTGCCTCGGTGAGGTCGGCGAAGGACGAGTCGTGGTCGGAGGTGAAGCAGACGACCTCGCAGCGTCCGGCGTCCCCGGCCAGCGAGGGGAAGCGGTTCTCGAAGACGACCACGTCGTACGAGGAGTCGGGGACCTCGCTCAGACGGTCGCCCTCGGAGGGGCAGAGCGGGCACTCGTCGGCCGGCGGGTGGTACGTGCGGCCCTGGCGGTGCGACGCGATGGCGACGGCGTCGCCCAGGAGCGGGTCTCGGCGGATCTCCGATGTGGTGGAGATGGGGTCCAGGGGCCTCCGGTCGATGGCGTCGCGCACCGCGTCGTCGCGCGAGTCGTAGTAGATGAGCTCACGACCGTCTGCGAGACGGGTCGAGGTCTTCTTCACGTCCGGGGCTCCTCACCAACACCCACCCAACATAACCGCACATAACAAATCACAAGGCAACAGCATCGTCAATGCCGCGGCTGGAACGTGGCGCCAACAAGCCCCCTTGAGCGACGGCTATGCGTCCGATCACAATCCAACAAAGAACACCAACAGAAGTCTTCAGTTATTGAAGTGAGGGGCGTAGGTTCCGGTCTGATCAGTTCGCGCAACGAAGCGAGTTCCCCATGCAGTCCCCCACACAGACCCTGGCCGAGGGGCTTCGGCTGCCCACCAACGGCCTCGACTACGCGATCCTCGCGATCTACTTCGCCGTGGTCCTCGGCATCGGCTTCGCCGCCCGGCGCTCCGTGAAGACCAGCCTCGACTTCTTCCTCTCGGGCCGCTCCCTGCCCGCCTGGGTCACCGGCCTCGCGTTCGTCGCCGCGAACCTCGGCGCCACCGAGATCCTGGGCATGGCGGCGACCGGCGCCCAGTACGGCGTCGCGGTCGTCCACTGGTACTGGATCGGCGCCATCCCCGCGATGGTCTTCCTCGGCCTCGTGATGATGCCGTTCTACTACCGCAGCAAGGTCCGCTCGGTCCCCGAGTTCCTGCTCCAGCGCTTCGACAAGTCGGCGCACCTGCTGAGCTCGGTGCTCTTCGCGTTCGCCGCGATACTCATCGCGGGCGTGAACCTCTACGCCCTGTCGATCGTCGTCGAGGCGCTCCTGGGCTGGCCGCAGTGGGTGGCCATCGTGGTCGCCGGGTTCTTCGTCCTGGCGTACATCACGATCGGCGGGCTCTCCTCGGCGATCTACAACGAAGTCCTCCAGTTCTTCGTGATCCTCGCCGCGCTCATCCCGATCTGCGTCATCGGCCTGAAGAAGGTCGGCGGCTGGGACGGCCTGAGCGGGTCGATCGAGAAGTCGCACGGCGAGAACTTCATGACCGCCTGGGGCGGCACCGGCATCGGTGACGCCAACCCGCTGGGCGCGAACTGGCTGACGATCATCCTCGGCCTCGGCTTCGTGCTCTCCTTCGGCTACTGGACGACCAACTTCGCCGAGGTGCAGCGCGCCCTGTCCGCGAAGAACCTCTCCGCCGCCAAGCGCACCCCGCTGATCGCCGCCTTCCCGAAGATATTCATCGTCTTCCTGGTGATGATCCCGGGCCTGGTCGCGGCCGTACTCGTCCCGAAGATCGGCACCGCCGGTTCCGACCTGACGTACAACGACGCGATCCCTTACCTGATGCAGGAGTTGCTGCCCAACGGCGTGCTCGGCATCGCGGTGACCGGTCTGCTCGCGGCGTTCATGGCGGGCATGGCGGCGAACGTGTCGTCCTTCAACACCGTCTTCACGTACGACATCTGGGCGAAGTACGTGGTCAAGGGCCGCGAGGACGGCTACTACCTGAACTTCGGCCGGCTCATCACGGCGATCGGGGTGCTCGCCTCGATCGGCACCGCCTTCATCGCCTCGTCGTTCTCGAACATCATGGGGTACCTCCAGACGCTGTTCTCCTTCTTCAACGTCCCGATGTTCGTGGTCTTCATCATCGGCATGTTCTGGAAGCGCGCCTCCATGAAGTCCGGTGTGTGGGGCCTGCTCGCGGGCACGACCGCCGCGATGGTCAACTACTTCTGGATCTACAAGCAGGGCGTCATCGACATCCCGACCGACCAGGGCGCCAACTTCGTCTCGGCGATCGTCGGCTTCGTCGCCGGCGCCGTGGTGATGGTCGTCGTCACGCTCTTCACCGCCCCCAAGCCGGAGGCCGAACTGGCCGGTCTGGTCTACGGGACGACCGCGCCGGGCATCGACGAACCACCGGCCGAGGGCGACGACGCGTGGTACCGCAAGCCCGCGCTGCTCGGCTGGGGAGCGATCGTGCTCGCCGCGGCCTGCTACCTGCCGTACTCGCTCTAATCCCGATCGGAGGTCTGGAAGAACATGTCTGAACTGCGACACGAAGTCTCCGCACTGGAGCGCAAGTCCGCCACGGCGGCCCGTCTCTTCGACATCCGGCGGATCATCGGCGCTCTGTTCGTCGTCTACGGAATCATCGTGACGATCGCCGGAATCTCCCCGTCCGACGCCGACATGAAGAAGGCGGAGGACATCAACATCAACCTCTGGACGGGCCTTGCCATGCTGGCGCTCGGGCTCTTCTTCCTCGGCTGGCTGTGGCTGCGCCCCACTCCGCCGCCCACCGAGGCACCCGAAGAAGACCAGTAACACCCCGAGGTGGGGCCCGAGTTCACTGTGCCGGTGACTCGGGCCCCGTCGGCGTCTCCGGGTCGTCCGTGAAGGCCGGCGAAGGCCGTTCCGCACGGTCGAGGAGGCCCGTCCGCGCCGCGAGCGCCGCGGCCTCCAGGCGGGACCCGACGCCCAGTTTCATCAGGACGCGCTGCACGTGCGTGCGCGCCGTGCTGGGCGCGATCCCCATCCCGGCGGCGATGAGACGGGTGTCCTCGCCGTCCGCGACCCGCACCAGGACCTCGACCTCGCGCGGCGTCAGCATCTGAAGCAGCCGCTGCCCCTCGTCGTCGGGCTGCGCCGCCGGGTTGAGCAGCTCGCTGAAGGCGCCCTGGAGCAGCTGCGGCGCGACGGCCGCCTCGCCGGCTCTCGCCTTCATGATGGCGCGCTCGACGCCTTCGATGCGCTCGTCATGGCGTACGTATCCGGAGGCGCCCGCGGCGAAGGCGGCGGCGATGCCGCGCGGGTTCGGCACCGGGCCGAGCACCACCACGGCGACCTGCGGCCGCTCCCGCTTGATCTTCACGATCGGATCGAACATCCCGGGCTCCGCGGGCGTCGCCGTGCCGAGCAGACAGACCTCGGGGGCCCGGCTGATGACCAGCTCCGCCGCCCCGGCCGCGGGCGCGGCCGCGGCAAGCACACGGTGTCCGCGCAGTTTCAGGGCCGAGGCGAGTGCCTCGGCGAGCAGTCGGTGGTCGTCGACCACCATGAGCCGCACACCCATAGAGCAAACCCCCCACTTGTCCCCACTGATCCCCCACGGATCAAGGGCCCCCCGGCCCCACGCCCACTCATCCCCCGGAAGCTACACGCTTGTTCGACGCTGCGCGCCCCCTACCGGCGATAAGCGGCCCGGAATGCCGAAATCCCGGCCAAATACGAGTGAGAGGGAGTACGTGCGTACGGAATGGCGCACGCGGGAAACGCCAGCGGCCCCGCTCCTCATGGGAACGGGGCCGTCCGGTGCGTACGCGGAGGTCAGGAGACCTACTGGGCGACGAAGCCCAGGGCCGTGTACTCCTTCTCGTCCTTCGAGTACGGCTTGCTGATCAGCTCCTTGCCGAGGTACAGCATGCCGTCGGTGTAAAGGAGTTCGTTCGATTTCGGGACCATGCCGCTGATGGCGCTGCCGACGGACTCGGCCGCGGGGGTCTCAAGGAGCTTGGTCTCCTTCATCGTCTTGCCGTTGATGGAGACGACCTGGGCGCCCTTGTCGTAGCCCGCGTCCTTGTACGCCAGGATGTTGCCGCCGTCCATGCGGATCGGGAACATCTCGCCGTCCTCGCCCGCGTCGGCACGGTCACCCGTGGTCTTGCCGGTGGCCAGCGAGAACGCGATGATCTCGTTCGTCTGGCTGTAGCCGTCGCCGCCGCCGTCGTGCTGGCGGGTGGGGACGTAGAGCTTGTCGTTGCCGACGGCCAGCGAGGTGCAGGCGTAGATGACGTTGACCTCGCAGTCGTGGTCGTACTTGCCGTCGGGCAGCGAGATCTTGGCGCGGAGCTTGCCCTGGTCGTCGAGCGAGAAGGCGTCCGTGACGCCGCTCGCGGTGATCTCCTGGGTGTCCTGGCCGAAGACGACCGGGCGGGTCGAGATGATCTTGGCGTTGTCGACGCCCGGCGTCACCGGGTAGGTCCACTTGGAATCGCCGGTCTTGGGGTCGAGGAGCTGGACCTTGAGCTTCTCGTCGCCGTAGTCACCGCACTTCTGGACGGCGACGAGCTGCTCGCCGCCCGCGTAGCCCTCGTCCTGGCACTCCTCGCCCGGGGTGGGCTCCCACAGGTGGTCGCCCGAGGTGAGGTCGAAGGCCGCGCCACCGGCGCTGGAACCGGCCGCGACGGTGCTGCCGCTGATGGTGACCTCCTGGACGCGGGCCTTCATGCTGCCCTCGTCGATGGTCTCCGTCCAGAGACTCTTGCCGCTCTTCAGGTCGACCGCGGAGATCTGCGAACAGGTCTGGTGGTCGCCCTTCTTCTTCCGCTTGCCCTCTTCGTAGGCGACCGCGACGATGCCGTCCTTGGTGACCTCGCGCGAGCCCGCGCACGTCTGGCCGGCCAGCGGCAGCGTCCACAGCTCCTTGCCGTCGGACGGGTCGTAGCCGACGATCTTGTTGACGCCCGCCTTGGCGTAGACGTCCTCGGTGAGCCAGGAGCCCTTGATGCTCCAGACGTCGTCCTTGGGGACCTCGGGCTGCGGGAGCTGCATGGAGACGGTGGCGCTGGTGTTGGCCGGGACCTTCTCCGTGCCGGGGCCGCTCGGGCCCTGCTCGTCACCGCCGCCCTTCTGCTCCCCTTCGCCGCCCTTGCCGCCGCCGGTCGAGCCCTCGGAGCTCGCCTCGGTGTCGTCCTTCTGCGTCGAGGCGTAGAAGACGCCGCCGCCGACGATCAGGGCGATCGCGACGACCGCACCGATGATGATCTTCATCTGGCTGCTGAGCTTCGAACCGCCCGAGCCGCCGGGAGCGCCTGCCTGCGGGGCCATCGGCATCGTGCCGGGCTGCTGGTAGGCGCCGTACGGGGCCTGCTGGCCGTACGGCTGCGTCGGCTGGTTGTACGGCTGGTTCGGCTGGCCCGGGTAGCCGTAGCCCTGGGGCTGGCCGGGGGGCGGGGTGCCGGGGGCCTGCGGGTAGCCGTAGTTGGGCTGGCCCTGCGGCGGCGTCGGCGGCTGGGCGGGCGGTGTCGGCGGCTGCGCGGGAGGCGGGGTCTGCGGGTAGCCGTAGGACGGGTTGTTCGGCTCGGGGGCCTTGCCGAAACCGCCGGGCGGGGGGTCCTGCGGTGCGCCGAACCCGCCCTGCGGGGGCTCGTTGGGCGGCTGGGGCGGCTGGGTCATGACGTCGATTCCTTGGGGACGAGAGATGAACTGAGCGACGAAGAGGGCGCGGGCATCTGCCCGGCGGAGAAGATCACTTGCCGTAGGCCAGCATCAGCTTCTCCTGGCCCTTTGCGCTGCCCGAGAGCCGCGTGGTGGAGATGTAGAAGCGGCCGTCCACGTAGTCGACGTCCTTGGAGTAGAAGCCGCTCTCGATCTCGGCGGTCCCCTCGGGGTTCTTCAGGAGCGTCTTCGGCTTGTGCGAGCCCGAGAGCGGGATCGAGACGACCTGGCCGCCGGAGTCGTACGACGGGTTGACGTAGGCGATGAGTGAATCGCCGTCCATCTTCATCGGCAGCATCGATTCCTCCAGCGGCGACTTCACGCGCCAGGCCTCCTTGCCGGTGGCGAGACTGATCGCCACGACCTCGTTGGCTCCGGAGGTCGCCTCGGTCGGCAGGTAGAGGTTCTTGTCGTCGGTCGCCGCGCCCAGGCAGCCCTGCAGACTGCCGCCGAGGAACGTCGAACCGCCGCACTCCGGCGCGAACTTCTCGTCGACGGCGACCTCAGAGCGGGTGTCGCTGCTGTTGGGCTTCAGCGTGGTGATGTTCCACTGCTTCTTGTCCTCGTTGGTGAGGTAGACGATCGTCGGGCTCTCGGAGTAGACCCGGCTGATCTGCCAGCCCTTGGGGAACTTCTTCGTCCACACGGCCTTGCCGGACTTCGGGTCGATCTGCTGGAGCTCGTCGTGCTCCGTGGAGGAACCGGCACCGCACGACAGGGCGCGGAGCATCTTCTTCCCGCCGGTGAAGCCGCTGGGGAAGCAGGTGCCCTCGTCCTTCTTCTCGGACACGAAGAGTTCCTTGCCGTCGCTCACCCGCAGCGCCGTGCCGGACTGGGAGCGGCCGACCATCAGCGTGTCGCCGGTGATGGAGAGGTCGACGTTGAGGGACATGTCGAAGAGGCCCTCCTCCTCGACCGGCTTGACCCAGCCCTTGTCGCCGGTCTTCAGGTCGACGACCTGAACCTGGCTGCACTTGGCGTCGTCCTTCTGGCCGTCCTTGTACGCGACGAAGATCTTGTTGTCCTTCGTGACCTGCGGGGTCGTGCCACAGATCTTCTGCGGGAACTTGATCGTCGGCCAGGCCGAATCGCCCGTGTTGACGTTGTAGGCGCTGATCTCCTTGTACGCCGCCTTGGCGGCGATGTCGCCCTGGACCCACATGCCGTTGGCGTCGGCGCCCGAACCGGGCACCTTGGGCGCTTCCTTGTAGAAGAGCACCTTCGACTCGCCGGGCTGGCGGCCCGCGTTGAGGTCTTCCTTCTCCTCTTCCCCGTCGCCCTCGCCGTTGCCCGGGTTGACCGGTGCGGACCCGCTGGCCTTCGGGTCGTCGCTCTTGCCGGCGCTCGGCTTCTTCTTGCCGCCGTCGTCACCGCCGACGACCGCCCAGGCGACGCCGCCGATGACGAGCGCCGCGGCCGCGACGGCCGCCACGATCAGGCCGGGCTTGCCCTTGAAGGGGTTCTTGCCGCCACCGCCGCCGGGCGAGGTGCCGGGCGCGCCGGGGCCGCCGGGGAACTGCTGCTGCGGGTAGCCGTACTGAGGCTGCTGGGCGTAGGGGCCCGGCTGCGTGGGCTGGCCGTAGGGACCCGGCTGACCGGGCTGCGTGGGCTGGCCGTAAGGTCCGGGCTGGTTGTACGGTCCGGGCTGTCCGGGCTGCTGCGGGTAGCCGTAACCCGGCTGGGGCGCGGGCGGAGTCTGCGGGTAGCCGTAGCCGGGCCGCGGCGCGGGCGGGGTCTGCGGGGCTCCCGACGGCGGGGCCGGCGGCTGGCCGGGCATCTGCGGTGGCTGGCCCGGTGGCTGCGGCGCGGAACCCTGCTGTGGATCCTGCGGAGCTCCGAAACCGCCGGACGGCGGCTGGTTGGGCGGCTGAGTCATCAGCGCTTCCCCCTTCACTGATTTTTCGGCACGCCAAGTGGTGCTCAGGCCGACCTTTCTATCACCCTGCGGCACTAGCACAACTGACCGGTCCGTCCCCTGTTCCCAAGGGAGGACCGGCCCGTGATGTGTCTGTTACGAGACCTCTACGCGCTCTCCGCGAGCTCCAGCCAGCGCATCTCCAACTCGTCGCGCTCGCTGACGAGTTCACGCAGCTCCGCGTCCAGTTTCGCCACCTTTTCGAAGTCGGTGGCGTTATCGGCGATTTGGGCGTGCAGCCAGGTTTCCTTCGTGGACATCTTGTCCAGCTGCCGCTCGATCTTCTGGAGTTCCTTCTTCGCGGCGCGGGCATCGGCGGAGGAGACGGTCTTCTGCGGGGCGGCCGGTGCGGAGGACCCGGAGGAGGGGGCGAGAGGAGCCGCGGGGGCGCCCGCGTCCGCCATCCGCTTGCGCCGCTCCAGGTACTCGTCGATGCCGCGCGGCAGCATGCGCATCGTGGCGTCGCCGAGCAAGGCGAAGACCTTGTCAGTCGTCCGCTCCAGGAAGAACCGGTCGTGCGAGATCACGACCATCGACCCCGGCCAGCCGTCGAGGACGTCTTCGAGCTGGGTCAACGTCTCGATGTCGAGGTCGTTCGTCGGCTCGTCGAGGAAGAGGACGTTCGGCTCGTCCATCAGGAGCCGAAGCAGCTGAAGCCGCCGCCGCTCACCACCGGACAGATCTCCGACGGGCGTCCACTGCTTCTCCTTGTTGAACCCGAACGTCTCGCAGAGCTGCCCCGCGGTCATCTCCCGGCCCTTACCGAGGTCGACCCGCTCACGCACCTGCTGCACGGCCTGCAACACCCGCAGTGTCGGGGAGAGTTCGGCGACTTCCTGCGACAGATAGGCCAGCTTCACGGTCTTGCCGACGACCACACGCCCCGCCTCGGGCTGTACGTCGCCGTCGGAGCGCTGCGCCTCGGCCATCGCCCGCAGCAGCGAGGTCTTGCCCGCGCCGTTGACACCGACCAGGCCGATGCGGTCGCCGGGGCCGAGCTGCCAGGTCAGATGCTTGAGCAGCACCTTGGGCCCGGCCTGGACGGTCACGTCCTCAAGGTCGAAGACGGTCTTGCCGAGCCGTGACGTCGCGAACTTCATCAGCTCACTGCTGTCGCGGGGCGGCGGCACGTCGGCGATGAGTTCGTTGGCGGCCTCGATGCGGTAGCGCGGCTTGCTGGTACGGGCGGGTGCGCCGCGCCGCAGCCAGGCCAGCTCCTTGCGCATCAGGTTCTTGCGCTTGGTCTCCTCGGTGGCCGCGATGCGCTCACGCTCGGCACGGGCGAAGACGTAATCGGAGTACCCGCCCTCGTACTCGAAGACGGAACCGCCCTGAACATCCCACATGCGCGTGCACACCTGGTCCAGGAACCAGCGGTCGTGCGTGACGCAGACGAGCGCCGAGCGCCGCGTGCGCAGGTGCTCGGCGAGCCAGGCGATGCCCTCGACGTCCAGGTGGTTGGTCGGCTCGTCGAGCACGATCAGGTCGGGCTCGCCGATGAGCAGCTTCGCGAGCGCGATACGGCGCCGCTCGCCGCCGGAGAGCGGCCCGATGACGGTGTCAAGGCCCTGCGGGAAGCCAGGCATGTCGAGCCCGCCGAACAGTCCGGTGAGCACGTCCCGGATCTTGGCGCTGCCCGCCCACTCGTGATCGGCGAGGTCACCGATGACCTCGTGCCGCACGGTGGCCTCGGGGTCCAGCGAGTCGTGCTGGGTCAGCACGCCGAGCTGAAGCCCGCCGTTGTGCGTGACCCGCCCGGTGTCGGCCTCCTCCAGCTTGGCGAGCATGCGGATGAGGGTCGTCTTCCCGTCTCCGTTGCGCCCCACGACGCCGATCCGGTCCCCCTCGGACACGCCGAGGGAGACACCGTCGAGCAGGGCACGGGTGCCGTACACCTTGCTGACTGCCTCGACATTGACCAGGTTGACGGCCATTAACGCTCCAGGGAAGGGGATCGATCGACCTCCAGCGTAGTCGCCCGGCCGGGGCGGCTATCGCCCGCTCCGGAGTGCGGGGGTGATCACTCTTTGTGATGACGCGACTGAGAATTCGCAGCTACCGTGGGCAGCAGGCCGAAGAATCCCGTCCATGGGAGGAACCATGACCGCCGAGTCCCTGCAAGACGGGCGCCGCTGGCCTGTGCCACCGCTGAACGGCTACACCGTGGACGACCTGTTCACGCTGCCTGATCTCCCGCCGCACACAGAGTTGATCGACGGGAGCTTGGTCTTCGTGAGTCCGCAGCGCTACTTCCACTTCGCCGCGATCGACCTGTTGATGGCGGGACTACGCCGCACCTTGCCGCCGGATCTGAAAGTCGCGCGCGAGATGACGGTGGTACTGGACAAGCGCAACGGCCCTGAACCCGACATCTCGGTCATCGAGGCCAGCGCCATGACTGGACGGATGCAGACGCGCTTCCAGGGCTCAGACGTCGTACTCGCCATCGAAGTCGTGTCCCCCGAGTCAGAGTCGCGTGATCGCACGACCAAGTTCCAGAAGTACGCCGCCGCGGGCATTCGCCACTACTGGCTGGTCGAGGCGGCGGGCCAGGACAACTACCCGGTCATCCAGGTCTACGAATTGGGGCAGCCCTCGGGTACCTACGCCCTGACCGGAATCCACCACGACCACCTCAAGATCAGCGTCCCGTTCGACATCGACATCGACCTCACCGCCATCGACGAGCTGTAGGCGCCCGCTCCACGAGCAGCCACCCCACCAGCGCCATCCCCACCGCCACCGGCGCCGTCACCCGCACCGCGATCAGCATCGCCGTACGCCCTTCGAGAAGCCCCCCGAAGCCGACCATCGAGAGTCCGAGCACCCCGAAGAGGCAGAGCGTGACGCCCGCGGCGGCTACCGGGCCCGCGCCCGGGGCCCTCGTAAACTCCCTTTCCGTTACCGGCTTTTCGAAGCGGCGGAATGCCGCGACCAGCAGCGCGGTGAGCGCCGCGGCCGCCCCCATCCGCAGCGGAACCTGCGCCCACCACGCCCCGGTCGCGGGCTCCGGCAGCGGCACGTCAGCGGCGATCAGCACTCCGTACACCCCGAGCATCGCCGTCAGGTGCCACAGGAACGCCGTCATCGAGACCCCGTTCGCCGCCACCACGCCCCGCCACACCCGCGGCCGAGCGAGCCACCGTGTCGCCGGGCCCCGCAGCAGCTCCACCGCGCCCACCAGCCACACCCCGTGGCAGAGCAGCGCGAAGGTCGGCGGTGCCATGTTCGAGACGCGCTCGCCGGGCATTCCCACCATGGAGAGCGGATACGGGCCGAAGGCCACCAGAGCCGCGGCCCCCGCGAGGCCCGCCACCGCCATGGCCACAGGCATCCGCACCCGCAGCCTGCCGTCCGCCCGCAGGAACCCCAGCTGATGCACCGCGAGCCACACGAAGGCGAAGTTCAGGAACTCCACGTACGGGACGCCGAAGGCGAAGCGCGCCACGTCCACCGCACCCGCGGCGAGCACCAGGCCGCCGAACGCGCCCCACCCGTACCGCTCGTGCAGCCTCAGGAGCGGCGGCGTGAACGCCACCATCGCCAGGTAGATGCCTATGAACCACAGCGGCTGGGCCACGAGCCGCAGCGTCACGTCCAGCAACGCCCCGCCCTCGCCGAGGAGTTGGACCGCCAGAGCGGCGGCGCCCCACACGCCGATGAAGACCATCGTCGGCCGCAGCAGTCGCTGCAGCCGTGCCCGCAGGAACGCCGAGTAGACGGAACCCTCAGGAGCCTTCCGGCTCAGGGAGCGGTACGACAGGGCGTGCGAGAAGCCGCCGACGAAGAAGAACACCGGCATGATCTGCAGCGCCCAGGTGAGCAGTTGCAGGTCGGGCACGACGGCGAGGAGGTTGCCGACCTCGGTGCGGCCGTCGTCCCCGACGGTCACCGCCGCCATCAGCCAGTGGCCGATGACGACCGTGCCGAGCGAGGCGACCCGCAGCAGGTCGATGTACCGGTCGCGCCCGGTGGGCGTCTTCTCGGCCAGTTCGCGAACGCTTGATCCCATGCACGTACGGTCGCGCGGACTGCGGGCCCCGCGTCAGCGCGCAGGTACTCAGATCCGCGTCTGAGTACCTGCACCCCTCGGCCCCTTTAAAGCAGCGTGGCGCCCGGAGCCGGGGAGGCCGCCACCCGGGCGGTGCGGCAGGTGCCGGAGGCCGAGAGCGCTTCGGCGACTCGTCGCGCGGACTCGGCGTCCGCGGCCAGGAACGCCGTCGTGGGCCCGGATCCGGAGACCAGCGCGGCCAGCGCGCCTGCCTCGGTGCCCGCGGCGAGGGTGTCGGCGAGCGAGGGGAAGAGAGACAGGGCAGCGGGCTGAAGATCATTGGCAACGGCTCCGGCGAGAGCTCCGGCATCACCCTCGCGCAGGGCGTCGAGGAGAGCCGGGGACGCCTCCGGAGCTGGAGCATCGGGGGTCAGCCGGTCGAACTCGCGATAGACCGCGGGCGTGGAGAGCCCTCCGTCGGCCACCGCGAACACCCAGTGGAAGTCCCCGCCGACCTCCAGGATCTCCAGCTTCTCGCCGCGCCCCGTACCGAGCGCCGCCCCGCCCACCAGGCTGAACGGCACATCGCTGCCCAACTCGGCGCAGATGTCGAGGAGTTCGTCGCGCGAAGCCTCGGTCCCCCACAGCGCGTCGCAGGCCACGAGGGCGCCCGCGCCGTCCGCGCTGCCGCCGGCCATACCGCCCGCGACGGGGATGTCCTTGGCGATGTGGATGTGCACGTTGGCCGTACGCCCATGGCGCGCGGCGAGCAGTTCAGCGGCCCGCGCCGCCAAGTTCGTACGATCCAGGGGTACTTGGGCGGCATCGGGCCCGGAGCAGGTCACGCGCAACTGTTCGGAGGGCGTGACGGTGACCTCGTCGTACAGCCCGACCGCGAGGAAGACATTGGCGAGGTCGTGAAAGCCGTCCGCGCGCGCGGCGCCTACGGCGAGCTGGACATTGACCTTCGCGGGAACGCGGACGGTCACACTCACGAAGCGGCCCCCTTGTGCTCGGCGATCCGCGCGAACTCCTCCACCGTCAGCGCCTCGCCGCGCGCCTGCGGCGAGACTCCGGCGGCGACGAGTGCCGCCTCGGCCTCGGCCGCCGAGCCCGCCCATCCGGCGAGGGCGGCGCGCAGGGTCTTGCGGCGCTGGGCGAAGGCGGCGTCGACGACGGCGAAGACTTCCTTCTTCGAAGCGGTGGTCTTGACCGGCTCGGCGCGCCGCACGAGCGAGACGAGACCCGAGTCGACGTTCGGCGCGGGCCAGAAGACGTTGCGCCCGATGGAACCGGCGCGCTTCACGTCGGCGTACCAGTTCGCCTTCACGGAGGGCACGCCGTACACCTTCGAGCCCGGCGCCGCGGCGAGGCGGTCGGCGACCTCGGCCTGCACCATCACGAGCGTGCGCTCGATGGTGGGGAAGGTGTCGAGCATGTGCAGCAGGACCGGCACGGCCACGTTGTACGGAAGGTTGGCGACCAGCGCGGTCGGGGCGGGGCCCGGCAGCTCGCGTACGAGCATGGCGTCGCTGTGCACCAGCGCGAAGGAGCCGGCCTTGGCCGGCCGCCGGGCCTCGACGGTCGCGGGCAGCGCGCTGGCGAGGACGTCGTCGATCTCCACCGCGATCACGCTGTCCGCAGTGTCGAGGAGAGCCAGGGTCAGCGAGCCGAGCCCCGGGCCGACCTCGACGACCACGTCCTGCGGGCCGACTTCCGCGGTGCGGACGATGCGGCGGACGGTGTTGGCGTCGATGACGAAGTTCTGGCCGCGCTGCTTTGTCGGGCGTACGCCGAGGGCGGCTGCCAGCTCGCGGATGTCGGCGGCGCCGAGAAGGCTGCCGGGCTCACTGTTACTCACCCCCCAAGGTTACGGCGCCTGGCCCCTGGGCCTTCACCAGTCTGCTGCCGGTTGCCCCGCAGCCTTGCCTGCCCGAACGGGCCTCTCCCACCCACCCGCCCGTTCACCCCGCAGCCTCCCCTGCACGAACAAGCTTTCCCGCCCTCCCGATTGCCCCGCAGCGCCCCGCTACAGCCGCCCCCCACAATGCGGCCACGGGCTGGCCCCCCGCTGCACGTACAGCTTCTTCGCGCGGTACGTCTGTTCCTCCGCGGAAGCGTCCTGGGGGCGGCCCGAGCCGCCCAGGCCCTGCCAGGTTCGTGTGTCGAACTGGTACAGGCCCCCGTACGTCCCCGACGGGTCCACCGCGTTCGGGCGGCCGCCCGACTCGCAGTGCGCCAGCGAGCCCCAGTTCAGGCCCTCCGCCCCCGCCACCGAGTTCGGACGCTGCTTCGTGCCGACCTTCACGATCTGCGTCTGCGGCTCCCGCACGACCTCCGACCGCACCCGGCGCGGCTTCTGCTTGACGCCGTTGACCGTCCGCAGCGCGTACGTCACCCGCCGGGTCCCCTGTTGCCCCTGCCGCTCCACGACCTCCGTACCGGTGAACAGCGAGGGATCGTCCGTCCGCCGCACGTCGAACGGGATCGGCTCCTCCCGCACCTCCTTCCGCCCGGAGATCCGCATGACGGTGACCGTCTGCCCGTCGCGCGGAAAGCTGCCGGGCGCGACGGAGGTCGTGTCCTGTCCGTTCAGGGTGATCCCGGACTCCTCGACCGCTTCCCGCACCGTCGCCGCGTTCGTACGGATGGTCCGCTCACGCCCGTCCGCCATGATCGTCACGGTGCGCTCGGTCCGTACGTCGAGATCGAGGCCGTCCCGCTCGATCCGCTTGCTCCGCGAGGCGGACAGATAGGCGCCCTCGGCCCGCACCCCGAGCTGCCGCAGCGCGCCGTCCACCGTGCGCGCCGTCGTCCACACCTCGCGCCGCTGCCCGTCGAGGGTGAGCTTGACCGGCCGGCCGTAGCGGACGGCGATCTCGTCGCCGCTGGCCAGGGCCGTGCTCGCGGTCGGCGCCACGATGTCGTGCGTGCCGAAGTCCACGCCCTCGTCCTCAAGCAGCTCGCCGACGTCGTCCGCGAAGGTGTGCAGGGTCCGCGACTCGCCGTCGACACTCAGCCGCACGGCCTTGTCGTTGGCGACGAAGGCCGAGGTGCCGCCCGCGAGGAAGGCGACGACCAGCGCCTGCGGCAACAGCCGCCGCAACGACTCGGGCCGCTCCGACGGTCCCTTCGCCTTCTTGCGCCGGGCGGCCCGCCGCGCCTCGGCCCGCCCCCCGTCAGGGGCGGAACCGGTGGCCTGCCGGGGAAGGTAATCCCCGGGCCCGAGCTCAGCCTCAAGCCCCAGCTCGGCCTCAAGCCCCAGCTCAGCCTCAAGTCCAAGCTCGGGCTCAAGCTCGGGCTCAAAGGTCGTGCCGCCCCTGTAAGACGTCTCGTACTGCGGCGGCTGCGACGACTGCGGCGCATGACTCACGACGACGCTCCAGCGTTCTCGTTCTGGTCCGGATCGGGCGAGACGGACCAGAACCTAGCGGAGCGGCCGTCACTCTCCAAAGCGGGACGACTACGCGGTGTCGCGGTGCGGCCCTGGGCTGCAGGACCACGGGCGTTATCGCTCAGTAATCAAATGCACGCGCCGTATTGACCGAGATCGCCTCGGCCATGGCGTCCTCGCCGATCCCCCGCACCTCGGCCATGGCCCGCAATGTGACCGGAATGAGATACGGCGCGTTAGGCCGTCCGCGGTAGGGAGCGGGCGTGAGGAAGGGCGCGTCGGTCTCCACGAGTACGAGTTCGAGCGGGGCGACGGCCAGCGCGTCCCGCAGCCCCTGCGCGTTCTTGAACGTCACGTTGCCCGCGAAGGACATGAAGTACCCGTGTTCCGCGCAGACTTGGGCCATCGCGGCGTCACCCGAGTAACAGTGGAAGACGGTGCGCTCCGGAGCCCCCTCCTCCTTCAGGACCCGCAGCACGTCCTCGTGCGCCTCGCGATCGTGGATGACCAGGGCCTTGCCGTGCCGCTTGGCGATCTCGATGTGGGCGCGAAAGGACCGCTCCTGGGCGGCCTTGCCCTCCGGCCCGGTGCGGAAGTAGTCGAGCCCGGTCTCGCCCACGCCCTTGACCTGCGGCAGCGCGGCAAGGCGGTCGATCTCGGCGAGCGCGGCGTCGAGCGCGCCGTCACCGCCCGCCTCGCGCGCCCCCTGCCGTGACCAGCCGTCGGGGTCGCCGTGCACGATGCGCGGCGCCTCGTTGGGATGCAGGGCGACGGTGGCGTGCACGCTCTCGTACGCGGCGGCCGTCTTTGCGGCCCAGCGCGAACCCGCCACGTCACAGCCCACCTGCACGACCGTCGTCACCCCCACCGCCGCAGCCTTGGCGAGCCCCTCGTCCACCGTCCCCGACTGCATGTCGAGGTGGGTGTGGGAGTCGGCGACCGCCACCCGAAGGGCTTCGGGCAGCGGCGGCGCGGCATTCTTGGCGTCGGCGTCTTTGGAAGGCATGCCCCGATCCTACGAAGGGAGCGTCATCCCTACGAAGGGAGCGTCATCCCTCCGAAAGGGACGTCATCCGACGTCATCCCGCCTTGCGGTGGTGGAAGGGGTGCAGCAGCGCCGACAGATGCCAGTGGTGGTGCTTGGGCTCGTGGGGTTCCTGGGATTCCTGGGATTCCGTCGCACCACCCCCGGAGGGTTCCGCCGCCGTCCTCGGCGCATGATGCCGCTGCATCAGATCGAGCACCGACGAAACCTGCCCGGCCCGCATGATCCGCACGACATGCCCGCCGCAGTTGAGGCACGTCGGCCGGGTCAGCGGCGACGGCACATGCCGGCCGTCCGCCACGTACATCACGAATTCCTTGCCCTTGCCGTCCACGTGATGCTCGATCTCGTACGACTGTTCCCAGCCGTGCCCGCACCTCATGCAGGCGAAGGCGTAGGACTCGTGAACGGTGTCTATCGCGGTGGACGCCGTGGTGTGGTGACCGGTGTCGGCGATCTCACTCATGCCAGCTCCTCTTGTCCGCTGGACAAGCGCTGCCGACCGGGCTTTCCTCCCGACCGGAAGCGTGGGGACGGGTGCGTCCCCTTTGACCAGTGGACGCCTTTCCCGGAGCGAGCGCATCAGACCTGTCGACAGTTGAAGCCGATTTGGCCTTTCCTTAGCCTTCAGGCCCGGTGCACGGCCCGCACTTTGCCTTTCACGATAGTCCTTTGCCGTCCGATGGGGCGGCCCGAGCCGCATTCTTTGCCGCGACCACGGCATCGAATACGTCGCGCTTGGGCAACCCCGCTTCGGCCGCGACGGCGGCGATCGCCTCCTTGCGTCGCTCCCCCGCCTCCTCGCGCACCCGCACCCTGCGCACCAGCTCATCCGGGCCCAGGTCACCGGGGCTTTTCTCCGGTGCGCCCTCGACGACGACGGTGATCTCACCGCGTACGCCGTCGGCCGCCCACTCGGCGAGTTCCTTCAGCGAACCCCGCTTGACCTCTTCGTACGTCTTGGTCAGCTCGCGGCAGACGGCCGCCCTGCGCTCGTCGCCGAACGCCTCGGCCATCGCGACGAGGGTGTCGTCGATCCGGTGCGGTGCCTCGAAGTAGACGAGAGTGCGACGGTCCTCGGCCACTTCGCGCAGCCGCGAGAGCCGCTCGCCCGCCTTGCGCGGCAGGAAGCCCTCGAAGCAGAAGCGGTCCACCGGAAGGCCCGAGAGCGCGAGCGCGGTGAGCACGGCGGAAGGACCCGGCACGGCCGTGACCCGGATGTCCTTCTCCACGGCGGCGGCGACGAGCCGGTACCCGGGGTCGGAAACCGACGGCATCCCGGCGTCCGTCACGAGCAGCACCCGCGCACCGCCGACCAGCGCCTCGACGAGCTCGGGTGTGCGCGCGGTCTCGTTGCCCTCGAAGTACGAGACGACCCGCCCGCCCACCTGCACACCGAGCGCCTGGGTGAGCCTGCGGAGCCGCCGGGTGTCCTCGGCGGCCACGACATCGGCCGACTCCAGCTCGGCGGCCAGCCGCGGCGGTGCGTCGGCGACGTCGCCGATGGGGGTGCCCGCGAGCACCAGGGTTCCGGGGGAATCAGCGCTTCCTGTCACTGTTCCATCCTCGCAGGGGCCGGGGGACGGGACTCACACAGTCGGGTTCCCTACGATGGCGCGGTGACCAGTACCGCGTCTTCCCCGGACACCCGCCAGGGCCAGGCAGCCGAGGAGCAGCAGCCGTCGTGGCAGCACAGGCTGCGCCGCTTCGGCTACGTGGCGCGGCCCACCGGGCCCACCGCCGATGTCCGGGCCCGGCTCGTGCCCGCGTACACCGAACCGAGCCCACGCCTGTGGGCGTCGATCGGCATGCCGAAGAGTTACGCCGGTCAACTGGTCCGGTGGTCGGGCTGGATCGGCCCGCTGCTGATCACGCTCGTCGCGGGGCTCACCCGGTTCTGGAATCTCGGCAGCCCGAAGGCCGTGATATTCGACGAGACGTACTACGCCAAGGACGCCTGGGCGCTGATCCACCGGGGCTTCGAGGTCAACTGGCCGGAGAAGGTCAACGACACCGTCCTGCAGCAGGGTTCGGGCGTCACGATCCCCACGGACGCCGCGTACGTCGTGCATCCGCCGGTCGGCAAGTACGTCATCGGCATCGGCGAGTGGCTCTTCGGCTTCGACCCGTTCGGCTGGCGCTTCATGACGGCGGTGCTCGGCACTCTGTCGGTCCTGATGCTGTGCCGGATCGGGCGGCGCCTCTTCCGCTCGACGTTCCTGGGCTGTCTGGCGGGCGCGCTGCTCGCGGTGGACGGGCTGCACTTCGTGATGAGCCGCACCGCGCTGCTCGACCAGATCCTGATGTTCTTCGTGCTCGCCGCGTTCGGCTGCTTCCTGATCGACCGTGACAAGGCGCGCGAACGGCTCGCGGCCGGGCTTCCGGCCGACGAGGACGGCCGGGTCCGGCCCGACGCGTACGTCGCCGAGACGCTGCGCCTGGGGTGGCGTCCCTGGCGCTGGGCTGCCGGTCTCTGCCTGGGGCTCGCCTTCGGTACCAAGTGGAACGGCCTGTACATCATGGTCTTCTTCTGCTTGATGACCGTCCTGTGGGACGTGGGCAGCCGCCGCGTCGCCGGCGCCGAGCGCCCCTACCGCGCGGTCCTGAAGCGGGACGTATTCCCGGCGTTCGTCTCGACGGTGCCGGTCGCGATCGGTACGTACGTCCTGTCCTGGCTGGGCTGGATCCTCTCCCCGACCGACGGCTCGGGCGGCTACTACCGCAACTGGGCGGCCACGGACGGCAAGGGCGGCTCCTGGACGTTCCTGCCCGACTGGCTGCGCAGCCTGTGGCACTACGAACACGCGGTCTACGACTTCCACGTGGGGCTCTCGTCGCCGCACACGTACCAGTCGAACCCGTGGAGCTGGATCGTCGACGGCCGCCCCGTCTCGTACTTCTACGAGTCGCCGCTGCCCGGCAAGGACGGCTGCCCGTCCGGCACCGCCGAGAAGTGCGCCCGCGAGGTTCTCGCGCTCGGCACTCCGATGCTGTGGTGGGCGGGCGCCTTCGCGCTGCTCTACGTGCTGTGGCGGTGGGTGTTCCGCAGGGACTGGCGTGCGGGCGCGATCGTGTGCGGGATCGCGGCGGGTTATCTGCCGTGGTTCATGTACCAGGAGCGGACGATCTTCTTCTTCTACGCGGTCGTCTTCGTGCCGTTCCTGTGCCTTGCCGTGGCGATGATGATCGGCGCGATTCTCGGTCCGCCGGGGTCCAGTGAGCGGCGGCGGGTCGTGGGGGCCGCGGCATCAGGCGTACTGGTGCTCCTGATCCTCTGGAACTTCATCTGGTTCTGGCCGATTTACACCGGCCAGGCCATTCCGATCGATTCCTGGCGGGCCAGAATGCTCCTGGATACGTGGGTATAGCCACGTGCGTGTAGTACACACCTTGGACACCTTCGGATAACGGCAGCCTCGTACGTCCCCCGCGCCGCTTATGGTTTTCGGCGAGCGACCCTCCCGAATTCATTCGGGAGGGCTCCTGGGGAGGGGAACGCGGCATGCGTAAAGGGGTAAAGGTCACTCTGGTCGGTGGGGTGTTCGCCGTCATGGTCGGGGGCGCGGGGTACGGCGCGTACAACTTGGTGAACGGCGTGACGGGGGGCGGCGGTTCATCGGCGTCGGGCCCCGAGGCGGTGCGGACCGGGCCGCCGACGAGCGCTGAGATCGGCGAGACGACGGAGACGTTCTTCACCGCGTGGGCCGAGGGCGACGCCGAGAAGGCCTCGCGCTACACGAACAACGCGGAAGTGGCCTCGCAGATCCTGACCGGCTACCGCGAGGACGCCCACCTGACGAAGGTGAAGCTCACGCCGGGCAGGGCCACCGGCACGACCGTGCCGTTCTCGGTCGAGGCCACGGTGTCGTACAAGGGAAAGACCAAGCCCTTTGCGTACGAATCCGAGCTGACCGTCGTCCGTGGCAAGACCTCCGGGCGCGCGCTCGTCGACTGGGACCCCTCGGTCGTCCACCCGGACCTGAAGCGGGGCGACACCCTGGCGACCGGCGAGGCCGCCGCGCCCCCCATCCAGGCCGTCGACCGGCACGGTCAGGTCCTGGACAAGAAGGACTACCCCTCGCTCGGCCCGGTCCTGGACCAGCTGCGCGCGAAGTACGGCGACGAGGCGGGCGGCACCCCCGGCGTGGAGCTCTACGTCCAGCACGCGGACGAGGCCGCGGGCACCGAGACGCTCCTCACGCTCGCCAAGGGCAAGGCGGGCAAGCTGAGGACGACGCTGAGCGCACCCGCGCAGCGAGCCGCGGAGAAGGCGGTGTCGCGGCACGCGAACTCCTCGGTGGTCGCCGTGCAGCCGAGCTCCGGCGAGGTCCTCGCGATGGCCAACCACCGGCAGGACGAGTTCAACGCGGCGTTCCAGGGCAAGCTGGCCCCCGGCTCGACGATGAAGATCGTCTCGGCGGCGATGCTCATCGACAAGGGCGTGACGAAGGCGAGCGGCCCCGCGCCCTGCCCCGACTCCGCGGTCTGGCAGGGCCGGCGGATCGACAATCTCCCGGGCCTGGCACCGGACGAGAACGCGACCCTGGCCGACAGCTTCGCGCGGTCCTGCAACACCGCGTTCGTGAAGCTGGTCGACGAGGACGGCATCACGGACGAGTCCCTCACCGAGGAGGCGCAGAACGGCTTCGGCCTCGGCCTCGACTGGAAGGTGGGCATCCCCACGCAGGACGGCACCGTCCCCGCGACCGCGGGCGGCGAGCGCGCCGAGGCCATCATCGGCCAGGGCAAGGTGCAGATGAACCCGCTCAACATGGCGTCGGTCACGGCGACCGCGATGACGGGGGCCTTCCGGCAGCCGGTCATCGTGGACCCGGGCCTCGACGACCGTCAGCTGGCCCAGGCACGCGGCCTGCCCGCGTCCACGGTGCAGCAGCTGCGCCAGATGATGAACCGCACGGCGGTCAGCGGCACCGGCGCCCGCGCCATGGCCGGGCTCAGCGGCAGCGTCGGCGCGAAGACGGGATCGGCGGAGGTCTACGGTCAGGAGAAGCCCAACAGCTGGTTCACCGGATACCGCGGCGACGTGGCGGCCGCGGCGGTGGCCCAGGAGGGCGGGCACGGAGGGGATACGGCCGGCCCTATCGTGGCGGCGGTACTTGCCGCAGGCAGTTGAGCCATGTGGTCGGGGGCTTCATGAAAGCCCCCTAGTGTGGGGCCTTCCGGTGCGGAGCTTGGGGGCTCTGTGATCTGGGATCTGCGGAGGGTCAGTGGGCAAGCGAGGACGCGCCAGCGAGCGCAAGGGCATCAAGAACATCACGGGCAGACCGAGTGCACCGGGTACTCCGGGCACGCCGGGCGCTCCCGGCACACCGGGTACGCCGGGCGTGAAGAGCGCCAAGGTGCATCCCGGTGTGCTCGGCGGCGCCGCCGCCGTGGTCGTGTGCGGCGTGGGCATCGCCGCGTACAGCCTGATGGGCGGATCGTCCGGCGACGACGGCGGACCGACGGTCGACGAGAAGCCGGTGGCCGCGGGCCCGCCGACGGCCGCCGAGGTCCGTGCCACCACACAGGACTTCCTCGCCGCGTGGGAGAAGGGCGACGTGGCGAAGGCCGCGGCGCTCACGGACGACCGGACGGCGGCGAAGACCGCCCTCACCGCGTACGCCAAGGACTCCCACCTCACGCAGGTGAAGCTGACGCCGGGCAAGCGGGCGGGCGCGAAGGTGCCGTTCTCGGTCACGTCCACGGTCTCGTACGAGGGAAACAGCAAGCCCTTCGCGTACGAGTCCGAGCTCAGCGTCGTGCGACGGAAGCACGACGGCAAGACGCTGGTCGGCTGGCAGCCCTCCGTCGTCCACCCGGACCTGAAGAACGGCGACCGCCTGGTCACCGGCGAGGCCGGGGATCCGCCGATCAAGGCGGTGGACCGGGACGGCGACGAGCTGACGAAGGAGAAGTACCCCTCGCTCGGCACGGTGCTCGACAGCCTGCGTGAGAAGTACGGCGACAAGGCCGGCGGCAAGGCGGGCGTGGAGCTGCGCGTCGTACGCGAGGACAGCGCGAAGGACGCCGAGAAGTCGGCGACGACGAAGGACGACGCGAAGGCGACGCCCGACAAGACGCTGCTCACGCTCTCCCCCGGAACCCCCGGAACCCCCGGCACCCTGAAGACCACCTTCGACGCCACGCTCCAGGCGGCGGCCGAGAAGGAGACGGGCAAGCGCAAGCAGGCCGCGGTCGTCCTGGTGAAGCCGAGCACGGGCGAGATCCTGGCGGCGGCCAACTCGAAGCCGACCGGCTTCAACATCGCGTTCCAGGGCTCGCTTGCCCCCGGCTCGACGATGAAGGTCGTCACGTCGTCCATGCTCCTGGAGAAGAAGCTCGCGGGAGTGGACAAAAAGCACCCCTGCCCGAAGTACGTGACGTACGGCGGCTGGAAGTTCCAGAACGACGACAAGTTCGAGATCAAGGACGGCACGTTCCGCGCGAGCTTCGCGCGGTCCTGCAACACGGCCTTCATCAGCCAGGCCAAGAAGCTTCAGGACGACTCCCTGACCAAGCAGGCGCAGGAGGTCTTCGGCCTCGGCCGCGACAACTGGTCGATCGGTGTCCCGTCCTTCGACGGCGCGATCCCTGTCCAGAGCGACGCGCAGATGGGCGCCTCCCTGATCGGCCAGGGCGGGGTCCGCATGAGCCCGCTGAACATGGCGTCGGTGGCGGCCACGGTGAAGTCGGGCACGTTCAAGCAGCCGTACCTGGTCTCCCCGGACCTCGACAAGCGCACGCTCGCGACGGCGCCCCGCAAGATGTCGGGCGCGACGGCTTCGGCGCTGCGTGACCTGATGCACTACACGGCTGTCGCCGGGACCGCGGTGAAGCCCATGTCCGGGCTCGGCTCCGACATGGGCGCCAAGACGGGCTCGGCGGAGGTCGACGGCCAGAAGAAGCCCAACGGCTGGTTCACGGCGTACCGCGGCGATCTGGCCGCGGGAGCGGTGGTGCAGGAGGGCGGACACGGCGGGGACTCGGCGGGGCCGCTGGTGCGGGCGATGTTCCTGGCGGGCCAGTAGTCACTGTCAAAGGCACCCGCTGTCCGGTATACGGATACACGGTCGCGTGCCCGGTACACGGACCGCTAGCGTGCCGGGCATGAGCGCTACAGATTCCCCCGCCCACCCCCGTTTCGCCGCGGCCCTGGACGAGCTGGGCCTCGCTGAACTGGTCAGCGAGGTCCGCCGCTTCCCGGAGGCGACACGGACCGCCCAGGAGGCCGCCGCGGCCATCGGCTGCGAGCTGAGCCAGATCTGCAAGTCCCTGATCTTCGCGGCGGACGGCGTCCCGGTCCTGGTCCTGATGGACGGCGCCTCGCGGGTCGACCTGGAGCTCGTACGGCGGGAACTGGGCGCGGAGAAGGTGACGCGCGCGAAGGCGGACATCGTCCGGGAGACCACGGGGTTCGCCATCGGTGGCGTACCGCCCTTCGGTCACGCGACACGGACGCGGGTGCTGGCTGACCGCTCACTGCTGGACCACGAGGTGGTGTGGGCGGCGGCGGGCACTCCGTACGCGGTCTTCCCCATGACGCCCAAGGACCTCATCACCCACGCGAACGGCACCCTGGTGGACGTGCGCGAGCTCGACAAGTGACGCCGCTGGTCGCGTCGGCGGTCCTGCTGGCCGCCGTCACGCACGCGAGCTGGAACGCGATCGCGCACCACATCACGGACAAGCTGGTCGGCTTCACGTTGATATCGGGCGGCGGGCTGCTGATCGGCGTACTCATCGCCCCGTTCGCGGCGATACCGGCGGCGGGCGCGTGGCCGTACCTGGTGATCTCGGCAGTGATCCACATCGGCTACTACGCCCTGCTCATGAAGTCGTTCAAGCTGGGCGACTTCGGCCAGGCGTACCCGATCGCGCGCGGCACGGCTCCCCTGGTGGTCACCGTCCTCGCCGCGATATTCGCGGGCGAGATCCCGGACGGCTGGCAGGCGGCGGGAGTCGCGGTCTCCTGCGCGGGCCTGACGGGATTGGCGCTCTGGGGCATACGGGGGACGGGCCGCCGCCCCGACTGGGCGGCGATCGGCGCGGCGCTTGCCACGGGCGTCTCGATCGCGGCGTACACGGTGGTGGACGGCCTCGGCGTCCGCGCCTCCGGCTCATCGATGGGCTACATCGCGTGGCTGATGATTCTGGAGGGCCTCGCGATTCCGGTGTACGCGGCGTACCGCTGGCGGGGCGAACTGGTGGGGCGGCTGCGCCCGTTCGCGGCGGTGGGGCTGCTGGGCGCGGCCCTGTCGGTGGCGGCGTACGGCCTGGTCCTCTGGGCCCAGACGAAGGCGGACCTGGCCCCGATCTCGGCGCTGCGGGAGTCGTCGATCATTGTGGGGGCTGGGATAGGGGCGGTGTTCTTCAAGGAGAAGTTCGGGGCGCCGAGGTTGGTGGCTGCGGGGTTGATGGTGGCGGGGATTGGGCTGATGTTGCACGCGGGTTGAGTGGGGGGGCGGTGCGGGCCGGGCAGGCGGGGCGGCGTCAGTCCTGCGTGGCGTACGAGAGGAAGCTCCGCCATGCTTCTGCGGGGACGGCGAACTGCGGGCTCTGGTGCAACTTGGAGTCCCGCACGTGGACAGTCGAGGGACAGCGAGCCACCTCGACGCAGTCTCCTTCACTGCCGCTGCTGTAGCTGGACTTACGCCAGGAGAGGGCTACCTCTACGCAGTCGTCGCCGTCGGAGCCGCTGTAGCTGCTCTTGAACCAGGCCAGATTGGACGTGTTCATAGCGCTCCTCGCATCCGCTTCAACAGGCCCTTGGAGTCCTCGGCGTTGAGAGCCTGTGAACGCAGTTTCGCATAGCGCTGGAGCATGATGCTGACTTCCTTCGGGTCGGCGACCAGCAGGCCGCCACGCTGCCCCTCGGAGTATCCGAACCATCGATTACCCGGTGTCTCGGCCAGCCGTAGCGGTCCGTCGAACCCCGCATGGTCGGGCTGACGGGTCGGCATGATCTGTAGCTCCACGTTGAACTGCCCTGCCCGAGCCCGCAGATGGTCGATCAGCTCCCCCGTCGCCTCTGGTCCGCCAGTGCATCGCTCAACCAGAGCCTGCTCGATGATGAAGCTGAACGCGATCGGCGGCCGACGCTGGAAGAGCTTCTGGCGCTCCAGGCGAGCAGATACTTGCTGGTTGACCTGGTCCTCATCCTTCACCGGAGGGACGCTTTCGGTCACTGCCCGCGCGTATGCCTCCGTTTGAAGGAGCCCCGGGACCACCCGGCACTCGTACGTCCACAATGTCACCGCCTCCGCCTCGCACTTCGCCCACTGCCGGAACCAACTGGCCAACCCCGGCTGCCGGGAGAGATGCCGCGCCGCGCCCCGCAGCGCCCCGAAGGCGTCCAGAAGCTCCTCCGCCCGCTCCACGAAGTCCGGCTGGGGAAAGCGACGCCCCTGCTCGATCTTGGCGACCGTCTGAACCGAGTACCCGACCGACTCGGCGAACTCCTCCTGAGTCAGGCCCGCCCGTTTACGGAAGGCCTTGAAGACCTCGCCGAACGTCCTCAGGCTGTCCGACACCTCCGGCTCACTACAGCCCGGCGACCCGCCCGCACCGTCCGTCATACGAGGACACCTCCGTTGCGCCTGCCCCGCGTACCGCTCCCAACCCGCCCATGGTTACGGTCAGTTGCCAGCCCTGTCCACTCTCCGTACTAGTACTCTGACGCAGAGTGCTAGCCGCTGACCTGGTAAGCGAACGCGTAGGCGGCCACTTTGAGGCCATGACGCCCAGCCAGACCCCCCAAGTCCCCGTCACCGAGCGTGTGTTCGTCCAGCGCTTCAGCTCCACTCCGCGTGGTGCACGCCTCGCCCGGCACCTAGCCCTGCACCGCCTGAACGCATGGGGCATCCCGTACGGCTCCGACGCCTCGGACACCGCCGCGCTGCTCGTCGCCGAGCTGGCCGCCAACGCCGCCACCCACGGCCGCGTCCCCGGCCGTGACTTCGAGGTGCGACTCAGCCTCGACGCGTACACCCTCCGGATCGAGGTGTCGGACCCGCGCGGTGAGTGTCGCCTCGACGGGCCAGGAGCCGTAGACACCGCGCCGGCCGAGGCGGAGGGCGGGCGAGGGCTCCTCCTCGTCCAAGCCCTGGCCGACCGGTGGGCGGTCCTCGACCGCCTACCCATCGGAAAGACGGTCCGAGCCGAACTGGACGGCATCGGCATCGGCACCCTGGGTGAGGGGAATTGATTAGCGTGGTTGCTGTGGGTGGGTGGCTGAGCGAGCCTCCATCCCGTGTGGGTGTGCGCGGGTCGGTGGGGGCTGACTTTCGTCGCCTGATGTTCGAACGTGGCCACGGAGTTGGACACCGGCGTTTACACGACGGGGGCAGGGCCACCCCGAGGGCGGTGTCAAAGGCCGCCCCAGAGCGCGGCGACCAACAAACCAAAGACGCAGCAACAGCAACGGCGACACCAACGAAGGGATACGCCCGTCACCCGCCCCTCGCTCAACACCACCGAACCACCCCTCGCTGTCGGTCAGCTGTCGTCACGGTCCATCCCTCGCCACCGGCCGCCTCTCGGCCGCCGCCACGAACCACCCCTCCCCGCCGGACGCCGCTCGGCCGCCATCACGAACCACCCCTCGCCACCGGCAGGATGTCGACCGCCACCACGGACCGTCCCTCCTCGTCGCCGGACCACCGGGCGCCGTCACGAACCGCCCCTCACCGCCGGACACCGTCGGCCGCCATCACGAACCTCCCTCACCGCCGGACGCCGCTCGGCCGCCATCACGAACCACCCCTCGCCACCGGCAGGCTGTCGGCCGCCGCCACGAACCACCCCTCGCCGCCGGCCGCCGTCGGCCCTCATCACGAACCATCCCTCGCCACCGGCGGCCGCCATCACGAACCACCCCTCCCCGTCGGCCGCCTGCCGGCCGCCGTCACCAACCGCCCCTCGCCACCGGACGCCGTCAGCCGCCGCCACGAACCATCCCTCGCCACCGGCCGCCTCTCGGCCACCGCCACCAACCACCCCTCACCACCGGCCGCCAGTCAGCCGCCATCACGGACCGCCCCTCCTCGTCGCCGGACCATCGCTCGCCGTCGCCCGACCGCCTTTCGGCATCGATGAGCCTCCATTGCAGGAAAATCCCACCTGCTTCGGCAGTGAGCTGGGGTTTCGCGGGAAAGAAGTGCAACTTCTCTGCAATGAGCCCCACCCGGCCCCACCAGGCCCCACCCGCGAAGCCCTCGCCCCGCGCGCCACAACCCCCGCATGCCCCGCACGCCCAGCCCGCGCGCCACCCACACCCTGCACGCCACCACCACCCCGCATGCCCCACCCACCCCTGTTGCTGCTGCCTTTGGCCCTCTGGCACACGTGGCGGGGTCTTATCGCTGAGGGGGGAGCGGTACCGGCGTAGGTGGTTGTCTGCTGTGGAAGGGAGGTTGGCAAATCTGGGCCCGTACGTAGATCAGCCGACGAAAGTCAGCCCCCACCGGAGCCGCGCACGCCCACACGGGATGGAGGCTCGCTCAGCCACCCACCCACAGCAACCACGCTAATCAATACCCCTCACCCCGGGGTGCCGTGCCCTACGCCCGCCCGTCGTCCGTTCGCTGCAGCCGTCTTCGGATCGAAGCCGAACGGCAGCTCAAGCCGGTGCGCCCCCATCAGGTCCTCGTCGCCCAGCAGCTCCCCCGTCGGGCCGTCCGCCGCGATCACGCCCTCGCTCAGGATCAGCGCCCGGGGGCACAGTTCGAGGGCGTAGGGGAGGTCGTGTGTGACCATCAGGACCGTCACGTCCAGCGAGCGCAGGATGTCCGCCAGTTCGCGGCGCGAGGCCGGGTCCAGGTTCGAGGACGGTTCGTCGAGGACCAGGATCTCCGGCTCCATCGCGAGGACCGTCGCCACCGCGACCCGCCTGCGCTGTCCGAAGGAGAGGTGGTGCGGCGGGCGGTCCGCGAACTCCGCCATTCCTACCTGGGAGAGGGCCTTCTGGACCCTGGCCTCCAGTTCGGGGCCCCGCATCCCTGCCGCCGCCGGGCCGAACGCCACGTCCTCCCGCACCGTCGGCATGAAGAGTTGGTCGTCGGGGTCCTGGAAGACGATGCCGACCCTTCGCCTGATCTCCGCCATGTGCTTCTTGCCGACCGGCAGGCCCGCGACGGTGACCGTGCCCGCGCCGCCCGTCAGGATGCCGTTCAGGTGCAGGACGAGCGTCGTCTTGCCCGCGCCGTTCGGGCCGAGCAGCGCGACCCGCTCGCCGCGGCCGATCGTCATGTCGACGCCGAAGAGCGCCTGGTGCCCATCGGGGTAGGCGAAGGCCAGTCCGGCCACTTCGAGGGAGAGTTCAGCAGTCACAGGGTCCATCCCAACACGCAGACGACTAGAGCGGCGGACGGGAGGGCCAGTGCGTACGTCCACTGCGCGCGCGAGGCCGTGACCTCGTCTATCACCGGCATCGAGCCCGCATAACCCCGGCTGACCATCGCCAGATGCACCCGCTCGCCCCTCTCGTACGAGCGGATGAAGAGCGCGCCCGCGGACTTCGCGAGGACGCCCCACTGCCGTACGCCCCGCGCCTCGAAACCGCGTGACTCGCGCGCGATCTTCATGCGGCGCATCTCGTCCGTGATCACGTCGCCGTAGCGGATCATGAACGAGGCGATCTGGACGAGCAGCGGCGGCAGCTTCAGGCGCTGCAATCCGAGGAGCAGCGCGCGCAGTTCGGTGGTCGACGCCAGCAGGACCGATGCCGCTACGCCTAGCGTGCCCTTGGCCAGGACGTTCCAGGCGCCCCAGAGGCCGTTCACGCTCAGGGACATGCCGAGTACGTCGACCCGCTCGCCCTCCGCCACGAACGGCATGAGCACCGCGAACGCCACGAACGGGACCTCGATGAGCAGCCTCTTCAGGAGGAAGGGGAGCGGGACGCGGGAGGCGTACGCCACCGCGCCGAGCAGCACCGCGTAGCCGCCGAACGCCCACATGGCCTCGCGCGGCGTCGAGACCACGACGACCACGAAGCAGAAGACCGCCGCCAGTTTGGTGTGCGGAGGCAGTGCGTGCACCCGGGAGTGGCCGGGCCGGTAGAGCCGGTGGGCGTGGCCCGCGCCCACGTCAGGCGTTCTCGGAAGCGGAAGAGGAGGAAGAGGAAGCGGAAGTGACCGATGCCGTCGATGCCGGGTCCGTGTCCGTCGTACGGCGGCGTCGCAGCGCCCAGAAGACCGCCGAGCCCGCGACGACGGTGACGCCGACGCCGATCACGCCGGCGAGGCCGCCGGAGAGGCGGGTGTCGGTGATGTCCTTGACGCCGTAGTCCGCGAGGGGAGAGTCGGAGGTGGCGTGCTCCTCGGTCTTCTTGTCGATGCCCTTGTCGGCCGCGACCTTCTCCAGGCCGTCGGGGTTCGCGGAGGCGTAGAAGCTGACGAAGCCCGCGAGGACGAGGGAGGTGACCAGGCCGGCGATCCACACCTTGCGGTGCGAGCGCGCCGCGGCCACGGGGACGGGCTCCTCGGCCGTCTCCGGGACGTCGACGAGTTCGCCGCCGACGCGGAGCTTGAGCTTCTGGGTGAGGCCGCGGGCGCCGTGGACCAGGTCGGGGCGGACGGCGATGACGGCGCCGACGGTGAGCGCGGTGATCGCCGCCTCGCCGATGCCGATGAGGACGTGCACGCCGACCATGGCGGTGGCGACCTTGCCGATGGAGACGTCGGTGGTGCCGCCGAGCGCGTAGAGGAACGTGAAGGCGATCGCGGCGGCGGGCACGGAGATCAGTGCGGCGACGAAGGAGGAGGCGGTGATGGAGCGGCGGGTGCGGGGAAGCACTTTCACCAGGCCGCGGAAGGTGAGATAGGCCACGACGGTCGTGACGATGGCCATGTCCGTGATGTTCACGCCGAGCGCGGTCAGGCCGCCGTCGGCGAAGAGAACGCCCTGCATGAGGAGTACGACGGACACGCACAGGACACCCGTATAGGGGCCGACGAGTATCGCGGCGAGGGCCCCGCCGAGCAGATGTCCGCTGGTCCCGGCGGCGACGGGGAAGTTCAGCATCTGTACGGCGAAGATGAACGCGGCCACGAGCCCGGCGAGCGGCGCCGTCCGCTCGTCCAGTTCGCGCCGTGCGCCTCGGAGGCTGACCGCGATCGCGCCGGCGGCGATGATCCCGGTGGCGGCGGAGACGGGTGCGTTGATGAATCCGTCGGGGACATGCATGCGCGCGCTCCTGGGCAGGACAGGAAGAGGAAGGCAGAGCGGATCGCTCGTGAACCGTTCAATGATAGTGCTTTATTGCGAACGGTTTGCAAGAGCAGCGACTACCCAGTTATCCCGGTCACACCTGGAGCAGGAATCGGAATATATGGGACATTAGAGGGCAGAAAGCGCGTGATGGTGAGCGTGATGGTGAGGAGTTCGGCGATGTCCGCAGTAGAGCAGTACGCACGCGCCCACGTCGTCACGGACTCCCCTGACGACCAGCTCACCGTCCCCGCCGTCCTCCGGTACGACCCGGAGGCCGACCCGCAATCAGTGCGGATCGGCCTCCCTGGTTCGCACGAGGGTTCCCACGAGTGGACCTTCGCCAGGCAGCTGCTCGAACAGGGGCTGCGGGCCCCGGCCACCAGCGGCGACGTACACATCTGGCCCTGTGGACGGGTCCAGACCGTCATGGAGTTCCACTCGGCGCAGGGGGTGGCGGTCGTACAGTTCGACGCTTCGGCACTGATCCGCTTCCTGCGCCGCACGTACGCGGCCACCCCCGTGGCCCACTGACCCCGGTCAGACCCGCGCGAGGGTCAGACGCGCGCGAGCTCCCGGTCCTCGTCCTCGTCCGCGTCCCGTGTGCCCGAGGCATCGAGGTCACGCAGGCCCTCGCCCTCCACATCGACGTTCGGCAGCGCGCGGTCCAGCCACTTCGGCAGCCACCACGCCTTCCTGCCCAGCAGCGCGAGCACCGCCGGGACCAGCGCCATGCGCACGATGAACGCGTCGAAGAAGACAGCGATCGCGAGACCGAAGCCGATCATCTTCACCATCTGCTCCGACGAACCGATGAAGCCCGCGAAGACCGCGATCATGATGACCGCCGCCGCCGAGACCACGCGTGCCCCGTGCCGGAAGCCGGTCACGATCGCCTGGCCGGGCCGCTCCCCGTGGACGTACGCCTCTCGCATGCGCGTCACGAGGAACACCTCGTAGTCCATCGCGAGGCCGAAGACGACGCCCACCATGAAGATCGGCATCATGCTCATGATCGGGCCGGTCTGCTCGACGCCGAAGAGCGAGCCGAGCCAGCCCCACTGGAAGACCGCGACGACCGCGCCCAGGGCCGCGAGGACCGAGAGCAGGAAGCCGAGCGCCGCCTTGAGCGGGACCAGGATCGAGCGGAAGACGACGATCAGGAGCAGGAAGGCCAGGCCGACGACGAGTGCCAGGTAGGGCAGCAGGGCGTCGTTCAGCTTCTCGGAGACGTCGATGTTCATGGCCGTCGTGCCGGTGACCATGACGCTCGCACCGGTGTCGGACTTGATCTCGGCGCCCGCGTCGCGGATCGAGTGCACGAGGTTCTCGGTCTCGATGCCGCTGGGCTTGGAGGACGGGACGACGCTGATGATCGCCGTGTCGCCCGCCTTGTTGATCATCGGCGGGGCGACCGAGAGGACGTCGTCGAGCCCGGAGATCGTCTTGGTGATCTCCCCGGCGGCGGCCTTCGGGTCGTCGGTCCCCTTGAGGTCGGCGACCGTCATCAGCGGGCCGTTGAAGCCGGGGCCGAATCCGTCGGAGACCAGGTCGTACGCCTTGCGCTGGGTCGTGGACGTCGGCTGTGCGCCGTCGTCCGGGAGGCCCAGTTCGAGGGAGGAGACGGGCAGCGCGGCCGCGCCGAGGCCGATGACACCGACGAGCAGGACTGTGAGCGGACGGCGGACGACGAAGCGGGCCCAGCGGGTGCCGAGGTTGTCCTTCGGCGCCTTCTCCTCAGCGGCCGGCTTCTTCCCGCCGCCGCCGAGCACCTTGCTCTTGTCGCCCGTGGGCTTGACCTTCTTGCCCGCGTAACCGAGCAGCGCCGGGATCAGGGTGAGCGCGATGAGCACGGCGATGACCACCGTGCCGGCCGCCGCGAAGCCCATCTTGGTGAGCATCGGGATGTTCACCACGGCGAGCCCGACAAGGGCGATGACCACGGTGAGCCCGGCGAAGACCACGGCCGAACCAGCCGTCCCCACGGCGCGGCCCGCCGCGTCCTCGCGGTCCCGTCCGTCGGCGAGTTCGCCGCGGTAGCGGGAGACGATGAAGAGCGCGTAGTCGATGCCGACCGCGAGGCCGATCATCATGGCGAGCGTCGAGGTGGTCGTCCCCAGATCGAGCGCGCTGGCGAGCGCGGTGATCGAGGAGACACCGATGCCCACGCCGATCAGCGCGGTCAGCAGGGGCAGTCCGGCCGCGATCAGCGAGCCGAAGGTGATGACGAGGACGACGGCCGCGACCGCGATGCCGATGATCTCGGTGGCCCCGGTCTCGGGCATCGCCTGCAGCGCGTCGCCGCCGACCTCGACCGTGAGCCCGGACTCCCGCGCCTGGTCGGTCGTCTTCTCCAGGGCGTCACGGCTCTCGTCGGTCAGCTCCATCGAGGTGACCTTGTACGACACCGACGCGTACGCCGTGGAGCCGTCCTTGCTGACCGTCTTGGTCCGGAAGGGGCTGTCGGCCCTGGCCACCTCGCTCGAACCGGACTTGAGCGCGGCGACGGTCTTCTCGATCTCGGACTTGTTGCCCGGGTCCGTGACCTTCTCGCCGTCCGGCGCCTTGAAGACGACACGGGCACTCGCGCCGTCGGCGCTGGCTTCGGGCACACGCTCTTCGAGCAGGTCGAAGGCCTTCTGGGCCTCCGTCCCCGGAATGGAGAAGGAGCTGGACGCGGCGGTGGGCGCGGACGCGGCGCCGACTCCGGCGAGCGTCAGGAGCGCCACCCATATCAGGGCGACGAAGTGCCGCCGCCTGAAGGCGAGTCGGCCTAGTTTGTAGAGGAAAGTGGCCACGGAGGCGTACTCCCGGTCAGGTCGTGGTGTCTACAGGGCAGGGGGGATCAGCCCGACGACGTGAGCGGTCGCGTCAGGAGGGAGGTGTGGTCCTGTGAAGGGGCCGGGTCAGACGCCGAGAGCGGGGAGGATCACGGCGTCGATGTAGGAACGGAGGAACTCACGGTCGACCGTGCGGTCCTCGATCAGGTCACGGGCGACGAAGCCGCCGACCATCATGTGGATGACGTAGCCCAACGCGGGGTTGTCCGGGGCCACTTCGCCCCGCTCGACGGCCCTGCGCAGCATCGCGTTCAGACCGGTGATCTCCGGCTCGATGAGCAACTGCCGCAGCGCCTGGTGGAGTTCGGGATTTCCGTGGATGGCGTGGAACAGGCTCCGCATCAGCGCGGCGTCCCGCTCCATCTGGCAGTCGTCCGAACGGTTCGCGGTTTCGAGCAGGTCTCCGCGCAGGGACCCCGTGTCGATGTCCTCGATGGACACCGGCTTGTTGTGCCGCAGGGCCCTGGCGATCAGCTCGGGCTTGCTCCCCCACTGGCGGTAGAGGGTCGCCTTGCTGGATCTCGTGCGGGCCGCGATGGCGTCCATCGTGAGCGCTTCGTACCCGACTTCGCGGAGCAGGTCGAGCACGGCCGCGTAGAGCTCGGCCTCGCGCTCGGGTGTGATCCGGCTGCGCCGCACCGTCGCCGCCTCAGCCATGATCCCTCCGCTCCTCGTCGAACCCTTGCCGAAACCGTTCCGTACGCCATGACTGTACCCGGGGGCTTAACGAAACGAAACCGTTTCGTACGTGTGCTGCGTCACGCGCTCCCTTCACCTCGCCACCCCCTGTACGAGTTGCCGCGCCCCCCGCAGCGGAAAAGCATGGTGAAGTGACCGACGCGCGCGATGAAGCCCATGCTGACCACGCCTACCTGCGATTTCCGCACCTCAGCGGCGACCGCCTCTGTTTCGCGGCCGAGGACGACCTCTGGGTGGCGCCCCTGAGCCCGGACGGTGCCCCCGCCGGCCGGGCCTGGCGGGTGACCGTCGACCGGACCAAGGTGAGCCATCCGCGCTTCTCACCGGACGGCCGCCACATCGCGTACACGACATGGCGCAGCCTCGACCCGGAGATCCACCTCGCCCCGGTCGACGGCGGCCCGGCCCGGCGCCTCACCTACTGGGGCAGCACGGACACCCGGGTCTGCGGCTGGTCCCCCGACGGCGACATCCTCGCCGTCTCCTCGCACGGCCAGCCCTTCTCGTACTTCTGCTGGGCCTACAGCGTGCCGACCGACGGATCGCCCGGCGGCAAGCTGCCCTGGGGGCCGGTGTACGACATCGCGGTCAACGACATCGACGGCGAACGCAAGACGCTCCTCCTGACCGGGAAGCCGCCGCACGAGCCCGCCGCCTGGAAGCGCTACCGGGGCGGGGCGATGGGCCGCCTGTGGATGCACGGCGAGCAGATCCTGCCCGACCTCGACGGGCATCTGGACGCCCCGATGTTCGTGGACGGCAGGATCGCCTTCCTCTCCGACCACGAGGGCGTCGGCAACCTCTACTCCTGTCTGCCGGACGGCTCCGACCTGCGACGGCACACCGATCACGACGCGTTCTACGCCCGGCACGCCTCCAGTGACGGCGCGCGCGTCGTCTACCAGTGCGCGGGCGACGTCTGGCTGGTGGACGACCTGTCCGCCGACTCCGAGCCGCGCCGCCTCGACGTGCGGCTCGGCGGGCCGCGCGCCGGACGGCGGATCTACCAGGTGCCCGCCGCGCAGCACCTCGACTCGATCTCCGTGGACACGACGGGCCGGGCCAGCGCCGTCGTCGTACGCGGCAGCCTGTACTGGCTCACGCACCGGGACGGGCCCGCCCGCACCATCACGGACACCCCGGGCGTGCGCGTCCGGCTCCCGGAGATGCTCGGCAAGGGCGGGCAGGTCGCCTACGTCACCGACGCGGAGGGCGAGGACGCCGTCGAGATCGCCTATCTGCCGCGCGCCAGCGGCGACCGCGCGCCGCGCAGACTGGCCCAGGGGCAGCTGGGCCGGGTTTTGGAGATGATCTCCGATCCCGAGGGCGAACGGCTCGCGATCGCGTCGAACGACGGGCGGCTCCTCCTGATCGACGCGGCCGAGGAGGGCGACGGCGAGGTGACGGAGCTGATCCGCTCCGTCAACGGCCCGGTGCGTGACCTGGCGTTCTCGCCGGACGGCGCATGGCTGACCTGGTCCCACCCCGGCATCGGCCGCTCCCTGCGCCACATCAAGATGGCCCGCATCGAGGGGCCCGCCTGCCGCATCATCGTCGACGTCACCAACGGCCGCTTCGAGGACGAGAACCCGGTCTTCACCAGCGACGGCCGCTATCTCGCCTTCCTCTCCTGGCGCGGCTTCGACCCGGTCTACGACGTGCACACCGGCGACCTGTCCTTCCCGCTCGGCTGCCGCCCCTACCTCGTCCCCCTGTCGTCGGCGACCCCGTCCCCCTTCGCCCTCTCCCCCGACGGCCGCCCGGCGGCGGGCGGCCTCGACCCGGCCGACGGCCTCTCACCGGCCGGCTCCGCCATCGTCGAGGTGGAGGGCCTGGAGAGCAGGGTGACGCCCTTCCCGGTCTCGGCGTCCAAGTACTCGGCCCTCCACCCGGTCAGCGGCGGCGGCCTTGTCTGGATGCGCTGGCCGATCTCGGGCGCGCTCGGCGAGACGTTCGCCAACCCGGCGGACACCTCGGGACGCCCCACCCTGGAGTACTTCAACATCACCAAGGGCAAGAAGTCCGAACTGGTCGACCACCTCGACTGGTTCGCGATCAGCGGCGACGGCTCGCGGCTCGTGGTGGTCGACGAGGGCGACCTGCGCGCGGTGCCCTCGACGGAGTCCGGCGACGGCGACACGACCACCTGGATCGACCTGCGCCGCATCCTGCACGAGGTCGACCCGGCGGCCGAGTGGCGCCAGTCCTACGACGAGGCGGGCCGCCTCATCCGGGCCTACTTCTGGGAGCCGCACATGTGCGGCATCGACTGGCCCGCGATCCTGGACCAGTACCGGCCGCTGGTGGAACGGGTCGCGTCCCCCGACGAGTTCGCGGACCTGCTCCGCGAGGTCCTCGGCGAACTGGGCACGTCCCACGCGTACGTCTCCGCCGCCCGCCGCAACGAAGGGCCACCGCACTACCAGCGGGCGATGGGCCTGCTCGGCGCCAACCTCGTCTGCCGGGACGGCAGTTGGATGGTCAAGCGGATCCTTCCCGGCGACTCGTCCGACTCCAAGGCACGCTCACCGCTGGCGGGCGCGGGCATCCGCGAGGGCGCGGTCCTCACCCACATCGACGGCCGCCCCGTGGACCCGGTGACGGGCCCCTTCCCGCTGCTGGCGGCCGCGGGCGGCACGACGGTGGAGCTGACGTTCCAGCCGGCGGAGGGGGAAGGCAGACCGAGGAGGGTGGCGATCGTCCCCCTCATCAATGAACGCCCCCTGCGCTACCAGGACTGGGTGGCCAAACGCCGGGAGGTGGTACGGGAGTTGAGCGGGGGCAAGTGCGGCTACCTGCACATCCCCGACATGGGAGGCTCGGGATGGGCGCAGTTCAACCGCGACCTGCGCCTGGAGGTCTCGCTCCCGGCCCTGCTCGTGGACGTACGCGGCAACGCGGGCGGGCACATCAGCGAGCTGGTGGTCGAGAAGCTGACGCGCAAGATCCTGGGCTGGGACCTGACGCGGAACGCCCAGCCGGTGTCGTACGCGTCGAACGCGCCCCGGGGCCCGGTGGTGGCCCTCGCCGACGAGGCGACGTCCTCGGACGGCGACATGATCACGGCGGCCTTCAAGCTGCTCGGCCTCGGCCCCGTGGTGGGCCAGCGCACGTGGGGCGGCGTGGTGGGGATGACCGGGCGGCACGTCCTTGGTGACGGGACGGTCATCACGGTGCCGATGAACGCGGGGTGGTTCGACGAGTACGGCTGGTCCGTGGAGAACCACGGCGTGACCCCGGACCTGGAGGTGCTCCGCACGCCCCTGGACTGGGCGGAGGGGCGGCACGCCCAGCTCGACGACGCGGTGGGGGTGGCGCTCGACCTCCTGGAACGGCAGCCGGCGGCGGAACCACCGGGCCTGGATGCCGTCCCGGACCGCCATCGGCCGAAGCTGCCGCCGCGGGGGTAGCGGGGCGGGGCTAGCGGCGCGGGGCTAGTAGCGCGGGCCCTTTCGGGGTCCGTCACTGGCCGTCATTGATCGAAATGCGAGGAATGTGCCCTCATGTAAGTCTGGTCGAGGCCCTTCCAACCTCACCCTCTAGGAGTGAACCCGCATGGGCATCAAGGACCAGTTCCAGGACAAGGCCAACGACCTCGCCGGCAAGGCGAAGGGCGCCATGGGCAGCGAGAAGGACGAGGCGAGCGAGCGCGCCTCGCAGGCCCGTGACGACGCGCGGGAGCGCGGCCAGCAGGCCCAGGAGGAGTCGCGGGAGCGTTCCGCGAAGTCCCCCGACGAGGCACAGCGGGCGGCGCAGGAGCAGCAGGACAAGTTCAACCAGGACTACGACGCCTGACGCTGCGCTGAGCTTTGACCAGTGGGGCCCCTGGGACGCCGGGGGCTCCACTTTTGCGTGGGGCGGGGGGCGCCGGGGGGCTGCGTGGGCCAATGCAGTTGTTTTAACCCCGGTATCCGGCACGCCCGCCCGCTCGCTACGTGGTGTCCCAGGCCTTTTGGATGCATTTCCGGTAGTGAACTGGCTGAGGGGAAACGGCTGTGAGCGTCCCTACCACGACTCCACCTGGAGGTTCCAGCGTGTACGCACCGCCATCGTGGCAGCGGCTCTGTCCGCCGCCGCCCTGACCGTGGCCGCCCCCACGGCGGCCTTCGCCACCAGCCACACCGTAGCCACCGCGACCCAGGCCAAGCCCGCCGCCGAGTGCACCCCCCACCCCTTCTGTGAAATCACCAACAACCACGGCGACGACTTCTACTACATGGAGGACACCGTCTGATGTTCGGCGGAGCCCCGGCCGCCGAGATGACGGCCGGGGCTCCGCCGTACCGTCGGCGCCCTACAGGACGTCGGGACGCAGGCAGGGGTGCAAAGACAGGCTCTTAAGAGGTGGGCAGCATGCCGAGCACAGCGCCGGTGGACGGCATGCCGCCCGAGTCGGCCAGGTCGCCGAAGGGGTTGGCACCGTCCGTCGGGCTCGCCGACTGGACGAGCCCGTCGAGTGGCGGCCGCGGCTCCGCAGCGACGGCGGGAGCCACAGCAGCAGCTACCGCGAGGGTACCGACGAGGGCGGCTGCAACCTTCAGATGCTTCATACGGGGGTTTCCATTCTTCGGCAACACACGGTCACCCAGGGAGCAATCCGATGTCCAGACATCAGGCACCTGGGTCTCACTGCACCGTGGCTAACGACAGCTCCACAGCTCGGAAACTCCACCGCCACCAAAGGCTTAACACCGCGCCGGTTCCGCAAGACCAGCCCAGATCAGACCGCGTTCGAGCACCCTTTGGGTCCTACAGAGGCTTGAAGGAACGGATCTGGTAGCTGCCTTCCAGATTGCCGCCCGCACCGTGTGGGATGGGCCCGGCGGGTGTGCGGTAGTTGGCCTGCTTGTAGTACTGCACGAGGTGCCCGGTTGCGTTCCGGACCGAGCCGACGTTCTGTCCCCAATTAATGAAGGGACAGTTGGCAGCGGTCTCCGCCGTACTGGGCTGCGACCACTGACAGAGCATCCCCTCGCCATTCGGCTCACTGTAGATACAGAAGTGTCCGGGGGTGCAGTCGTAGGCCGCGCGGCTGCTGATCACCGTGGGGGCTTCGGTCGCGGCGGGGGTGGCGGTCGCTGCGGGTACCGCCCCGAGAGCCGAGGCCAAGGCGGCCGCGGCGACGGCGAGGGAGTGGATCCGACGCATGGCAAGGTCTCCTTTTTCTCGTCAGCGGCGTGGGGAAGCCAACGCTGCCGTGGACGGACTGAGCGACCCAGGAGCAGCTCAGTCACCGGACATGCCAACGAGGCATGCACGATCAAGAAGCGGGAGACATCTGGCTATGACTCTGATGAACCACAGCCCCCCTGATTCAACTTCAAAGGCAAACGGTCAAGATTCACCGGACCCGGCCGGTGCGTCCGTCGCGGCGGATCACTCCCACCCACCCGCCCATTACCTCGCGGGACAACCAGCCCCCCCACCAACCCCTCACACCGCAGGGCAATCGGGTGGGTGGGTGGGAAAGATCCGTCGCGGAGCAGCGGGACAGGGGCCGCCCCACGGTGGGGCAGACGCCCCCCCGGCAGGCCCCCACCGCCAGGTGGCAACTACCCCCGGGTACGGGCCTGTTCGTCGGCGGAGCCCCCCGCCCCCACCAGCCCCGTGGAGACCGACCCCAGCCGGGGTTCGAACCTCCGCATCTCGCGCTGCCCGACCGAGCCGATGATCCCCGGCAGGTAGCCCCGGATGCCCTGCATACCCCGCAGCCACCACTGCGCGTACACGTGACTCGACCGCCTCTCGATCCCGGCGACGATCCGGTCGACGGCAGGACCCAGCGGGTACGTCTTGTTGGACGGCCACGGCAGGCGCTGCCGCAACTCCCGCATCACGTCGTCCTGGTCCGCGCCCCGCACCATGTCCGTATCCGTCCACGACAGGTAACCGACGCCCACCTTCACGCCCTTGTAGCCGACCTCGGCCCGCAGACAGTGCGCGTACGCCTCGACGCCCGACTTCGAAGCGCAGTACGCCGTCATCATCGGCGCCGGCGTGATCGCCGCGAGCGAGGCGATCTGCAGGAGATAGCCACGGCTCTCCATCAGGACCGGCAGGAACGCCCGCCCCGTCACCGCGCTGCCGATGAGGTTGACCTCGATCACCCGGCGCCACGCCTCGGGGTCGGACTCGACGAAAGGACCGCCGTTGGCGACGCCCGCGTTGGCGACGACGATGTCGACCTTCCCGAACCGCTCCTTGACCTCCTGGGCCACCCGGGCCATCGCGACGTGATCCGTGACGTCCGCATGCCAGGCCTCGGCCTCGGTGTGCAGCCGCCCCGCCACCTGCTTCAACTCGTCCGGCTCCAGGCCGACAAGGGCGACCTTGGCGCCCCGCGCCGACAGCTTCCGCGCGAGCAGTTCCCCCACGCCCCGCGCCGCCCCGGTGACGACCGCGACCTGACCCTCAAGGCTGACCTTGCTCATGCGCTGCTCCCTTCGAGCCCCTGGACCTGCTGATCGTCCACGCGTACGTACTTCTGCACGAGGTTCCTGATCCCCTCGGTGACCGTCTCCGGCGCCTCGACCGGCGTCATGTGACCGATCCCGGGCAGCTCGGTGAGGCCGAGCGAGTCCGGCAGCATCTGGGCCAGGCGCCGCGCGAGCGTGACGGGCGTCATCCGGTCGGCGGTGCCCGCGATGATCGCGGTCGGCACGTTCAGCTCCAGGACGCCCGCGTCGAGTGCGAGCTCGTCGAGGACGTGCGACCAGCGGTAACGCACCACCCTCGGGCAGCCGTGCACGATCCGCGCGCACACCTCGACCCGCTCCGGGGGCGAACCCGGGCCCATCGTGGCGTACTTGAGGGCCCGGCGGGCCATAGGCGTGACCGGCCCGAGCGGCGCCTTCGCCCCGAGCACCGACCGCGTCAGCCGCGTCCGGATCCGCCCGGCCCGCAGCGGCACCACGGTCGACGCGGCGACGAGCCCCGCACTCCCGGTGCTGCACAGCAGGACGGCGGCCGCGTGCTCCCGGAACCCCGGACGCGTACTCGCCGCCATGATCGTCATGCCGCCCATGGAGTGCCCGGCGACCACGGCCCTCTCCCCGGGCTCAAGGGTCGCCGCGAGCACCGCCTCCAAGTCATCGGCGAGGGCAGTCGTGCTGTACCCCTCCGCCCCCGCCGGCGCGACACTGCGCCCGTGGCCCCGCTGGTCGTACGCGATCACCCGGTGGTCGACGGCCAGGTCACGTATCTGCGCCGCCCAGAAGGCGGTCGAGCACGTCCACCCGTGCGCGAGCACCACCGCGGGCGCCCCATCGGGACCGTGCACCTCGGCGTGCAGCCGCGCGCCGTCCGCCGACACGACGGTCAGCTCCCGCGCGGCCGCGGGCGGCGCGAACGGCCCGGTCGTCACATGCGTCAGCCTGCTCATGCCGCTGCCTCGGCCTTCTTCGTCTTACGGGACTTCGGTGCCGCCTCGTCCACACGCGCCTTGGGCGGCCGCACCACCTCGTACTCGGCGAGATCGACCCGCCGCGTGGCGTTGCGGAACTCGGACGTCGTGCCCGGCCAGATCGTCGTGTTCACGCCGTTCTCGTCGAGGTACCAGCTGTTGCAGCCGCCGGTGTTCCACACAGTGCGCTTCATGCGCTCCTGCACCTTGTCGTTCCAGGCGTGCACGGCGCTCGTCCGCACGGCGAGCGCGGCCCGGCCGCCGAGAACGTCCAACTGCCGTACATAGTCGGCGAGATAGTTCAGCTGGGACTCGATCATCAGGATCATCGAGGAGTTCCCGAGACCCGTGTTCGGGCCGATGACCGTCATGAAATTGGGGAATCCGGCGGCGGTCGCGCCGCGCAGCGACTTCATGCCGTCCTTCCAGGTCTCCATCATCGTCACGCCGTCGGCGCCCACCACGCGTTCGGCGATCGGCATGTCCGTCACATGGAATCCCGTACCGAAGATGATCGCGTCGACCTCGGTCTCGGTGCCGTCCGCGGCGATCACGGTGTTGCCGCGCACCCCGCTGAGCCCGCTCGCGACGACGTCGACATTGGGCTGCGCGAGCGCCGGGTAGTAGGTGTTGGAGAGCAGGATCCGCTTGCAGCCGATGCGGTACGACGGTGTCAGCTTGGCCCGCAGCGCCGGATCCTTGATGGCGCGCGCGATGTTCCGCTTGGCGAGCAGTTCGACCGCGCCCAGCTCGTTGGGCCGCTTGGTGAACGCCTGGACCTGCAACTCCCGTATGCCCCAAAGGATTCCGCGCCGGGCGTGCGTGGTGAACGGCAGCTGGCGGTGCACCCAGCGCTCGGCCTTGCTGATGGCGCGGTCCATGCGCGGCATCACCCAGGGCGGGGTGCGCTGGAAGAGGGTCAGCTTGCCGACCTCGCGCTGGATCGCGGGCACGATCTGGATGGCGGAGGCGCCGGTGCCGATCATCGCGACGCGCTTGCCGCGCAGGTCGTAGTCGTGGTCCCAGCGTGCGGAGTGGAAGACCTTGCCCTCGAAGGTGTCGAGGCCGGGGATGTCCGGGAGCTTGGGGTCGGAGAGCGGTCCGGTGGCGGAGACGACGATGTCGGCGGTGAGGGTGCCGTTGCTGGTCTCGATCTCCCACCACAGCTCGTCCGCGTCCCAACGCATCAGCTTCACCTCGGTGTTGAGGCGGATGTGCGAGCGGAGGCGGAAAGTGTCGGCGACCTCCTCCAGGTACTCCTGGATCTTCTCCTGGCCCGAGAAGGTGCGCGGCCAGTCGGGGTTGGGGGCGAAGGAGAACGAGTACAGATGCGAGGGCACGTCGCACGCGCAGCCCGGATAGCTGTTGTCCCGCCAGGTGCCGCCCACGGCACCGGCCCGCTCCAGGACGACGAAGTCGGTGACGCCTTCCCGTCGCAGCCGGACCGCGGCGCCGAGCCCGCCGAACCCGGACCCGATCACCGCCACCCGCACGTGTTCGCGTCCACCCTCGCGCTCGCCGCCTTGCTCGCGCCTCCGCTCGCGCCTCCGCTCGCGCCCCCGCTCGCGCTCCTGCTGGCGCTCGTCCTCGGCCATGCCGCCGCCTCCCGAACTGCTTCACGACTCTGCCAGTGACCACTGGCGCAATTGGGAGAGTAGAACAGCCGCGTACTGATGGGTAGGGGTTCGGCGTACGGAGTTACCGCCGGTAGGACAGAGCGAACACCGCGAACGCCCGCACGATCCGGCAGCACATAGGCTGCTGCCGTGGCAGAGACACGCGAGTACCGCATGGAGGAGCTGGCCAAGGCGGCCGGCATCACGGTGCGCACCGTGCGCTTCTACCGTGAGCGCGGCCTGATCCCGCCGCCCCGCCGCGAGGGCCGCATCGCCTGGTACGACGACCATCATCTGGCCAGGCTGCGGACGATCGCCGCGCTCCTGGAGCGCGGCCACACCCTGAGCGGCATCGCGGAACTCGCGGAGGCCTTCGAGAACGGCCGCGACGTCGGCGAACTCCTCGGCATCGGCGAACCCACCGAGGAGACCCCGGTCCGCCTGACCCCAGAGGAACTGGCCGACCGCTTCGCGGGCGAGGTCACCCCCGAGAACCTCGCCGCGGCCCTGGACCTCGGCTACCTCGGCACGGACGGCGACGAGATCGTCCACGTGAGCCGCCGCCTCCTGGACGTCTCATCGGCCCTGGTCCGCGAGGGCATCCCCCTGTCCGCGGTCCTGGAGGCGGGCCAGCGCGTACGCGAACACGCGGACGCACTGGCCGAGTTGTTCATCACGATCATCCGCACGCACACACCCGCCGAGGCGGGCGACGTCAGCATCGACCGCCTGCGCCCGCTCGCGAAGAGCGTGGTGGAGGCGGAACTGTCGATGGCGCTTGACCGCCGCTTGGCTTCGGAGAAGCCTGAGGATATTTAGCCCGGCTGGGAGCATGCAGCCCGTCCGGCGTTTGAGGACATCTTGTACGGGGTCTGGGGCGGAGCCCCAGTTTCGGGAAGGGTCGGGATCGGGGAAGAAACCGCCGGAGGCACGACCTCAGCCCCCACGCACCCGCCCGCCCTACCTCGGCAGGAACCAACGGGCCTTATAGATCCCGCCGTTGACCAGCTCATACTCCCCGGCGGGCCGATGGACGCTCACCCTCGTGGTCCACCAGGTCTCCTCAAGACCACCTTCCGGCACGGTGGAGATGACCTGCCCCGTACGCGGATCATTGCCGACCCCCTTCACCGACTTACGGGAGATGTCCCCGGCCCCTGCGAAGTCCTGCACGAAGGCCCCGCCCCGGATGTCGTACTGGAAGACGGCCGCGTTCGTCGTCACCCAGAGCCGCCCGGGGCGCCCGGCCACGGGGAAGAGGTCATGGCCGCCAGGGGTCTTGCCCGGCGTACCGACCGGGAGCCCGACCGAGGAACGGAGCCGCAGCGTGGGCCTGGCCCGCGTGCCGCCCACCTCATACGTCACCAACTCATCGTCACCGATGGCCCACAGCACCTCACGCGCACCGTCCCAGTGCAGCCCGTGCGCCCCCTTCAGCTCCACCTCCGCGTACCGCGACGCACGCGGCCCCTGGGACGCCGCGTACAGCCTGACCATCGCGCCCGTGCTGCACGCCACCGCGACATTGCCGTCCGGCAGGATCTCCGCGCTGTGCGGATTGAAGAGGTCGTCGCCGGCCCCGATCGCCGCACCCCAATACCGCTTCCCCGACGGGTAGTCGACGACGGCCACGAAGCCGAAGGACGCGGTGGTCAGGACGTACGTACGCTTCTTGTGTCTGCGCACCTTCGACTCACTCGGATACACGAAGCTGTCATCGGGCCGGAGATCCTCGTACCCCTCACGCTCCCGAGGCGAGAACGCCCACCGCACGACGGACGGTTTCTCCCGCGGGTCCCAGACCCTGCGCTTCGGATCGAGTACGAGGATCTGCTGGGTCGCCTGCTCGGTGAGGAGCACGGGCGGCGTCCCCCGGGGAACCCCTCCGGCGGGACCGGCAGCTCCGGCGCCACCGGCAGCTCCGGCCGGTGGCGCGGCCGCCATCGGCAGCCCCGCCCCGATTCCCGCGCCCAGAGCCCCGAGCAGCACACCTCGACGAGACGGTCTCGACATACCGGACATGAAGTTACCCCCACACGGCTGACAGTTGAGACATTGTCAGGTACGCGCTCGCAACATGCCATGGCGCCGCGCGGCATCACATGTCGTAGACCACCGTGACGGGTGCATGGTCCGACCACCGCTGATCATGAGCGGCCGCCCGCTCCACGAAGCCCTTGACCGCGCGCTCGGCGAGGCCCGGCGTCGCCACGTGGTAGTCGATCCGCCAGCCCGTGTCGTTGTCGAAGGCACGCCCCCGGTAGGACCACCAGGAGTAGGGGCCCTCGACGTCGGGATGCAGCGCCCGCACCACGTCGACGTAACCGGCATCCCCCTCGAAGACCTCACTGAGCCAGGCACGCTCCTCGGGCAGGAAGCCCGAGTTCTTCTTGTTGCCCTTCCAGTTCTTGAGGTCGGCCTCCTGATGGGCGATGTTCCAGTCGCCGCAGACCACGACCTGGCGCCCCTCGGCGGCGGCCCGCTGCTTGAGCTCCTTCAGGTACGTGAGGAACTCCCCCATGAAGCGGACCTTCTCGTCCTGCCGCTCCGTGCCGACCTCGCCCGAGGGCAGATACAGGCTCGCGACCGTGACGCCGGGCAGATCGGCCTCGACGTAGCGCCCGCTGCCGTCGAACTCCTCCGACCCGAATCCGACCTGCACGCGATCCGGCTCACGGCGCGTATAGAGGGAGACGCCCGCGCGCCCCTTGGCGGCGGCCGGCGCGTGTGTGACGTGCCACCCCTCGGGGGCCCGCACCTCCTCCGGCAGCTGCTGGGGCTCGGCCCGCACCTCCTGGAGGCAGAGCACGTCGGACGAGGTCTCGGCGAGCCACTCGACGAAGCCCTTCTTGGCGGCGGCGCGCAGCCCGTTCACATTCACACTGGTCACTTGGAGCATCCCGGAACGATACCGGCACACTTAATGGATACCGGCACACCTACGCATAGAAGTACGATGATTCGCATGAGTATCCAGTCGAGTGTCCAGTCGCCGTCGCAGCGATCGCAGCGGGCAGCCATCGAGCTGCGCCCCACCTCCTTCGACCACCCCGACGCGGTCAAGCTCAACGACCGCGTCCAGCTCGAGTACGCGGAGCGGTACGGCGACGAGGGCGACGTCACACCCCTCGACCCGGCCATGTTCGCGGCACCGCGCGGTTTCTACCTCGTCGCGTACGACGAGAACGGCACCCCGGTGGCCACCGGCGGCTGGCGCGGTCACGAGGAGAACGACGAGGGTTACGCGCACGGCGACGCCGAGATCAAGCGCATGTACGTCACCCCGGAGGCCCGCGGCCTCGGCCTGGCCCGCCGCATACTGGCGGCCCTGGAGGACGACGCGAGGGCGGCGGGACGGACGCGCATGGTCCTGGAGACGGGCACGAAGCAGCCGGAGGCCATAGCCCTCTACACGTCGACCGGCTACACCCCGGCCCCCGCGAAGTTCGGCCACTACCGCTTCGAGGACCTGAGCCGCTGCTACGTGAAAGCCCTGTAGCCCTCCAATGCTTCATTCTGAGGCACAGCAAAGATCCCGCCCAGTTCGATGAACTGGACGGGATCTCATGTGCAGTGGACCTGTGGGGATTTGAACCCCAGACCCCCTCGATGCGAACGAGGTGCGCTACCAGACTGCGCCACAGGCCCTTGCAACGAGTGAAACTCTAGCATCCCGATCCGGGTGCTTGGAAATCCGTTCCTGACCGGTCCCTCGCTGGTCAGGCCTCACTCGTTGGCGGCCCGCGGCCGCTCCCCGTCCTCGTACTGATCGAAGAGGGGCGTACGTCCGCGTTCGCGCGCCCGGCGCGCGGAAGCGGCCCGCCGTGCGTCACTGCGGCCACCGCCTCCGTCCACACCATCGGCGCCCTCGGCACCTTCCGTGCCCTCGGCGTAGTCGGCGTAGTCGGTGTACTCGCTGCCGTCCGTCTCGCCCCGCGCCTCGTCGGCGGTGGACCCGACGGAGCTCGACCGCGCCGAGCTCCAGGCGTCGGGTGCGCCCAAGTCGACGTCACCGGTGGCCCGCGGGGCGACCGGCGCGGTCACGTACGTCGGCAGGGGCACCGGCACCGGGTCCCAGCTGTCGCCGTGCCCGGGGCGGCGCTGCCGCTCACGCTGCTGGTCCACCCACTCCGCGTGGTCGGTCTGCTCAACCAGGGCGCGGCGGTCGGCGGCGAGTGCGGAGAGCCCGGTCTCCGTCTCGGGGCCCGGTCCTTCCTCCGCGTCGTCGGCGACCGCGTCCGCGCCGCCCGGCGCGCGCCTGCGCGGCTGACGTTCCCGCAGCCGCTGCGCGGCGACCTCGGCCCTGCGCCGGTCCATGGTGTAGGTGAAGCGGCGCCGCTCCTGGCCGCGCAGATACACGATGTACGCGCTCAGGAGCGCGGCCGGCGCCGCGGGCGCCCAGAGGAACGCGAGCCCTCCGACGGCGGCGACGACCGTGCCGACCGTGAAGGCGACGAACAGCATCACCGTCGTACGCCGTCGGCGCGCGAGCACCTTCGTGCGCCGGGCGCGCGCGGCGGCTTCCGCCGATGCGGCCCGCCGGGCGTGCGACTGCTGGGACCGCGCCGCGGACGGCGCCGGGGTCGGCGCCGGGGTCGGGGCCGGGGTCGGGGTCTGCGCCGGGCCCGGGACCGGGGGGTTCACCTGGGCCTTGACGGAGGGCTTGGCCGGGGGCTTCGCCGCGGGCTGCGCCTGGGACCGTGCCGGAGGCTGCGGCGCCTGCGGCCTCGCCGGGGGGTGCTGCGCCTGGGGTTTGACCTGCGCCTTGCCCTGCGGCTCGGGCCGCTCGTCCTGGCCGCCCTGTCGATGCGGGGGCGCGACGAAGGCCCGGACGTCCACCGAGCCGGTGGCGTTGTCCGGGTCGCGCGACTCCTCCTCTTCAGGCGAGCGCGCTTGCAGGTCCTTGGCGTACCGGCGCTCCATCCCCGCACGTCCGGACAGGAGCCGGATGGCGGTGCTGAAGCGTTCCGTCGGACGGGCTTCATTGAGCTCGTCCTGCCTACGGAGCCACATCGGCACCAAGTAGGCGGCCCAGGCCCCGACGATGACTGCGTAGATGAGGCCGCTGCTGCTCACGCCTCACACGGTAGAGGGGTTTGCTTGAGGCCATCTGCCAATTGAGCCGGTGTGTCGCACGATCTGGCTGATATCTCGAACTTTTTTTGTGACTGATGCGATCAACAGGCCACCGGGACCGTGAAATTAATGCCTCGGAGGGACCAAGTCGGGCCCCAGACGGTCGATCACCGATCAAATTCAAACACTTATTCTATTTACGCGGTGTTCCGAGGTCGTGCCTGGTGCCAGCGCCGCAGCAACCCTTCCGGTACCTCTTCCGCGGTGAGCGCGAAGACAAGATGGTCACGCCAGGCGCCGTCGATGTGGAGATAGCGTGGACGAAGCCCCTCCTCGCGGAATCCGAGTTTCTCCACGACCCTGCGGCTTGGCCCGTTCTCGGGGCGAATACAGACCTCGATACGGTGCAGCCCGACCGACCGGAAGCAATGGTCGACCGCGAGGGCGACGGCGGTCGGCATCACGCCGCGGCCCGCGACCGACTGGTCGACCCAGTAGCCGACATGGCCCGAGCACATCGATCCCCAGGTGATCCCGGCGACCGTCAACTGCCCCACGAGCCGCCCCTGGTACTCGATCACGAAGGGCAGCATGCGCCCGGCGTGCGCCTCGGCGCGCAGATGCCGGACCATCTGACGGTACGTCGGGCGGTGCACGATCGGGCCGCTGGGCGTGGGCGGCGGGATGGTCGCCTCCCAGGGGCGCAGCCAGTCCCGGTTGCGCCGGTTGACCTCACGCCAGGGCCGCTGGTCGCGCATCTTTATCGGACGGAGGGCGACGTCGCCGTCCGTCAGCTCGACGGGCCAGGAAGGGCTGTTCAGCTCGCACCACCTGGGGGTCTTGGGTGGTCGCCACCCCGGAGCTGCTCGACGGCGTGCGCAAGGAGGGGCTCAAGGACGGCGATGCCGTCCCGTACTCCGCCGGTGGAGCCCGGCAGGTTCACGATGAGCGTGCGCCCGGCGACTCCGGCGAGACCGCGGGACAGCACGGCCGTGGGGATCTTCTCCCTGCCATACGCGCGAATCGCCTCCGGGATGCCCGGCACCTCGTGGTCGATGACGGCGCGGGTGGCCTCGGGGGTGCGGTCGGTGGGCGAGATGCCGGTGCCGCCTGTGGTGAGGATCACGTCGAATCCGGCGTCGGCTCCGGCGCGCAGGGCCTGCTCGACGGGGTCGCCGTCGGGGACGACCTGAGGGCCTTCGACCTCGAAGCCGAGCGCGGCAAGGGCATCGGCGATGATCGGCCCGCCCCGGTCGGCGTAGACCCCGGCGGCGGCGCGGTTGGAGGCCGTGACGACGAGTGCACGGTAGGCGGTCATGCTCCGGCTCCTTCGCGGCTCCAGTCCCCGGACTTGCCGCCGGTCTTCTCCTCGACGCGTACGTCCGTGATGACCGCGCCCTTGTCGACGGCCTTGACCATGTCGATCACCGTGAGGGCGGCGACGGTCACCGCGGTGAGCGCCTCCATCTCGACGCCCGTACGGTCCGTCGTCTTCACCGTGGCGAGGATCTCGACGGCGTCGTCCGCCACGGAGAGGTCGAGTTTCACTCCGGAGACGGCCAGCGGATGGCAGAGCGGGATCAGGTCGGGCGTGCGCTTGGCGCCCATGATGCCCGCGATCCGCGCGGTGGCCAGGGCGTCGCCCTTGGGGACGCCCTCCCCGCGCAACAGCTCGATCACGCGGGGCGAGACCAGGACGCGGCCACTGGCGCGGGCGGTGCGCGCCGTCACGTCCTTCGCGGATACGTCGACCATGCGGGCGGCGCCCGCCTCATCGATGTGCGTCAGTCGCTGCTGGCTACTCATGTGCTGTGGCGCTCCCGGTCCGGGCCCTCCCGCGGTGCGGCGCGAGGGGGTTTATGTGCGCGACACCGTACCGCGCGGACGCGCCTTTCAGCCGAGCAGGACCACTTCGACGTCGGTGCCCGGCTCCACCGATGCGGTGTCCTCCGGGACGACGATCAGCGCGTTCGCGTGCGCGAGGGCCGCGACGAGGTGGGAGCCCGCGCCGCCGACGGGGCGCACGCTGCCGGTGTCGGCGTCGTACTGCCCGCGCAGGAACTGCCGCTTCCCCGCGGGTGAGGTCAGCGCCTTGTCGGCGGTGAGCTCCGCGCGCGCCGTGGGCCGGTGGACATCCGGGAGGCCCATCAGGGCACGCACCGCGGGCCGCACGAAGATCTCGAAGGAGACGTACGACGACACCGGATTGCCCGGCAGTGCGAGCAGCGGGGTGTGGTCGGGGCCGATGGAGCCGAAGCCCTGCGGCTTGCCCGGCTGCATGGCGAGCTTGCGGAACTCGATGCCGCTGCCGTCCTCGACCCCGTCCTCGGCGGATCCCACGGATTCGAGGGCTTCCTTCACGACGTCGTACGCGCCGACGCTGACGCCGCCCGTGGTGACGATGAGGTCGGCGCGGATCAGCTGGTCCTCGATGGTGGAGCGCAGTGTCTCGGCGTCGTCGGCGACCGCGCCCACGCGGTAGGCGATCGCTCCGGCGTCCCGGGCCGCGGCGGTCAGGGCGAAGCTGTTGGAGTCGTAGATCTGGCCCTTGGCCAACTCCTCGCCGGGCTGGATCAGTTCGCTGCCGGTGGACATGACGACCACGCGGGGGCGTGGGCGCACCGTGACCGTGCCGCGGCCGATCGCGGCGAGCAGGGCGATCTGCGGGGCGCCGAGGACCGTGCCCGCGGTCAGCGCGCGGTCGCCGGCCCGGACGTCGCTGCCACGCGCCCGCACGTGCGCGCGTGCTTCGGCGGGGCGGTGCACGCGGACCTCACCGAAGGCTCCTTCGGGGGCGGCGCTGTGCGCGCGCATCCCGGAGACGGGGCCTTCGCCGAGGCCTCCGTCGGTCCATTCCACGGGGACGACGGCCTCGGCGCCGGGCGGCAGCGGGGCGCCGGTCATGATGCGGGCGGCCTGGCCGGCGCCGACGGTGGGCTGCTCGCCCTGGCCCGCGGCCACGTCACCGATGACTGTCAGGACGGCGGGGAACTCCTCGCTCGCGCCCGTGATGTCGGCGACCCGGACCGCGTAACCGTCCATGGAGCTGTTGTCGAAGGGCGGCAGCGAGACGGGCACCGTGACGTCCTCGACGAGGACGCAGCCCTGGGCGTCGAGGAGTTGGAGCTCGATGGGCTCCAGGGGGCGGACGGATCCGAGGATGTCGTCCAGGTGCTCGCTCACCGACCAGACGTGTTCCTGGCCGGTGGCTTCGGTCGTCGCGCTGCTGCTCAAAGTGCTACATCTCCTCGGACACGTAACTGCGAAGCCAGGCCTGGAAGTCCGGGCCCAGGTCTTCACGTTCGCACGCGAGTCTGACAATGGCACGCAGATAGTCGCCCCGGTCGCCGGTGTCATAGCGGCGGCCCTTGAAGACGACGCCGTGCACAGGGCCGCCGACCTTCTCGTCCACGGCGAGCTGCTGGAGTGCGTCGGTGAGCTGGATCTCGCCGCCGCGGCCCGGCTCGGTCTTGCGCAGTATGTCGAAGACATGGGGGTCAAGGACATAGCGGCCGATGATGGCGTAGTTGCTGGGGGCGTCCGCCGCGTCGGGCTTCTCGACCAGGCCGGTCACCTTGACGACGTCGCCCTCGTCCGTGGCGTCCACGGCCGCGCAGCCGTAGAGGTGGATCTGCTCCGGGGAGACCTCCATGAGGGCGATGACGCTGCCGCCGTGCCGCTCCTGGACCTCGACCATGCGGGCGAGGAGGGGGTCACGCGGGTCGATCAGGTCGTCGCCGAGGAGTACCGCGAAGGGTTCGTTGCCGACGTGGGGGGCTGCGCACAGGACGGCGTGACCGAGTCCCTTGGGATCGCCCTGGCGGACGTAGTGCATGGTCGCGAGGTCACTGGACTCCTGGACCTTCGCCAGTCTCGCCTCGTCGCCCTTCTTCAGAAGGGCTGACTCCAGCTCGTAGTTGCGGTCGAAGTGGTCCTCCAGGGGGCGCTTGTTGCGGCCCGTGATCATGAGGACGTCGTCGAGGCCGGCGGAAGCGGCCTCCTCGACCACGTACTGGATCGCCGGCTTGTCGACGACCGGCAGCATCTCCTTGGGAGTGGCCTTGGTGGCCGGCAGGAACCGGGTGCCGAGGCCAGCTGCGGGAATGACAGCCTTGCTGATCCTTGGGGGGTGAGACTCAGTCATGTCCGTAACCATAACCGGTGAGTATGTGCGGAATCTGTGGCTCCGGACATTTTGTTCTCATATGAGCGCACCTGGAAGGGTTTGTGAGCGCACCATGCAGGAAACCGGCTCGGACCAGCCGCCCGATCAGCCAACCAAGCGCACGTTGCGCGGAGAATTCCTCGCGGTGAGAAGCCGGTTGACTAGGGATGACGCGCAGAAGGCCGCGGCGGTTCTCGCCGACCGCGCATTGGAGCTTCCGGAGCTCGCCGGGGCGCGCACGGTCGCGGCGTACGTCTCCGTGGGGAGCGAACCGGGGACACACGCCCTCCTTGACGTCCTCCGCGCGCGCGGGACGCGGGTCCTGCTGCCGGTGCTCCTCGAGGACAACGACCTGGACTGGGCGGCCTACGAGGGCGAGGGCTCGCTCGCCCACGTCCAACACCCGGGAAAGATCCAGCTCTTGGAGCCCTCGGGGGCGCGGCTCGGGCCCGACGCCGTCCTGGCGGCCGACGTCGTGCTGCTTCCGGGCCTTGCCGTGGACGCGCGCGGGATGCGCCTTGGACGCGGCGGCGGGTCGTACGACAGGGTGCTGGCCCGGCTCGGGAGGGCCGGGGCCGATCCGGCCCTGGTGGTGCTCCTGTACGACACGGAGGTCGTCGCGCACGTCCCCCGGGAAGCGCACGACAAGCCGGTGCACGCCGTCGTCACCCCGTCGGGAGTACGCCGCTTCCGCTGACCCTCTCCGCATGTGAATCCGTATGTGAAAGGGCCCTCCACGCGCGCGTGGAGGGCCCTTTCACTGTTCCGTACTGGTCAGACGCGGCTCAGGGCCGCAGCACCAGGGTGTCGTTCGTGCTCTTCTTCACGGCGTTCTCCGAGAAGGACCACGGCAGCAGCTCGCCCTTGACCCACTTGCTGGTCTGGTCGGTGTAGTGCGCGTTGTAGGCGTGCCCCGAAGCACCGGTGAGGTTGATCCACTTCGACTTGTCGAGGTCGTCGAGGTTCACCACCATGCGCATCGACGGCACCCACTGCACTCCGTAGCCGCCCGCCGCGTTCCAGCCGGTGGCGTTGACCGCCGCCTCGCCGCCGCCCAGCTTGAACGGGCCGCGGTTGAGCATGAACTGGAGCCAGCCGGGGCCTTCGACGCCCAGGGTCTGGTTCTTCAGGGTCAGCCGGTGCAGACGGCCCCAGCTCCAGGTGTCGACGTCCTTGCCGAGCTTGGCCGTCAGGTCCCAGCGCGCGTCCTCCATGGCCCGCCCGAACAGCTGGTCACGGGTCTTGGTCTCGGCGTCCGTGCGGGTCTTCGGCGACTTCCACCAGTCGTTGTCCTCGTCGTCGAGGATCGACCGGATCACTTCGTAGTAGCGGTCGCCGCCGTCGGGCTGCGCGGTTTCCGAGTCCCGCTGGCCGCACTCACGCACCGGCTCGGCCTCGTCGGCGGGACCGGTGTTCCCGGCCGGCTCGACGCTCAGGCACTGGCCCTTGACCCGCAGCTCCTTGGGCAGCTTGTTGCCGATGGAGAGCTTGAGGATGTTGCGCCAGACCGAGTTGAAGTACGCGGCTGCCGCCGAGTCGGCGTCCTGGGTGTAGTCCCAGCCCTCGAGGAGCTTCTGCGCCTCACGGACGTAGCTGTCCTTGACGTCGATCTTGAGCAGCTTGGGCACGAGCAGCTTGGCGATCTCGCTGCTGTTGTCCATCTGCATCGTGCGCATGTCCTCGGTGGAGACCTTCCCACCGTTCTTGATCTTCGACTGGATCAGGTCGGTGATGCGCTGGCTGCGCGCACCGTAGCCCCAGTCCGACGTGAGCTTGTACGGGTACTTGTCGTCGATGACGGCCTGGTTGGCGGTCACGATGTAACCGCGCTTCGGGTCGTACTCGTAGGGCAGCGCGGCCTGCGGGATGTAGCCGGTCCAGCGGTAGTCGGAGTCCCAGCCGGGCGCGGGAAGCGCGCCGTCGCCCTTGCCGCGGACCGGGATCTTGCCCGGTGCCTGGTAGCCGATGTGGCCCTTGGTGTCCGCGTAGATCAGGTTCTGCGAGGGCACTTCAAAAGAAGAGGCCGCCTTGCGGAAGTCGGAGAAGTCCTTCGCCTTGTTCAGCTCGAAGACGGCGTCCATCGACTTGCCCGGCTGCAGCGCGGTCCAGCGCAGCGAGACTCCGTAGCCGTCGCCCCGGTCGGGGGCCGCGCTGTCGACGGTGGCCTTCTTGCCGACCTTCACCAGTTCGTCGTCGCGGTCGGACAGCAGGGGTCCGTTGCCGGTCTCCCGCACGGTGATCTTCTTGGACTTGCCGCCTGCGACCTTGATGGTCTCCACGCGCGACTTGAAGGGCAGCACCTTGTCGTCGTACTCGTAGCCGTCGCCCTCGAACTTCTCGAGGTAGAGGTCGGTGACGTCCGCGCCCAGGTTCGTCATGCCCCAGGCGATCTGCTTGTTGTGGCCGATCACCACGCCCGGCATGCCGGCGAAGGTGTAGCCGGAGACGTCGTACTGGCAGTCCTTGGAGACCGACCGGCAGTGCAGGCCCATCTGGTACCAGACGGACGGCAGCTGTGGTGACAGGTGCGGGTCATTGGCGAGCAGTGGTTTCCCGGAGATCGTGTGGTCGCCGGAGACCACCCAGGAGTTGGATCCGATGCCGTTGCCGTTCGGGCCGAGGCCCGCGTCCGGGACGCTGTCCAGGATGTCGGAGAGGCCCGACATCTGGGACTGGAGGCCGTCGGGGGCCTGGGCGTTGCCCGCGAGGCCCGTGCCCGCCGCGCCGCCGGTCTGCGACTGGCTGTTCGCGCTGCCCTTGCCCTCGTACTCCTTGGTGACGCTGTTGTAGGCGCCCTCCTGGACGATGGGCTTGTTCCGGGCGTACGGGTACTCCGGGTACAGGTCCTTGATCTGGGACGGGCCGAGGCGGCTGGTCATCAGGGACCGGTCGATCTCGTCCTGCATGTTGCCGCGCAGGTCCCAGGCCATGGCCTTGAGCCACGCCACGGAGTCGACGGGGGTCCACTCCTGGGGCTCGTAGTCGTTGGTGAAGCCGAGAGCGGCGTACTCCAGGGAGATGTCCTTGCCGCTCTTGTCCTTCAGGTAGGCGTTGACTCCCTTGGAGTACGCCTGGAGGTACTTCTTCGTCGCGGGCGAGAGCTTGGTGTCGTACTCCTTCTGCGCCACGCGGTGCCAACCGAGCGTCCGCAGGAACTCATCGGTCTTTACTTGACCCTTGCCGAACATCTCGGAGAGGCGGCCGGAGGTCATATGGCGGCGGACGTCCATCTCCCAGAACCGGTCCTGTGCCTGGACGAAGCCCTGGGCCATGAACAGATCGGCGTCGGACTCGGCGTAGATCTGCGGGATGCCGTTGCCGTCGCGCTTCACGTCGACGGGGCCGGAGAGGCCGTCGAGCTTGATCGTCCCCTTGGTCTGCGGGAAGGAGGCACGCACCGTACTGACGCTCCAGTACGCCCCGTAACCGATGCCCGCCACGATGGCCAGGACCAGGACGATCACGATGAGGCGGGCTCGGCGCCCCTTCTTCTTGCCGGACTTATGACCGGAAGAGGCGGTGGTATTCGAGGGCATCGCTGTCCTTGCTGTCCTTACGCGAGCGGCAGGGCTGGCTGGGCGGTGGTGGGAGCGCTGGAGCAACCATAGGCGCAGGGCACCGCGGCCCCGGACGCGGAGTCGGGAACAGCATCGCGACGCATCGCATGAGTGTTCGAAGGCGTCAAGGAAGCGTTAACAATTAGGTAAGGTAACGAAGTACTTGGCTCGCGCGGGAAGGAACGGCCCCTGACTGTCCACGACCTCAACCAGCTTCTGCTCATCTGCTCGCTCGTCCTGCTCGTCGCGGTCGCGGCGGTCCGCATCTCGTCGCGCAGTGGGCTCCCCAGCCTGCTCCTCTACCTCGGCATCGGCGTTGCCATCGGCCAGGACGGCATCGGCAACGTCACGTTCAACAATGCCGAGTTGACGCAGGTCATCGGCTACGCGGCGCTCGTCGTGATCCTGGCCGAGGGCGGTCTCGGCACGAAGTGGAAAGAGATCAAACCCGCGCTCCCCGCTGCCGCCGTCCTGTCGCTCGCCGGCATCGCGGTGAGCGTCGGCGTGACGGCTGCCGGTGCCCACTACCTGGTCGGCCTCGAGTGGCGGCAGGCGCTCATCATCGGCGCGGTGGTCTCGTCGACGGACGCGGCGGCGGTCTTCTCCGTGCTGCGGAAGGTGCCGCTGCCGCCGCGCGTGACGGGCATCCTGGAAGCTGAGTCGGGGTTCAACGACGCCCCTGTGGTGATCCTGGTCGTGGCCTTCTCCATGGCGGGCCCGGTGGAGCACTGGTACGTCCTCATCGGCGAGATCGCCCTGGAGCTTGCGATCGGTGCCGCGATCGGCATCGCGGTCGGCTGGCTCGGCGCCTACGGCCTGCGGCACGTGGCGCTGCCCGCTTCGGGTCTCTACCCCATCGCCGTGATGGCCATCGCGGTCGCCGCCTACGCGGCCGGAGCCATGGCGCACGGCAGTGGATTCCTCGCCGTCTACCTCGCCTCGATGGTCCTCGGCAACGCGAAGCTGCCGCACTGGCCCGCCACCCGGGGCTTCGCCGAAGGGCTCGGCTGGATCGCGCAGATCGGCATGTTCGTCCTGCTCGGCCTCCTGGTCACCCCGCACGACCTGCTCGACGACATGTGGCCCGCGATCATCATCGGCTTGATCCTGACCGTGGTGGCCAGACCCCTGGGGGTCGTCATCAGCCTCGTGCCGTTCCGCCTGCCCTGGCAGGAGAAGGCCCTGATGTCCTGGGCCGGACTGCGCGGAGCCGTGCCCATCATCTTGGCCACGATCCCGATGGTGAACGGCGTCGACGACAGCGAGCGGATCTTCAACATCGTCTTCGTCCTGGTCGTCGTCTACACCCTCATCCAGGGTCCTACGCTGCCGTGGCTGGCCAGGACGCTGCACCTGGGCGACTCTTCGGGCGCCGCCGACCTGGGCATCGAGTCGGCCCCGCTGGAGCGTCTGCGCGGCCACCTGCTCTCGGTGGCGATCCCGAAGGGGTCGCGGATGCACGGCGTCGAGGTGGGCGAACTGCGGATGCCCGCGGGGGCGGCGGTCACGCTCATCGTTCGCAATGGCGAATCCTTCGTGCCGCAGCCCACGACCGTCCTGCAGCGCGAGGACGAGCTCCTGGTGGTCGCGACCGACCCGGTGCGCGACGCGGCGGAGAAGCGACTGCGTGCGGTCGGACAGGGCGGAAAGCTGGCTGGATGGCTGGGAACTGCTGGTCAGGACGCGGAAGAGCGAGGCAATCACAGGTGACGGGTGCCTCATTCTCCGTTATTCACAGGCCTGAGGGTTCCGTTCCCTGTACGATGAAGGCACACTTCTTCTGTACCAACTGATCGAACCAACTCTGTCTGACGCAGAGCTGGCGCCGACCGTATGGCGGCCGCGTGTCCTCGCAGTGGGCAACCGGCATCTACCGCAGTTCCGCGCAAGAGGACAGCTCTCGGCGCCGCCGCCCTGAAAAAGGGGGCCGCGCTACCAGGCGGCAGAAAGGCACGGGCCGTGGCATCCACGGTCACCTCCCGCCCCGGATACGGACAGCTGCTGCGCACCCGCGGCGCCTGGACGTTTCTCCTGCCCGGCTTCGCGGCACGACAGCCCTTCGCGATGCTGACCATCTCCATCGTGCTGCTCGTGCAGCACACCACCGGCTCGTACGGCGTCGCCGGCGCCGTGTCGGCCGTCACCGGTGTCTCCATGGCGGTGTTCGCCCCCTTCGGCGGCAAGCTCGCCGACCGGTTCGGCCAGCGGGCCGTACTGGTGCCGGGCGTACTCATCCACACGGTGTCGGTGCTCTCCCTGACGATGCTCGCGCTCTCGGACGCCCCCTTGTGGGCGCTCTTCGTCGCCGCGGTGCCCACCGGCGCCTCGCAGCCGCAGATCAGCCCCATGGTGCGGGCCCGCTGGGGCGTCAAGCTCCAGGACTCCCCGCTCGCCGGCACGGCTGCCGCGTTCGAGTCGGTCACGGACGAGCTGACGTTCGTCCTCGGCCCGCTCTTCGCGACCGCGCTGTGCACGACCATCGACCCGGCGGCCGGGCTCTTCACGGAGGCCGGACTCACGCTGGTCGGCGGCCTGCTGTTCGCCGCGCAGAAGAGCACCCAGCCCAAGCCCGCCTCCCGCGAGGAGCACGCGCGCGTGGAGCACGTCTCGGCGCTGCGCATCCCCGGTGTGCGGGTCCTGATCGTGACCTTCCTGGGCATCGGCGCAGTCTTCGGCGGCATGCAGGTCTCGCTGGCCGCCTTCACCGAGTCCATCGGCGAACCCGGTCTGAACGGCGTTCTGTACGGCACCTTCGCGGCGGGCAACATGCTCTCCGGACTCGCCTGCGGCGCCATCGCCTGGAAGATCGCCCCGCAGCGCCGCCTCCTCGTCGGGTACGCGGCACTGACCCTGATGGCCTCCGGGCTGTGGGCCGCGCACTCCGTGGTGCTGCTCGCCGGACTCGGTCTCCTGGTCGGCGTCTGCATCGCACCCGCGCTGATCACCGGCTACACCCTGGTCGACCGTCTCGTGGACCCGTCAGCCCGGACCGAGGCGTTCACCTGGCTCACCGGCGCCGTCGCGCTCGGCCAGGCCGCCGCCGTCACGGTCGCCGGACAGTTGGAGGACCACTTCTGGGACGGCGCCGGATTCCTGGTGCCGCTGGGCGGTACGGCGCTGGCCCTCGCGGTGCTCGTGACCCTGCGCTCGCGGCTCGTGCCGCGGTCCGTCGGACGCACCGTGGCACGTGGCGTCGGTCACCGCGAGCCGGTCACGGTGGACTGATCTCGCGGAATACGTCACTATGGACCGTCGTTAGCACTCAACGAGTGAGAGTGCCAGGAGGAAGCAAGTGCCGACGTACCAGTACCAGTGCACCGAATGCGGCGAGGGCCTCGAGGCGGTGCAGAAGTTCACCGATGACGCCTTGACCGTGTGCCCCGGCTGCGACGGACGCCTCAAGAAGGTGTTCTCGGCCGTCGGCATCGTCTTCAAGGGCTCCGGCTTCTACCGCAACGACAGCCGCGGCTCGTCGTCGAGCAGCACGCCGTCGACGGCGAACGCGTCGAAGTCCTCGGACGCCAAGTCGTCGGACTCCAAGTCCTCCGCGGGCGCTTCGTCGTCCTCGTCGTCGGACTCGAAGTCGGCCAGCTCCTCCTCCGGGTCGTCGGCCGGCTCGTCCAGCTCTTCGAGCTCGTCGGCCGCCTAGGACGCACCGCCCCGCACACGCTTTCTTCCAGGTCCCCGCTGTCCTCCGACAGCGGGGTCTTCGGCGTTCCCGGGCCCGGCTACTGTGCTCGGCATGGCGAACACGGCGAACGCGACGCGGGCCGAGATCGGTGTCATCGGCGGCTCCGGCTTCTACTCCTTCCTCGACAACGTGACCGAGCTCCAGGTCGACACCCCCTACGGAGCGCCGAGCGACTCCCTCTTCGTCGGTGACATCGCCGGGCGACGGGTCGCGTTCCTGCCCCGGCACGGCCGCGGACACCATCTGCCACCGCATCGCATCAACTACCGCGCCAACCTGTGGGCGTTGCGCTCCGTGGGCGTACGGCAGGTGCTCGGGCCGTGTGCGGTGGGCGGACTACGGCCCGAGTTCGGGCCCGGGACGCTGCTGGTGCCCGATCAGCTCGTGGACCGCACGAAGGCGCGTACGCAGACGTACTTCGACGGGCTTCCGCTGCCGGACGGCAGCATTCCGAACGTCGTGCACGTGTCGCTCGCGGACCCGTACTGCCCCGCCGGGCGCGGCGCCGCGCTGAAGGCGGCCCGCGGGCGGGAGTGGGAGCCGGTGGACGGCGGGACGCTCGTGGTGATCGAGGGGCCGCGGTTCTCGACCCGTGCCGAATCGCTCTGGCATGCGGCGCAGGGCTGGTCGGTGGTGGGCATGACCGGCCATCCCGAGGCCGTGCTCGCCCGTGAACTGGAGCTCTGCTACACGTCGTTGACGCTGGTCACGGACCTGGACGCGGGTGCGGAGAGCGGCGAGGGCGTCTCACACGAGGAGGTGCTCCAGGTGTTCGCGGCGAATGTGGACCGGCTGCGGACGGTGCTGTTCGACGCGGTGGCGGGGCTGCCGGCGGAGGGTGAGCGGGACTGTCTGTGTGCGGGGGCGCTTGGCGGGATGGATCCGGGGATTCGGCTGCCGTGAGGTGGGGCGGGGCCGGGGTCGAGAGGGGGCCGGGAGGGGCGGAACTTTCCCTTCGGGTGAGGGAGTTGTCCACAACTCGGGAGTAGTGCACGGGGCCCAGCGGGATTCGGCGCGGGCCTGCATCGTGAGAGCGGAAGGCAAGATCCGCAGCTCTCTCGACTCCGCAGGTGGTGGCCGCCGTGGCGCATGTTCCCTCAGACATCTCCTCCCCTTCTCCTCCCCCGCCGTGCCCCGTGCCGCACTTCTCCCCCGTACTGGTACGCGGCGGGCGGCACCGCCTGCGAAGGCTGCTGCGGCACAGACGGCGGGCCATGGCCGCGGGGCTCGCGGTGACCGCGGCCGCGCTGGTGGCCGCGGGGCCGCGGGATGCCGAACGGGTGCGGCCGCAGGGGCATCCGGCGGCCGCTGCCGCACCCTCGCGGGAATCTGAGCGGGAGCGTCGGACCGCCACACACGTGACGGCGCCGGTGCGGATCGCGGACGCGGAAACCGTGCGCCTGCTGCACCGGGGCGACCGGGTCGATGTGGTCGCCTCCGACGGCTCCGCGTCGCGGGTGGTGGCGGCCGGGGCCAGGGTGACCGAGGTGCCCGAGCCTCAGGAGGACACGGCCGAAAGCGCAGCCGAGGCAGGGGCGTTGGTCGTGCTCTCCGTGCCGAGAGCGACGGCGGCGCGGCTCGCCGGAGCCGGTGCGAGCATGCGTCTGGCGGTGACGCTGTGCTGATTCACAATGTGTGCGACTGCACTGACTTCCTGTCAAGTCGCTCATTCGAGCTACCCAATTGGACAGTCCTACCAGGCCCTGACGTAGTTTGCGAAGCTGTCTGTTTCACGAACTGCATTTGCAACGAAAGGCCTCGTGGTGAGCGAGAAGAACGACCCGAGTCTCTGGGAGGGCTTCAAGGCCTTCCTGATGCGCGGCAATGTCGTCGACCTGGCGGTCGCGGTGGTCATCGGAGCCGCGTTCACGAACATCGTGAACTCCGTGGTGAAGGGTGTCATCAACCCGCTGGTCGGTGCCTTCGGTACGAAGGATCTCGATCACTACAGCTCGTGCCTGAAAGCCCCGTGCCAGATGAACGACGCGGGGGAGGTCACCAGCGGCATCCCGATCATGTGGGGCACGGTCCTCAGCGCGACCCTCAGCTTCGTGATCACCGCGGCCGTCGTCTACTTCCTGATGGTGCTGCCCATGGCCAAGTATCTGGCGAGGCAGGCCGCGCGGAAGGCCGCGAAGGAGGGCACGCAGGAGGTCATCGAGATCTCGGAGCTGGAGGTCCTCAAGGAGATCCGCGACGCCCTGGTTGCTCAGCAGCGCGGCTCGGGGCACGACGAGCACGACGAGCGGTAGAGCGGGCTCAGAAGTGGTGGGGCGGCTTCTCGTCGAGGAAGCGCGCCAGGTCGGCGGCGCTGTCGCCGCCGACCGGAGGCCGCTCACCCCACCCGCGGTCCGTGTCGTCCGAAGACTGCTGCGACAGGGGGTCGTCGAAAACCAGGGCGCTCTTCGGCTTCTTCGGCGCCTCGGAGCCCTTCGGGGTCTCCGATTCCTTCGGATCGCGCGGTTCGGGGGCGGGGGCGGTGCTCATGTATCCAGGGTACGTCCGTGGGGCGCCGCTGCGGCGGTCAGACAGCCGTGAGCCCCTGAGCTGCGAAGATCTCCTTGGCGGCGGCCACCTGTCCGGGGGTGGGCGAGGTGGTGTCGCGCAGGGTGAAGTCCTTGCCGATGGCGTCCCACTTCGCCTCGCCCAGCTTGTGGAAGGGCAGCACGTCGACGCGCGAGACGTTGCCGAGCGAGGCGGCGAAGCGGGCGACGCCCTCGACGTTCTCCGGGTCGTCGGTGAGGCCGGGGACGAGGACGAAGCGCACCCAGACGTCCTTGCCGAGGCCTGCGAGGCGGCGGGCGAAGTCGAGGGTGGGCCGCAGCGGACGCCCGGTGACCTTCTTGTACGTCTCGCGGTCCCAGGACTTGATGTCGAGGAGCACGAGGTCGACATCACGGAGCAGGGCCTCGGTGGCGCGCACGCCGAGGAAGCCGGAGGTGTCGAGGGCGGTGTGCAGACCCAGCTCGTGCTTCAGGCGGTGCAGCAGTTCGCCGGTGAAGACGGGCTGCAGGAGAGGTTCGCCGCCGCTGACGGTGGCTCCGCCGCCTGCCGCCGAGATGAACTTGGTGTACTTGGCGGCCTCCGCGATCACGTCGTCGGCGGTGGTCCGCTTGCCGTCCCGTATCCGCCAGGTGTCGGGGTTGTGGCAGTACAGACAGGTCAGCGGGCACCCCGAGAGGAACGTGACGAAGCGGGTGCCGGGGCCGTCGACGCCGGTGGACAGGTCCCAGGAGTGGAGGGATCCGGTGACGGGGCGCCGGGTGACCGCGGCCGCCGGGGTCACCGTGTCGAGCAGGACAGCCATGGCAGAACTCCCGAACTGGTGGGCTCAGAGGGAGCCGTGGAAGGTGCGGTTGATGACGTCGAGCTGCTGGTCGCGGGTCAGGCGGATGAAGTTGACCGCGTAGCCGGAGACCCGGATGGTCAGCTGCGGGTAGTTCTCCGGGTGCTCCATGGCCTCCTGAAGGGTCGCCTTGTCGAGCACGTTGACGTTCATGTGGAAGCCGTCGCTGGCCATGAAGCCGTCGAGGACTCCGGAGAGGTTCTGGATCCTCTCGCCGGGGGTGCGGCCCAGGGCGTCCGGCGTGATCGTGTTGGTGAGCGAGATGCCGTCCTCGGCGTCGTCGTAGTCGAGCTTGGCGACCGACAGCGCGGAGGCGATGTAGCCGTGCTCGTCACGGCCGTTCATCGGGTTGGCGCCGGGGGCGAACGGCTCGCCCGCGCGGCGGCCGTCGGGGGTGTTGCCGGTCTTCTTGCCGTAGACGACGTTCGAGGTGATCGTCAGGACGGACTGGGTGTGCACCGCGTTCCGGTAGGTCGGGTGCTGCCGGATCTTGCCCATGAAGTCCGAGACGATGCGCTGGGCGATGTGGTCGGCACGGTCGTCGTTGTTGCCGTAGGCGGGGTAGTCGCCCTCGATCTCGTAGTCGACGGCGAGGCCCGTCTCGTCGCGGATGACCTTGACCTTGGCGTGCTTGATGGCGGAGAGCGAGTCGGCGGCCACGGACAGGCCCGCGATGCCGCACGCCATCGTGCGCAGGATCTCCTGGTCGTGCAGCGCCATCTCCAGGCGCTCGTAGGCGTACTTGTCGTGCATGTAGTGGATGACGTTCAGCGCGTGGACGTACGTCTTGCCGAGCCAGCCGAGCATCGCGTCGTAGCGCTCGACGACGGTGCCGTAGTCCAGGTAGTCGCCCTCGATGGGCTCGAAGCCCTCGACGACGCGCTTACCGGTCTTCTCGTCGCGGCCGCCGTTGATCGCGTAGAGCAGGGCCTTGGCGACGTTGACGCGGGCTCCGAAGAACTGCATCTGCTTGCCGACGGCCATCGCCGACACACAGCAGGCGATCGCGGTGTCGTCGCCGTACTTGGGTCGCATCAGGTCGTCGGACTCGAACTGGATGGCCGAGGTGTCGATGGCGACCTTGGCGGCGAAGTCCTTGAAGCCCTTGGGCAGTTCGCGTGCCCAGAAGACCGTCAGGTTCGGCTCGGGGGCGGGGCCCAGGTTGTAGAGGGTCTGCAGGGCGCGGAACGTGGTGCGGGAGACCAGCGGGCGACCGTCCTCGCCGATGCCGGCCATCGACCAGGTGACCCAGGTCGGGTCGCCGGAGAAGCCTTCGTTGTACTCCGGGGTGCGCAGGAAGCGGACGATGCGGAGCTTGGTGACGAAGTCGTCGATGAACTCCTGGGCCTCGGCCTCGGTGATGCGGCCGGACTCGATGTCGCGCTGGAGGTAGATGTCGAGGAAGTTGTCGATGCGGCCGATCGACATGGCCGCGCCGTTCTGCTCCTTCACGGCGGCCAGGTAGGCGAAGTACAGCCACTGGACGGCCTCGCGGCCGGTGGTGGCGGGGCCCGAGATGTCGTAGCCGTACGACATCGCCATGGCTTTCAGCTCGCCCAGGGCCTTGATCTGCTCGGAGGTCTCCTCGCGGGCGCGGATGACCTCCTCGGTGGCCCACTCCTCGCCCAGCTGGGCCTTGTCGGCCTCCTTCGCGGCGATGAGGCGGTCGACTCCGTAGAGCGCGACGCGGCGGTAGTCGCCGATGATGCGGCCTCGGCCGTAGGCGTCGGGCAGGCCGGTGATGATGCCGGAGGAGCGGCAGGCGCGGATCTCGGGCGTGTAGGCGTCGAAGACACCTTCGTTGTGGGTCTTGCGGAGGTGCGTGTAGACCTCCTTGACCTGGGGGTCGGCCTCGTAGCCGTAGGCGTTGAGTGCGCTTTCGACCATCCGCCAGCCGCCGGCCGGCATGATGGCGCGCTTGAGCGGGGCGTCTGTCTGGAGGCCGACGATCAGGTCCGCGTGGTCGGCGGCGGTTCCGTCGACGTAGCCGGGGCCGAAGGCGTCGATGCGGGACGGGGTCTTCACGTCGACGTCGTGGATGCCGCGCTCGTTCTCCGCGGGGAACATCGACAGGAGCCTCTGCCAGGCCTGGGTGGTGCGTTCGGTCGGCCCTGCCAAAAAGGAGTCGTCGCCCTCGTACGGGGTGTAGTTCTGCTGCACGAAGTCGCGGACGTCGATGGCGTCCCGCCACAGGCCGCCCTTGAAGCCGTCCCATGCCTCGCCGTGCACTGTTGCTTCCGCAGGAGTGGCAGTCATGGCCCGCACCTTTCGTGTCGCTTCGTCGCTATGCCTCCATTCCACTCCGGTTTGATCGATCAGGAGGCCCGCAATGGTCCTGGATCGAGGGCTGAAAGTCCCTCTTCTTCGCGGCGATGGCCACACACAAGCGCCGGGACCGGAAAAGGAGGGTGGACCGAGTGCTCCCACACTCGGCCCACCCGGACCACACCGCTCACGCCGCCCGAGGCGTCAGCTCGGGGATTCCGCGCCCTTGCGGGCGTAGAACCACCAGCAGACCGCGATACAGCTGGCGTAGAAGGCCACGAAGCCCCACATCGCGCTGGTGACCGCGAAGTTGGCGAACATCGCCGGGATGAAGAAGAAGCCGTAGGCCGCGATAGCGGAGGTGAAGCCGGTGACAGCGCCCGCTTCCATCTCGGACTGCTTCAGCGCCTTCGTGTAGGCGGGGGTGCCCTCCGTCAGGCCCTTCAGGTGCTGGGAGCGGAAGATCACCGGGATCTGGCGGAACGTCGAGCCGTTGCCGATGCCCGAGAAGAAGAACGCGCACAGGAAGCAGATGAAGAAGCCCCAGAAGTTGCCGTTGTCGCCTCCGGAGGGGAGGAAGTTGATGACGCCGATGATCGAGAGCGCCATGCCGACGAACGAGATGATGGTGACCCTGGCGCCGCCGATCTTGTCGGCGATCCAGCCGCCTGCCCAGCGGGCGAGCGCGCCCACGGCCGGGCCCATCCACGCGTACGTGGCCGCGGAGTAGGCCGCGTCGATCGGCGTGAACGTGGTCTTGATGAGCATCGGCAGAGCTGCCGCGAAGCCGATGAAGGAACCGAACGTGCCGACGTAGAGCCAGGTCATCAGCCAGTTGTGCTTGCGCTTGAAGATGATCTTCTGCTGGCTGAAGGGGGTCGACGCGACCTTCAGGTCGTTCTGGCCGAACCACGCGACGGCGGCCAGGATCACCAGGACGGGCACCCACAGGAACGCGGCGTTCTGCAGCCACACGGGCGTGCCGTCCGCCTTGTGCTGGGCCGAGCCGACCGCGAGGACCGAGCTGGTGATGACGATCGGGGTGACCAGCTGGACGACGGAGACACCGAGGTTGCCGAGGCCGCCGTTGATGCCGGTGGCGTTGCCCTTGTCGCGCTTGGGGAAGAAGAAGCCGATGTTGGCCAGGGACGAGGCGAAGTTCGCGCCGCCGACACCGCAGAGGGCCGCGATGGCGATCATCACGCCGTACGAGGTGTTCGGGTCCTGCACCGCGATGCCGAGCCAGATCAGCGGGATGACCAGGACGACCGTGGAGTGCGCGGTGAAGCGGCGCTGGCCGATCATCGGGCCGAGGAAGGTGTAGAAGACGCGCGCCGTGCCGCCCGTGAGGCCGGGGACGGCCGTCAGCCAGAACAGCTGCGAGGTGGAGAAACCGAAGCCGACGTCCTTGAGGTTGGTCGCCGTGACCGACCACACCTGCCAGACGACGAACGCGACCAGGAGCGCGGGGACGGCGATCCACAGGTTGCGGGCGGCGACCTTCTTGCCGATGGACTTCCAGAAGAGCTCGTTCTCCGGCTCCCAGTCGGTGATGGTCTTGCCGGGGCGGTACTGCGCGGGGTCGTACGTACTGCTCGCTGGCGCGGTCCGCGTTTCTTGGGCGGCAGGCGATGTCATGTTGGTTCCCAGTTCGCTACGGGTCCCGACCTTGCTCCGGGGCCTGACATTTCCACGGTCCCGTGCGCGGCTCTTGGCGAGCAGAGTCGTAGGGCATCAGCCGTCCAGCCCAAAGACACGAAGGTCAGAGGGCCTTCGGACCCGGTTCGGCGCAAGCCTCTGCTGTGCTGGCCGCATGACGTCCACACCGGCCCCCGGGCCGACACCAGCACCACCTCCCCCATCCGCCACTGTGCGGCCCCTTCGCGCACGCGGGCGCGAGGAAGCTCATCGGGCCGCGACTCCGCTGGAGCTCTTCTTCGACCTCTGTTTCGTCGTGGCGGTCGCGCAGGCCGGGGTGGAGCTCGTGCACGCCGTGGCCGAGGCGCACCCGGGCGAGGGCGTGCTCAATTACGCGATGGTGTTCTTCGCGCTGTTCTGGGCGTGGGTCAACTTCTCGTGGTTCGCGTCGGCGTACGACAACGACGACGTCCTCTACCGCGTCGTCACGCTCGTACAGATCGCCGGTGTGCTCGTGTTCGCCGCGGGGGTCTCCAAGGGGTTCCAGGAGCACGACTTCCTGCTGATCTGGCTCGGGTACCTGATCATGCGGGTCGCGCTCACCACCCAGTGGCTGCGTGTCGCCAAGTCGGCCACGGGCGCCGAGCGCACCACGGCTCTGCGGTACGCGGGCGGAGTGCTGCTCTGTCAGGTCGGCTGGTCGGGACTGCTGTTCCTGCCCGAGGGCGCACGCCCCTGGCTGTTCCTCGTGATGGCCATCGCGGAGATGTGCGTGCCCGTGTTCGCGGAGCGCGTCTACACCACGGCCTGGCATCCGCACCACATCTCGGAGCGGTACGGCCTGTTCACGATCATCGTGCTCGGCGAGACGATCGCGGCGGCGACCATCGCCGTGAAGTCCGGCATCGAGGAGAACGACGCGCTCGGCGAACTTCTGCCCATCGCGGCGGGCGGCCTCCTGATGGTCTTCGCCGCGTGGTGGATCTACTTCGTCGTCCCCATCCACGGCCGCCTGCGCAGCAACCGCCAGGCGTTCCTGTGGGGATACGGGCACTACGTCATCCTCGGCGCGGCCGCCGCGATCGGCGCCGGGCTGGAGGTCGCCGTCGAGGAGGCCGTCGGCAAGGCGCACATCTCGACGCTCGCCGCGTCCGCGGCCGTGACCGTGCCGATGGCGTTGTATCTCCTCACCGTCTGGCTGCTGCACTCCCGTTACTACAAGGTGGGCCTCGCGCAGCAACTCGTGCTGCCCGCCAGTGCGTTGGCGACCCTGGCGAGTACGTTCGCCGGGCGCTGGGCCGTCCTGGTCGCGGGGCTCGTGGCGACGGCCACCGTCGCGACCGGCGTGACGCTCACCAGCCGGATGGGACGCCGCGCATGACACTTACCAGCCGGATGGGCGCCGGGCGACAGCCGCGCAACTCCCCCTCGTGATACGCAAGTCGGCATGACCTCCCACTCCCTCACCGACGTATCGGGCCTCCGCGTAGGCCACACGACCCTCACCCACGAAGGCCACCTCACCGGCACCACCGTCGTGCTCGCCCCGGCGGGCGGCGCCGTCGCGGCCGTGGATGTGCGCGGCGGCGGCCCCGGCACCCGTGAGACCGACGCCCTCGACCCCCGCAATCTGGTGCAGCGCGTCGAGGCCGTCGTGCTGACCGGCGGCAGCGCGTACGGCCTGGACTCCGCGACCGGCGTGATGGCGTGGCTGGAGGAGCAGGGCCGCGGCGTGCGGGTCGGCCCCGATCCCTCCCACGTCGTTCCCGTGGTCCCGGCAGCCTGCGTCTTCGACCTGGGCCGCGGCGGCGACTTCACGGCACGCCCCGACGCCTCGACGGGGCGTGCCGCGGTGGAGGCCGCCGCGGGCAGCGAGCCGTTCACCCCCGTCGAGGAGGGGAACGTGGGCGCGGGCACCGGAGCCGTGGTCGGCAAGGTCAAGGGCGGTATCGGCAGCGCGAGCGTCAGGCTGGAGTCGGGCGTCACGGTCGCCGCCCTGGTCGTGGCGAACGCGGCGGGTTCGGGGGTCGATGCGCAGACGGGCGCCCTGTACGGGCGGTACTTCGAGGGACGGCGGGTGACCTACCCCGACCCCGAGGTACATGAGGAGGCCACGCGCCGCCTCGCCGAAGCCGCCGCCGCCGCCGGGAACGGGCCTCCCCCGCTGAACACCACCCTGGCCGTGGTCGCCACGGACGCCGAACTCACCAAGGCGCAGGCGCAGAAGCTCGCCGGCACATCGCACGACGGCATGGCACGCGCCGTGCGCCCCGTCCACCTCCTCAACGACGGGGACACCGTCTTCGCCCTCGCGACCGGTGAGCGCCCGCTGCCGGGGGCCGGGCAGAACCCTCTCGCCCTGAACGAGATCCTCGCGGCGGGCGCGGACATGGTGACGGCGGCGATCGTCCGGGCGCTCCTGGCCGCGGAGTCCGTCCAGACGCCGGGCGGCAGCTTCCCCTCGTACCGCGATCTCTACAACAAATAGCTCCCCAACAACGAATAGCCCCTAAAGGAACCCCTAAGGGAATTCCCAGAAAGAACAGCTACAAATAGCCCCAGGACACAGCCCGTTGGGCCGCCGACGGGCCATGTCCATGTGCCCGCCCTCACATCAAGCGGACGGAACCTTTCCGCCTGCAGGCCGCTCTTAACCCTTACTGGACCAGAACACGCACTTCGCACAAAAACACAACGATGGAGCAGCCCGTGACAACGTCGCACATAGCCAAGCCCCGGCGGCGCACCCTCCTGCCGGCCACCGCGCTCGCCGCCGTGGGTGCGCTCTCCCTCACGGCCTGCGGCGGCGACGCGAACGGCGACAGCGACGGCAAGGACGGCAAGACCAAGACCCAGGGCGCCGACATCACCATCTCGGCGAAGGACGGCTCCACCGGCGCCTCCATCAACGCCACCGGCGTCAAGGTCGAGGGCGGCAAGCTGACCGAGGTGAAGATGACCCTGGTCTCCACCGGGGCGGCGGTCGACGGCACGCTCTCCGCCGACGGCACCAACTGGAAGCCCAAGGCCCAGCTGGAGCGCGGCATGAAGTACAAGATCGAGGCCAACGCCAAGGACGGCAAGGGCAAGGAAGCCACCGAGAACTCGATCTTCACCACCGTCTCGAAGGCCAACAGCTTCATCGGCAGTTACACCCCCGACGGCGGCACGAAGGTCGGCGTCGGCATGCCGGTCTCCTTCAACTTCGACAAGGCGATCACCGAGAAGCAGTCCGTCCAGTCGCACATCAAGGTCACCTCCGACAGCGGCCAGAAGGTCGTGGGCCACTGGTTCGGCAACCAGCGCCTCGACTTCAGGCCCGAGGAGTACTGGAAGGCCGGCTCCAAGGTCACGATGAAGATCGACCTGGAGGGCGTGAAGGGCGCGGACGGCGCCACCGGCGTACAGAACAAGACGGTCACCTTCACCGTCGGCCGCGCGCAGGTCTCCACGGTCGACGTGAACGCCAAGAAGATGACGGTCGAGCGCGACGGCAAGGTCATCAAGACCATCCCGATCTCCGCGGGCAGCCCGGAGAACCCCACGTACAACGGGAAAATGGTGATCTCCGAGAAGTTCACGCAGACCCGTATGAACGGCGACACGGTCGGCTTCGGCGGTGAGTACGACATCAAGGACGTCCCGCACGCGATGCGCCTGTCGTCCTCCGGCACCTTCATCCACGGCAACTACTGGGGCTCGCCCTCGATCTTCGGCAGCGCCAACACCAGCCACGGCTGCGTCGGCCTTCAGGACGCGCAGGGCGCGGGCGACTCCAGCACGCCGGGCGCGTGGTTCTACGACAACTCCCTCATCGGGGACATCGTGACGGTCAAGGGCTCCCCGGACGAGACCATCGCCCCGGACAACGGCCTCAACGGCTGGAACATGTCCTGGAGCGAGTGGACGGCGGGCAGCGCGGGCTGATCTACCGGCAGCGCGGGCTGATCCCAGCCGCCCTTCCCGACCCTCCTGACCCTCTCACCAGGCCACTCACCAGGCCCAACACCGCGAGCCGCACGGGAACTTGCCGTGCGGCTCGTACGTTTTCCGGTTCCCGGGCATGATGTCCGACCCAGGGGCTACGGTATGCACTCACAAGGTGACATGCAGCAACGCCGGGAGAGACCTTGAGCGTTCCGTACGAGTACGAGACGGCGTGCGAGCCACAGTCCGCCGAGCAGAAGTCTTCGCACTCTCCGCAGGAGCATCTCGAGCGGCTTCTTCGCCGCGCCATGAACTCCTTCGACCTGCCGGACGAGACGATAGGGCGCCTGGACTCGGCTCTGGCGTACGACAGTTCGCTGCACTCCGCGCACCACAGCGCGGGCCTGCACCGCGAGACCTACCGGCACACGTGGCTGCTCGCCGACGCCGGTGCGCTCACCCTCTGGGAGCTCGTGCACAACACCGGCCCCGGCAGCCACCCCCAGTACGAGCTGTACGCGGACGAGGAGGAGGCCGGCGTCGCCACCTCGCGCCTGCCGCTCCCACCCGACACCCCTGCCGGCGTCTGCGAGCAGCCCGTCGTGCTCCAGCTCCCGGTCACCCACGAGCCCCGCCATACGTACGTCCCGGACGACTCCGCGGATCACGGCCGCCGGCTGCTGCGCCGCGCGGAGAACTCGGTGAGCGAGGGCCGTCCCGGCGAGGACCTGGAGCGGTTACTGCGCTCGGCGTTCGCGCACCAGATCACCCAGGCCTTCGGCCGCCCCTGCCTGGCGGGCGAGGCGCGCCTCTGCTTCTCGCTCTACGAGCACGCGTTCCTGCTCTTCGACGGCAGCGAGCTCAGCCTCTGGGAGGTCGAGCACACGGTCACACCCGACAAGCGGCACCGCTGCGAGGTGTACGTCACCGAGGAAGCGGCCCGCGCGGCGATGGAGCAGCGCGCGAGGAGCATTCCGCAGCAGCGTACGAAGTAGGTGGCGTACGAAGTAGGTACAGAGCCGGCGATGGCCGCGCCGCCTCAGCGGCGGCCGTCGCCGAACTGTCGCACGAGGCCCGCGAAGGCGGCCCGCTCGTCCGCCGTCAGCTCGACCGTCTCCGTGCGCGGCGGGCCCGCCTGCGCGGGCAGCGCGCGCAGCGCCTGGGACCGGCGCCAGACGTCCACGTCGACCTGATCACGCCGCATCACCCGCACCAGGCCCACGGCCCAGGCGACGGTCGCCGCGGCCAGGACGGCCACGCCTGCCTGCTGGAGGATCGAGACATTCTGGAACATGCCGCACAGTAGACAACACGACCCAGGCCTTACGACAGGGGGGTTGTGGGACTTACGTCCTGAAGTGACGCATGTCGCACAACCCCCCTCATAGGGGCCGAACCCCCGGCCGGACTCAGACGGCCGCCGGCACCCGCTTCTCCGTCACGGCTTCCCCGTCCGTGGCGCCGCGCTCCGAAGGGGCCGTCTTCCGGGCGCCCTTGAGCAGGATGACCGCCAGGGTGGACACACCGACACCGGCGACGATCGCGACCAGGTAAAGCAGCGGCTGCCCGATGAGCGGCACCACGAAGATGCCGCCGTGCGGGGCCCGCAGCGTGCAGCCGAAGGCCATCGACAGAGCGCCGGTGACCGCGCCGCCCGCCATCGACGCGGGAATCACCCGCAGCGGGTCGGCCGCGGCGAACGGGATCGCGCCCTCCGTGATGAAGGAGGCGCCCAGGAACCAGGCCGCCTTGCCGTTCTCCCGCTCCGTCTTGGTGAAGAGGCGGCCGCGGATCGTGGTGGCGAGGGCCATGGCGAGCGGCGGGACCATGCCGGCCGCCATCACCGCGGCCATGACCTTGAGGCTGCCCTCGGTCGGGTTGGCGATGCCGCCGACGGCGAAGGCGTACGCGACCTTGTTCAGCGGGCCACCGAGGTCGAAGCACATCATCAGGCCGAGGATGACGCCGAGAATGATGGCGTTGGCGCCGGACAGGCCCTCGAGCCAGTCGGTGAGCGCGCTCTGCAGCTCCGCGATGGGCTTTCCGATGACGAGGAACATCAGGAAGCCGACGATCGCGGACGAGATCAGCGGGATCACGACCACGGGCATGATGCCGCGCAGCACAGCCGGGATCTTCACGCGCTGGATGCCCATGACGACCGCACCCGCGATCAGACCCGCCGCGAGACCGCCCAGGAAGCCCGCGTTGATCGTGACGGCGACGGAGCCGCCGACGAATCCGGGGACGAGTCCTGGCCGGTCGGCCATCCCGTACGCGATGTAGCCCGCGAGGACCGGCACCAGGAAGGCGAAGGCGAGCCCGCCGATCTGGAAGAGGAGCGCGGCCCAGCTGGTGGTGTCCGTCCACACGAAGTGCTCGGCGACGGACGGGGCCTTGTCGATCTTCCAGCCGCCGATGGCGAAGCCGAGTGCGATGAGGAGGCCGCCGGCGGCGACGAAGGGGACCATGTAACTGACGCCGGACATCAGCCACTTGCGCAGCTTGGTGCCGTAGCCGTCACCGCTCTCGCCCGCGTCGTCCACCGGGCTCGCCTTGGCCCCCGAGGTGATCTCACGGCGGGCCGCCTTCGCCCGGACCTCCGCGATGAGTTCCGCGGGGCGGTTGATTCCCGCCTTGACGCCCACGTCGACCGTGGGCTTCCCGGCGAAGCGGTCCTTGTCCCGTACGGGGACGTCGTGGGCGAAGATGACCGCGTCCGCGGAGGCTATGACCGCCGGGTCGAGGCGGGTGAAGCCTGCTGACCCCTGGGTCTCGACCGTGAGCTCTACGTCTGCCTCGCGGGCCGCGTTTTCGAGGGACTCCGCGGCCATGTACGTGTGCGCGATGCCCGTGGGGCAGGACGTTACGGCGACTATGCGGAACGGCTCCGCCGGGGTGGGGTCGTTTTCCGGCTGCTGGTCGGTGGGGGTTTCTGACTTCTCCCCGCCCGCCCGTCCGTTGCCCCGGATCAAGTCCGCTGCCGTTTCCGCGTCCGTGGCACCCCGCAGCGCGCTCGTGAACTCCTCGTCCATCAACTGCCGTGCCAGCGAGGACAGGATCGTCAGGTGGGCGTCATCCGCACCGGCCGGAGCGGCGATCAGGAAGATCAGGTCGGCGGGCCCGTCCGGCGCCCCGAAGTCGATGCCGTCGGCCGAGCGGCCGAAGGCCAGGGTCGGCTCGGTGACGTGGGCGCTGCGGCAGTGCGGGATGCCGATGCCGCCGTCGAGGCCGGTCGGCATCTGCGCCTCGCGGGCCGCCACGTCGGCGAGGAACCCGTCCAGATCGGTCACCCGGCCCAGGGCCACCATGCGCTCGGCGAGGGCACGGGCCGCCGATTCCTTGGTTCCGGCGGACCGGTCGATTTCGAGGTCGACCAGTTCCGCGGTGATCATCTCGCTCATCGCGGGCTCCTTCGCACGCGTATCGCCCGGAGGGCGGGGGTGGGGACGGGGGCGTGGGGATGTGGGTGGGTGTGGGAACTCATGGGGCGGGCTCCGTCAGTACGCGGTCCAGGGGGGCCTCCGACGTGACGGTGACCGCGTCGGGCGCGAGGTCCGAGGGGGTCGGCATCGCGCTGCCGGGGAGCTGGACCGCTGCCGCGCCGTGCGCCACGGCCGAGGCGAGGGCGGTGGCGCCGGTGCCGCCCGCGATGAGGAAACCGGCCAGGGAGGAGTCACCGGCGCCGACGTTGCTGCGTACGGCGTCGACCGGTGCGCTGGCGAAGTACGTGCCCGAGTCGTCCACCAGGAGCTGGCCGTCCGCGCCGAGGCTGGCGAGCACGGCCCGCGCGCCCAACTGCCGCAGTTCTTCGGCGGCCTTGACCGCGTCGCCGACCGTCGCCAGGGGGCGGCCCACCGCTTCGGCGAGCTCCTCGGCGTTCGGCTTGACGACGTCGGGGCGTTCGGCGAGGGCGGCGAGCAGGGCCGGGCCCGAGGTGTCGAGGGCGATGCGGGCGCCGGCGGCGTGCGCGCGGGCCACCAGGTCGGCGTACCAGGAAGGGGCGAGCCCCCGGGGCAGGCTGCCGCAGCAGGCGATCCAGTCGGCGCCGGTGGAACGCTCGCGCACGGCAGAGAGCAACAACTCGGCCTCCGCCTGCGTCAGTTCGGGTCCGGTCGCGTTGATTTTGGTGAGGGTGCCGTCCGGTTCGGCCACGGCGATGTTGGAGCGGGTCTGGCCCGCGACCCACACCGGGGCGACCTTGATGCCCTGCTCGTCGAGGAGCTCGGCGACGAGCGCGCCGGGGGCGCCGCCGAGCGGCAGGACGGCGAGCGTCGCCGCGCCCGCAGCCGCGACCGCCCTCGATACGTTGACGCCCTTGCCGCCCGGGTCCATCCGGTCACCGGTGGCCCGGATGACCTCGCCGCGGTCCAGCGAGGGGACCTCGTAGGTGCGGTCGAGGGAGGGGTTGGGGGTGACGGTGAGGATCATGCGCGTACGTACCGTTTCGTTGCCGAGCTGTGTGTTGCCGCGTCCGCGTGCGTGTCCGTGCCGGTTTCGCTCATGCCCGGATCACCTCCGTGCCGCCGCTCTCGATCGCCGCGGCGTCCTCGGGGCTGAGTCCGGTGTCGGTGATCAGCAGGTCCACGTCGTCGAGGCCGCCGAAGCGGGCGAAGTGCTCCTGGCCGTGCTTGGTGGAGTCGGCGAGGAGCACCACGCGGCGGGCCGCGCCGATGGCCGCGCGCTTGACAGCGGCTTCGGCGAGGTCGGGGGTGGTGAGCCCGGCTTGAGCGGAGAAGCCGTTCGCCGCGACGAAGAGGACGTCGGCGCGGATCTCTCCGTACGCCCGCAGCGCCCACGCGTCGACGGCGGCGCGCGTACGGCTGCGGACGCGGCCCCCGATGAGGTGGAGCTGGATGCCGGGGTGGTCGGCGAGGCGGGCGGCGGTGGGGAGGCCGTGGGTGACGACGGTGAAGGTCGATTCCAGCGGGAGGGATGCGGCGAGGCGTGCGACGGTCGACCCGGCGTCGAGGATGACGCTTCCTTCCGCCGGGAGTTCGGCGAGGGCGGCGCGTGCGATGCGGTCCTTCTCGTCGGCGGACGTGCCTTCCCGCTCCGCGAGGTCGGGCTCGAAGTCGAGGCGTCCGGCCGGTATGGCACCGCCGTGCACGCGGCGTACGAGGCCTGCCCGGTCGAGGGCCTTCAGGTCGCGCCGGATGGTCTCGGCGGTGACCTTGAACTCCTCGGCCAGCGACAGGACGTCTACGCGGCCGCCGTCGCGTGCGAGCCGCAGGATCTCCTGCTGCCGCTCCGGTGCGTACATGTCCGTCAGCCTCCGAGTAATGCCCGAACCTGTTGTTTCCCTCGCAGAGTACGGGCTGCGTTGCCCCGAAGTAAACAGGCTCGGGCCTGACCCGGGCACAAACGGACTTCCGCCCCTGCCCTGCCGGGCCCAAGGACCTCCCGATTGCCCCGCGGCTTCCCCTGAACGAACAAGCTTTCCCGCCCACCCGCCCGATTGCCCCGCAGCGATCAGCGAATAGCCGCACACGGCAGCCCACGCGAGGGGGCGTGCCGGTATGTCTGCCCGGAGCACGGTTCGCGGCGCTCCGGTGCCGAAGTGACCCGGCAGCCACCGGACGATAGCGAGGACGGACATACCGGCGCGGCCCCGCACCCACAGCCGCACCCGCCCCGCCCTACGGCCAGCGGAAGCCCTCCAAGGCTTCGATGCAGCGGGTCGCCAATGCCGCGGGGCCGCCCGTGCCCCCGGCCGGGGCGTCGCCGGTGGCCCACGTCTCCACCGCCACCCGCACCGCCGCGCTCGCCACACCCGCCACCAGCCGCAGCTCCAGCGAGGGCGCCCCCGCCTCGCGGCGGCCCTCCCGTTCCGCCAGGACGGCGAGCAGCGTCCGCTCCGAGGCGTGGCAGGCGTCCGACCACACTGCCCGCAGAGCCGCACTCTCCCCCGTCATCCGCAGCAGCGCCCGCACCCACTCCAGCGCCTCCGCGTCAGCGTCAGCGTCAGGGACCAGCGCCCTGCCCGCCGCATGCCGCAGCGCGTCCCGCACCGAGAGCCCCGCGGGCGCGCCCCGCACCGCCTCGGCCCACTGCTGCGCGCCCGCGGTGAACAGCGGCGCCACGGCCTCCTCCTTCGTCGCGAAGTAGCGGTAGAAGGTGCGCGGCGCGACGCCCGCAGCGCGGGCGATGTCCTCCGCGCGCGTGGCCCGCAGCCCGTTCTCGACGAAGAGCGCGGCCGCGGTACGGGCGATGTCCAGGCGTGTCTCCGCCTTGCGGCGCTCGGTGAGCGAGCCGAGGGAGCCGAGAGATCCGCAGGAACCGTGCGAATCGGGTGAGCCGTGCGAATCGGGCGCGTCTTTTCGTGAACTTGCGGGCATGCGCTGCAGGTTACGGGCAGCCGGCTGCGCAGGCCGCGCCGCCCACATAAGGCACTCCATGCCTCTATGGCAGAATCTGCCACCAGCGAGCCCAGTCAGATCAAGCGCGTTCGAGAAGGTGGCAAGCCCGGTGCGTCGTCGACAGTTCCTGACCAACTCCGCCGGCCTCGGCGTAGGCCTGAGCACCCTCGGCGCCTGCTCGGCCGGCGGCAGCGACACCACCACCCTCAAGGTCCTCGTCGCCAGCTACGACAAAAGCGTCGGCTCCTCCATCGGCGACCAGTGGGGCGGCCTCGTCACCGCCTTCGAGAAGGCGCACCCCACCGTCAAGATCGCCCTGGAACGCGTCCCCTTCGACAAGCTGGACCGGACACTCGCCCGCCGGGTGAAGGACGGCAACGCCCCCGACATCGCCCAGTCGAACGTCTTCGCCCCCTACGCGGAGGACGACCAGCTCTACGGCGCCTCCGAGCTCTTCGACATCCGCACGGAGGCCGACTTCACCCGCTCGTACGCCGAGGCGGGGTCGGTCAAGCACATCCAGTACGGCATCCCCTTCCTCGCCAGCACCCCGCGCCTCTTCTACAACAAGGCCCTCTTCGAGCAGGCCCGCATCACCGGCGCCCCCACCTCCTGGGACGAGCTGCGATCGGCGGCCCAGGCACTGAAGGGGATCGGCGTGAAGACGCCGTACGGGCTGCAGTTGGGCCCCGAGGCCGCCGAGGACGAGACCCTGTCCTGGCTGCTCTCGGACGAAGGCGGTTACGCGGGCCTGGCGGGCTACGACTTCCACACCGCGAACAACGTCCGGACGCTGACCTGGCTGCGGGACGAACTCGTGGCCAAGGGGCTCGCGGGCGCGGACCCGGCGGGGCTCAACAGGACGGCCGCGTACGAGCAGTTCATGCGCGGACACATCGGGATGCTGATCGCGCACCCGGTGCTCATGGGCGCCGCCGACAAGGTCAAGTTCCCTTACGCGCATGCCGCGTTCCCGACCCGGCAGGGCGGGGCCGCGGCGCCGGTGGGCCTGAGCGACTGGCTGATGGCGTTCAAGCAGAACGGCCACGGCGACGCGTGCGGCAGGTTCCTCAGCTATCTCTACGGCCACAAGTCGGCGAAGGCGTACGGCGGAGGCCAGGCCGCGCTCCCGGTGACCAGCTCCGCGTCGGCGGCGCTGCGCGCGGACGCGGCCCAGCGCCCGCTGTGGAGGTTCATCGACCAGATGCCGCAGGCGCAGTTCCAGCCGGTGAACCTGCGCTCGTGGCCGACGGTCCGTGCCGCCATCCGCAAGGAGATCGGGGCCGCCGTCACCAAGGGCGGCAACCCCGGTGCCGTACTCGAATCCCTGGACACGACGGCGGCCCAGGCGGAGCTCTAGGCTCCACCCGGGCCGCGCCCCGCCCCTCCCGCGCTCAGGAGGTCAACGCGGGCTCCCGCTCGGGGAGTTCGTCACCGGCGGCCTCGCCGGCCGCGTCCTCGCCGCCGTCCTCGCGGCCGCCCTCGACGTGCTGGCGCGGCTTGCTCGGCAGGGCGAACATCAGCAGGAAGATGACGACGAGCACGCCGACGACCCACCACAGCGAGTTCTGGAACGCGCCCACGATCTCCATGGGCACCTCGCTCCGCGCCGCCTTCTCGTCGATCACACCGAAGAACACCACGGAGACCAGGCCGAGTCCGAGCGCCGTACCCATCTGCTGCACGGTGTTGAGCAGCCCGGACGCGGACCCTGAGTGCTCACGCGGCACGTCGGACAGGATGGCGTCCGTGAGGGGCGCGACGATGAACCCCATCCCCGCACCCATCACCGCAAGCGGCAGCGCCATCTGCCAGGACGCGATGCCCGCGCCGTACCGGTCCGCCTCCCAGATGTAGAGCAGCACCCCGGTGGCCATGACGAGCGCGCCGCCCTGCAGCACCTTGCGTCCGAACCGCGGCACGAGCTTCTGCACGGACATACCCGCCGCCACCGAGACGGCGATCGAGAACGGCACCCCGGTCGTGCCCGCCCGCAGCGCGCTCCAGCCGAGGCCCTCCTGCATGTACAGCGTCCAGACCAGGAAGAAGATGCCCATCGAGACACCGAACACCGTCTGCACCGCGATGCCCGCTGCGAAGCTCTTCACCTTGAACAGGGACAGCTCCACGAGCGGCGAACCGTCCTTGGCCGCCTTCGCCTTCTCGTACGCGACGAGCGCGCCGAAGACGACGAATCCGCCCGCCATCATGGCGTAACCCCACAGCGGCCAGTCCAGCTCCTGCCCACGAGTGAGCGGGTAGAGCACCATCAGCAGGCCGAGCGTGACGAGGACGACGCCGACGAGGTCGAGCTTGAGTGCCTTCGGCGCCTTGGACTCGGTGATGAACTTGCTGCCCAGGATCAGACCCGCGATCCCGACGGGCAGATTGATGAGGAAGATCGGGCGCCATTCGAGCCCGAACAGGTTCCACTGGGTCAGCAGCGCGCCGAGCAGCGGCCCCGATACGGCGCCGAGCCCCACGATCATCCCGAAGAGCCCGAAGACCTTGCCGCGCTCGTGCGCGGGGAAGGTGGCGTGCACGATCGAAAGGACCTGCGGCACCATCATCGCGGCCATACCGCCCTGCAGGATCCGCGATGCGACCAGCATCTCCGGGTTGGCGGCGAAGCCGCAGAGCGCCGAGGCGAGCGTGAAGCCGCCGATGCCTATGAGGAACATCCGCTTGCGCCCATGGATGTCACCGAGCCGCCCGCCGGTGATGAGCCCGGCCGCGAACGCGAGCGCGTAGCCCGCGGTGATCCACTGGATCTGGCTGTACGAGGCGCCTGCGTCCTCCTGGATGGACGGGATCGCGATGTTGACGATGGTGACGTCGACGAGGTCCATGAAGGCCGCGGTCATCACGATGGCGAGGGCGAACCAGCGGCGCCGGTCGGCGGCGGCGGGGTCCGTTCCGGTCGGTGCTGGGGCGGGGTTGCTGAAAGTCATGAGAGGAGACTAGAAGCCATATAGGCCAGTACATGTCCTAGATGCGCGGCATGCTTGAAGACATGACATCGACTTCCGGTACGGCTTCGGATACGGCTTCGGAAAGAAGCGGCGGCGGTACGGACACTCCGGCTCGGCTGCTCCAGCTCCTCTCCCTCCTCCAGACTCCGCGCGAGTGGCCCGGCGGGGAGCTCTCGGAGCGGCTCGGCGTCAGCCGCCGGACGGTGCGGCGCGACATCGACCGGCTGCGGGATCTCGGCTATCCGGTGCAGGCGAGCCAGGGCGCGACCGGTGGCTACCGCCTGGTCGCGGGCAAGGCGATGCCGCCGCTCGTCCTTGACGACGAGGAGGCGGTGGCGATCGCGGTGGGGCTGCGGGCCGGGGCGGGCCATGCGGTGGAGGGCGTGGAGGAGGCGTCGGTCCGAGCCCTGGCGAAACTCGAACAGGTCCTCCCCTCGCGCCTGCGGCACCGTGTCCAGACCCTCCAGGTCGCCACCACCCCCCTGACCAGCGGGGACGGGGCGAGCATCGCGCCCGAGACGCTGACGGTGATGGCGTCTGCGGCGGCGGGCCAGGAACGCCTCCGCTTCGCCTACCGCTCCGGCGACGGGACGGAGTCCCGCCGCCTGACGGAGCCGCATCGTCTCGTGTCGACGGGGCGGCGCTGGTATCTGGTGGCGTACGACATCGACCGCGACGACTGGCGCACGTTCCGGGTGGACCGGGTGTCGTCCCCCTTCGCGACCGGAGCCCGCTTCGTCCCGCGGGAGCTGCCGACGGGGGACGCCGCGGAGTACATCCGCCGGTCGATGTGGCGGGGCCAGCCTTCGTACGAGATCGACGTGACGTTCGAGGCGTCGGCGGAGTCCATCGCGGCGAGGTTCCCGGCGGCTCTGGGCACGCCGGAGCCGCTGAGCGCCACTACGTGCCGGCTCCGCTCCTCGGTGACGGACTCCATCGAATGGCTGGCGGTCCGCCTGGCCACGGCGGGCTGCGACTTCGTGGCCCACGGCCCGCCGGAGCTGCTGGCTTCCCTCCGGGAACTGGGCTCCCGCTTGACGCGGGCGTCTGGGGCCTGACTTTCCCCGCGGGGCGCGGGGAGCGATCCTGTCCCGCGCCCCGCGCGGATCTTTCCCGCCCACCCACCCGATTACCCCGGAGTAATGGGTGGGAGACCTCCGCGCGAAGCGCGGGAACGAATCCCCACCCACAGCCGCAAGAAACCCACAACCACAGGACAGAGCAAAGAGCCCCAGTGCCGGGGGGGATGGCACCGGGGCTCAGCTACGGGCACCGCTCAGGCCGGCCGCCTAGGCCGCGGCGTCGAAGCCCGTATCCCGAGCCAGCTTCTTCAGCTCAAGAAGCGCATGCTTCTCGATCTGGCGGATCCGCTCCCGCGTAAGACCATGCTGCTTGCCGACCTCCGTCAGCGTCCGCTCGCGGCCGTCCTCGATGCCGTACCGCATCTTGATGATGGAGGCCGTGCGCTGGTCGAGGCGGCCGATCAAGTCGTCCAGTTCCTCGCTGCGCAGCAGGGTCAGGACGGACTGCTCGGGAGAGACCGCCGAGGTGTCCTCGAGGAGGTCACCGAATTGTGTGTCGCCGTTGTCATCCACGCCCATGTTCAGCGACACGGGGTCACGCGCCCAGTCCAGGACATCCGTCACACGCGCCGGAGTCGTGTCGAGCTCCGCGGCGACCTCCGCCGGCTCCGGGTCACGCCCGTGCTTGCGGTTGAACTCACGCATGACGCGGCGGATCCGGCCCAGCTCCTCCACCAGGTGGACGGGGAGGCGGATGGTGCGGGACTGGTCGGCTATGGAGCGCGTGATGGCCTGACGGATCCACCACGTGGCGTACGTGGAGAACTTGAAGCCCTTGGCGTAGTCGAACTTCTCGACCGCGCGGACCAGGCCCGCGTTCCCCTCCTGGATCAGGTCGAGGAGCGGCAGACCACTGCGGGGATAGCGGCGCGCGACCGCGACGACCAGACGCAGGTTCGACCGGATGAAGACGTCCTTCGCCCGCTCGCCGTCGGCGACGAGCGCCTCGAGCTCCTCGCGGGAGGCGGAAGCGCCGGGGACGGAGTCGTCGACGTCGCCGTCGAGTATCTTCCGGGCGTACACACCGGCCTCGATGATCTGGGACAGCTCGACTTCCTTGGCGGCGTCGAGCAGCGGCGTACGCGCGATCTCGTCGAGGTACATGCCGACCAGGTCGCGGTCGGCGATCTCCCCGCCTACGGCGCGAACACTGCGTGCCGCGTCGGTCTCGCCGGTGGAGGCGGACTTACGACGGGCGACGGCACGGGTTGCCATGCGTGCTCCCTTGCGTGTGGAGGTCCTGGTCGGCCCTTTTCACGGGCCTCTGTGGTGGAAACCACACCCTTGCGGGTGCCCTGCTTCCGATGGAAACAACGACTGGAATCCGGACAGAATTCCCAAGCCGCGCATCTATTTTCCTGACGTTGCAGTACCCTGTGCCGCCACAAGGGGAGGCCGGATGCCGTCGGAACGTACAGAGGTGCAGGTCAGGCCGGGCACCGAGGCCGATCTGGAGGCCCTGACCGATATCTACAACCACTACGTACGTGAGACGGCGATCACATTCGACACGGCCGCCTTCCTGCCGGAAGAGCGCCGCCCTTGGCTGCTCTCCCATCCTGAAGACGGCCCCCACCGCCTCTTGGTTGCCCAGGAGCGGGATTCCGGCCTGATCCTCGGGTACGTCACGAGTTCTCCTTTCCGGGCCAAGCCCGCGTACGCCACCTCGGTGGAAGTCAGCGTCTACTGCGCACCGGACGCCGCGGGCCGCGGCATCGGCACCCTGCTCTACAAGGCGCTCTTCGAAGCCCTCGAAGGCGAGGACCTGCACCGCGCCTACGCCGGGATCGCCCAGCCGAACGACGCTTCCGGCCGCCTCCACGAACGTTTCGGCTTCCGGCACGTCGGCACGTTCCGCGAGGTGGGCCGCAAGTTCGGCCGCTACTGGGACGTCGCCTGGTACGAGCGTCCCCTCGGCCCCCGGCCCTGACCCGGGTCTTAGGTCCTGACCAGGCGCGCCCTAAGCCCTGACCTAGGCCGCAAGGCCGTTACGCCCCGCGCGCGGCCGCCTTACCGTGCCCGCATGGACGCCACAGCCGACACCGCAGCCGAGATCTCAGCAGAGATCGCAGCCGACACCACCGGCACCCTCGACGAAGCCCTTCAGCGCCTGCACGCCTCGGGCCCCGAGCGGCTCGGACGGCTCACCAACCACGCGCCGATGGCCGTCGAGGCGCTCGCCGCGCACGGCCACTCCGGTGCGGTCCACCGATGGCTCGAGCTGTACGCGCCGAAGCTTGAGGAGTACCCGAGCGCGTTCGAGTCAATCACCGGCGACGACTGGCGCGAGGCCCTCGGCGATCCGCGCCGTGCGGCGGACTGGATCGCGTACTTCGGCAGGGAGCTCGGCGAACGCCCGTGGCGCGACGTCCTCGCCACGTGGTGGCCGCGCCTGCTGCCGGGCATGTACGGCGGCTCCACGCACCCGGTGATCCGGGTGGGCCACGCGGTCCGCACGCTCCTCACGAGCGAGCCGGGCGGCGCGACCGAACCCCGCGTCGCCGAACTCGCCCACGGCCTCGGCTACTGGGCCGCCCGCCACCACCCCGTCACCGGAATCGAACTCCTGCCGCACACACACGGAGGCACCGCGGCCGCGGCCCTGGACGCCGTCGAGCCGATCCCGGACAGGGAGAGCGGCGGCTTCCCCGCACGGCTTGGCCGGGTCGCGGGCCTGCCCGCGTGGGCGGCGGGCGTGAGCGACCCCGACGAGGCGCACCGCGGGCTCACCGAGCTGGTGCGCGCGGCGACCCACCGGTACGCCACGCACGGCCATGGCGAGGAGACGATGCTGGTGCACGCGGCGACCGCGCCCAACGCCGTGCTGCGCGCCCTGCCCGCGCTGCCCCGCACCCTGTGGGCGCCGAGCCTGCACGCGGCCTGGACGGCATCGGCCGCCGTGACCTCGATGTACGCCCCGAACGCCCCGGTCACGTACACCGCACCCGGCACCTTCGCCCCCGAGGAGGTCTTCGAGCGGGCCCTCGCGCACGGCGACGAACACGTCATCAAGTTCACCGACACGGCACTGGACGTGGGCGACGAGCGCGCCCTTGCGGCGGCCCTGCGCGCGATCGAGATCAGCGAGCCGCTCACTTAGACCAGTCACACCCCGTGTTGTTTAAGTTTCAAGGAAAGCTTGCGGGCTGCGTACAGTGGAGTACATGGACACGGCACCCACTTCTCCCCCCGACGGGGAACCGCGCTGGCTCGACGACGAGGAACAGCGCACCTGGCTCGCGTATCTGCAGGCCACCACGCTCCTGGAGGATCATCTCGACCGCCAGTTGCAGCGCGACGCCGGCATGCCGCACATCTACTACGGCCTCCTGGTCCAGCTCTCCGTCGCCCCGCGGCGGCGCCTGCGCATGACGGAGCTGGCCAGGAACACCAAGATCACCCGGTCGCGTCTCTCGCACGCCATCGCGCGCCTGGAGAAGAACGGCTGGGTGCGCCGCGAGGACTGCCCCTCCGACAAGCGCGGCCAGTTCGCGATCCTCACCGACGACGGGTTCGAGGTACTGCGCAGGACCGCGCCCGGCCATGTCACCGCCGTACGCCAGGCCCTCTTCGACCGGCTCACCCCGGAACAGCAGAAGTCCCTCGGCGAGATCATGTCGATCGTCGCCGAGGGACTTCAGCCGAAGGAGGCGGGGGCGGACCTGCCCTGGCTCCGCTGAGCCTCCCTGTCAGGAACTGGGGGTCAGTCCTGTCAGGAACCGGGGGTCAGTGCGCGACCACCGGGATCCGGATCTCGTCCTCGACACCCTCGGTGTCACCGGAGCCCGAGGCGGCCGGAGCGCCGCCCTGGGCGCCCGTGTTGATGAGGGCGAAGGCGATCGCGGCGGCGGCGAGGAGGATGCCGACGGCCCACCAGATCGCGCTGGTGTAACCCTCGACCATGGCCTGCGCCTGGAGCAGCTTCTGCGCCGCGGGAGTCGTCGCGCCCGCCGCGTGGTCCGTGATGTACGCGGTGGTGGCGGAGGCGGCGATGGTGTTCAGGAGAGCCGTGCCGATGGCGCCGCCGACCTGCTGCGAGGTGTTGACCATCGCGGAGGCGACACCGGAGTCACGCGGCTCGACACCGTGCGTGGCGAGCGACATGGCGGGCATGAACGCCGTACCCATGCCGAGGCCCAGCATCAGCTGCGCGGGCATGATCAGACCGGTGTACGAGGACCCGACCTCCAGCTGCGTCAGGAGCAGCATGCCGACGGCCGCGAGCACGAAGCCCGGACCCATGAGCAGCCGCGGCGGGACGCGGGTCATCAGGCGGGCGCCGATCTGCGTGGAGCCCACGATCATGCCGACGATCATCGGCAGGAACGCGAAGCCGGTCTTGACCGGCGAGTAGCCCTGGACGATCTGCAGGTAGTACGTGAGGAACAGGAACAGGCCGAACATCGCGATGATCGCGAGGCCGAGCGACAGGTAGACGCCACCGCGGTTGCGCTCGGTCAGGACGCGCAGCGGAAGCAGCGGCGACTTGACCTTCGCCTCGGTGAGGACGAACGCGGCGAGCAGCACGGCCGAGCCGACGAACATGCCGACCGTCAGGGAGTCCGACCAGCCGGCCGACTCGGCGCGGGTGAAGCCGTAGACCAGCGCGACCAGACCGAGGGTGGAGAGGACCACGCCGGGGATGTCGAGCGGCGAGCGGTTGCGGGCGCCGGCCGGCTCACGGATGACGAAGTAGGCGCCGAGCGCGGCGACGACGGCGAAGGGGATGTTCACGAAGAACGTCCAGCGCCAGTTCAGGTACTCGGTGAGGAAGCCGCCGAGGATGAGACCCACGGCGCCACCGCCACCGGCGATCGCACCGTAGATGCCGAACGCCTTGGCGCGCTCCTTGGCATCGGTGAACATCACGGCGAGCAGCGAGAGGGCGGCGGGCGCGAGCAGCGCGCCGAACACACCCTGAAGGGCGCGGGCGCCCAGCATCATGGCCTCGCCGGTGGCTGCGCCGCCGAGCGCGGAGGCCGCGGCGAAGCCGATCAGGCCGGTCACGAAGGTGCGCTTGCGGCCCCAGAGGTCGGCTATGCGGCCGCCGAAGAGCAGCAGACCACCGAAGGCCAGGGCGTAGGCCGTGATGACCCACTGACGGTTGCCGTCCGAGATGCCCAGGTCCTGCTGGGCGGAGGGCAGCGCGATGTTCACGATGGTCGCGTCGAGCACGACCATCAGCTGCGCGAGCGCGATGAATATCAGCGCTTTCCAGCGCCTGGGATCTGTTTCTGACATGGGAAGAGCCACCTAGCGGTACTAGTGGTGAAAAAGCGGTACGAGTGATGAAAAAAGTGCCGGAAAGCCGACGCGTTCAGGCCGGTCGGGCGGGACTCAGGACTACTCAGGACTGGCGGAGGTCCTCCAAGGTCGCCGCCTCACCGGGCAACTCGGAGCGGGCCGGCGCCATCAGGCCGTCGAGGAACAACTGCAGATGGCGGTGGACGAAGCGGTCCATGTTCAGGCACGCGGTGCCGGGCAGCGGCCTGGTGAGCTGGGAGAGGGCGACCATCAGGTCTCCGACGGCGATGTCGGTGCGCAGCTGCCCGGCCGCGCGCGCCCTTTGCATGAGCCCGTCGGTGACGGCTTCGAGCCGCTCACGGGCGTCGACCAGATCCGGGTGACCGGGGTCGAAGGCCTCCTGGAGCATCGGGCACAGGGCACCGATCCGCTCGTCGGCGGAGGCGTGCACGAACCGGCGCAGGGCGTCGAACGCGACACCCGGGTCGGCGTCGGCCGCCGCGATCGCTTCCTCGGCGTGTGCCGAGACGCGGTCGGTGACCAGCAGGACGACCTGGTGGACCAGTTCGGAACGGTCGGAGAAGTGCCGGTAGACCGTGGCGTTGCCGACGCCGGCCCGGCGCGCGACCTCGTCGAGCGGCACGTCGGGGCCGAACTCGACGAACATCTCGCGTGCGGCGGCGACGATCCGCTCCCGGTTGCGCAGGGCGTCGGCCCGCGGGCGGGGCGTGCGGCGCTGTGCGGCGGGGGCGGTTTCCACGGCGGCTCTCCTCAAGCTTGTGGTCGAGTCTCCGGACGGTGCCGGAGCCTCGGATGCGCGATGCGGGGAATCACTCCCCGTTTCGCTCGGACACAGGTCTAAACGGGGAGAGAGTCCCCGGATATTTCCCACGCTCGGACTTTCTTTGTGTGACCCGCGCCACACCTAACTGAACAAGAAACCCACGATCGGTCGCACCCAGCGAGCGCCCGCGCACCCACCGGCACAGGGTGATCGGAAGGGTGCAGCCAGGACCGGCGGCTGCCGCAAGGGGAAGGCCCACGCATGCAGCAGCCGACCTGGAGGCAGATACGCGGAGCGCAACGTGGCGCCGCACTCGCCACCTGCGCCGTCCTTGCCCTCACGGTCACCACATCGGCGAGCACCGGCCGCCTGATGGAGGAGTCCCCCACAGCGGCGGGCCCCGTCTCCCTGAACCGCGCGACGACACTCAGCCCGTGCATGATCAACGGCACGATGGGCGTCCAGATGTCGGAGGGCGTGCCCACCTCCGCCGGCTACTCCCGCTCCACGGGCACCGTCCGAGCCCTGAACCTCATGGTCGACTTCTCAGACGCCCGCGGCGACGGCACCGCGCGCGACCGCCTCGCCGAGTTCTTCCCGCAGACGTCGGACTGGTTCCGCACCAGCTCCTACGGTCGGCTCGACTACCGCCCGGAATCCCCGATCCCGGACTGGCTGCGGATGCCCAAGAGCTTCAAGGAGTACGGGATAGAGCGCGGCGCCCCCTTCGATCCGGGCTACCGCGAGCTGGTCCAGGACATCGTGACGGAGGCCGACCCGGACGTGGACTTCCGGGAGTACGACCTGGTGAACATCCTCATGACGCCGAACGCGGGCCCTTCCGCTCTCGACACGGTCCTTTCGGTGACCTTCGCGGGCAACACCGAGGCACCCGTCGCGGACGGCGTCCCGGTCTCCAACGCGTCGTTCGTCTACAGCCGTCAGGACGACGGCTCGGGCAGCTACCGCGAGACCGGCTACCGCGTACTCCCCCACGAGAACGGCCACGTCTTCGGCCTGCCCGACCTCTACACGCAGGAGGGCGGCGGCGCGGTCGGCCACTGGGACATCATGAGCGAGGACTGGGGCGCCAACAACGACCTGCTGGCCTGGCACAAGTGGAAGCTCGGCTGGCTCGGCGACGACCAGATCAGCTGCGCGTCGAACGCCGGCACCACCGAGCACACGCTGACCCCGCTGCCGCAGGACGGCGGCACCAAGCTCGCCTTCGTGCCGCTGAGCACGCGGACCGGGTACGCCGTCGAGGCGCGCACCCGCGGCGGCAACGACGAGGCGGTCTGCAAGCCCGGAGTGCTCATCTACCGGGTGGACGCGGAGGTCGACACGGGCCAGGGCCCGGTCGCCGTCCTCGACTCCACGAAGGACAGCGGCGGCTGCACACGCCGGCCGAACGTCCACGCGGAGCTCTCCGACGCGACCTACGAACCCGGTCAGACCTTCACGGACAAGAAGACGGGCGTGCGCATCACGGTGACGGACATCGACGAGGAGGGCCGCTACCGGGTGCACGTCACGCGGCCGTGAAAGTGCAGGGTCTCAGGCGCCGTTGACCTTGGAGGAGCCGGCGCCGGGCACGGTCTGCTGCACCTGGCGCAGGAAGGCGGCGTTGTTCGGGGTCTTGCGCAGGCGCTCGATGATCGCCTCCAGGTTGCTCTGCGCGTCCCTGCCGTGCAGGGCGCGCCGCAGGCCGCGTACGGCCGTCAACTCATCGGCGGGCACCAGGAGTTCGTCACGTCGTGTGCCGGACGGGGTGACGTCGACAGCGGGGAAGACGCGTCGTTCGGCCATGCCGCGGTCGAGGCGGAGCTCCATGTTGCCGGTGCCCTTGAGCTCCTCGAAGTAGTAGTCGTCGGCGCGCGATCCGGTCTCCACGAGCACGGTGGCGAGCATGGTCAGGGACCCGCCCTCCTCCGCGAGCCGCGCGGCGCCGAAGAGGCGCTTGGGCCCCTGGATGGCGGCGGCGTCGACACCTCCGGAGAGGGTGCGGCCGCCGCTGGAGGCCGCGTTGTTGTACGCGCGGCAGAGCCGGGTGAGGGAGTCGAAGAGCATGACGACGTCCTTGCCCTCCTCGGTGAGCCGCTTGGCGCGCTCGACGGCGAGTTCGGCCAGGGCGATGTGCTGCTTGGCGGGCCGGTCGAAGGTCGAGGCGAGCACCTCGCCGCGTACGGAACGCTTCATGTCCGTGACTTCTTCGGGCCGTTCGTCGAGCAGCACCACCATGAGGTGCGCCTCGGGGTGGTTCGCGCTGACGGCGGCGGCGATCTGCTGGAGCAGGACGGTCTTGCCGGTGCGGGGCGGCGCGACGATCAGGCCGCGCTGGCCCTTGCCGACGGGGGCGACGAGGTCGATGAGCCGCGTCGCGACGCTGCCGCCACCATCGCCCGGCGTCTCCAGGCGGAGCCGCTCACGGGGGTGCAGCGGGGTGAGGTCACCGAACCGTGCGCGCCGGTGCAGCGCCTCGGCCGAGTGCCCGTTGACACGCTCGACGGAGGTCAGCGTGCGGGGCCGCCCGCACTCACCCTGCACCACATCGCCTGCACGCAGGCCGAGTCGGCGGATGAGGGCGGAGGGAACCTGTACGTCGTTCGGGGTGGGGAGGCAATCGCCTGTACGGAGATGGCCGTTGGCGTTGTGACTCGCGTCGAGGATGCCGGAGGCGGCGACGACGGGGGTCTCGGTGGTTGCCCTGCTCGGGGTGGTCTTGTTGCGGGTGATGGTTGCGGTACTCATGGTGGGGTCCTTTCGCAGGCATGCGAATGAAGGGGCCCGGCGGGACGGTGTGTTCACGTCCCGTACGTCGGGCGGAGAGAAGAACTGCGGCAAAGGGCTTCGCGAAGCGACAGAAACTATGGAAGCCACGGAGCTGCGGGAGCCTCGAAGAGGCGGAAGAAAAGAAGATCGGCACCGGCGCCGCAGAAAGCGGCGTACACACGTGCTGTTCGCAAGGTAGCACAGCTTGCGGGACGTCGAGCGTGACGTGGGTCACCGGAACCGTACCCGGACGGCCGCACCCGCCCACATGACGCGCCCCCCGGTTATGTGGGCCCCACACATGGGATCCCCGTGCGGCGCGCCCTTACCTTTCCGGCCATGACGAGCCCCATTCCCGGCGGTGCCGCCCCCGCCGGAACCGACCTCACCGGACGCACCGCCCTGGTCACCGGCGGCGCAAGCGGCATCGGCCGGGCCTGCGCCGTGGCCCTGGCCGGTGCCGGCGCCTTCGTCCACGTGGTGGATCAGCAGGCCGACGCGGCCAAGGACGTGGCCGACGAGATCGACGGTGAGGCGCACGCCGTCGACCTCGCCGACCCCGCCGCGGTGCACACCCTGCCCACCCGCGTCGACGTCCTCGTCAACAGCGCCGGGCTCCAACACGTCGCCGCCATCGAGGAGTTCCCCCCGGAGCGGTTCGACCTGATCCAGAAGGTCATGGTCACCGCGCCGTTCCTCCTGCTGCGCAGGACGCTGCCCCACATGTACGCCCGCGGCTGGGGCCGCGTCGTGAACATCTCCAGCGTGCACGGCCTGCGCGCGAGCCCCTTCAAGTCCGCCTACGTCGCCGCCAAGCACGCCCTGGAGGGCCTGAGCAAGGTCACCGCCCTGGAAGGCGCGGAGCACGGCGTCACCAGCAACTGCCTCTGCCCCGGCTACACCCGCACGCCCCTCGTCGAGGACCAGATCAGCGCCCAGGCCACCGCCCACGCCATCGCCCCCGAGCAGGTCCTCACCGACGTACTGCTGCGGCGTTCCGCGCTCAAGCGCCTTGTCGAGCCCGAGGAGATCGCCGCCGCCGCGCTCTGGCTCTGCGGACCGCACAGCGGCTTCGTGACCGGCGCGTCGCTGCCCCTGGACGGCGGCTGGACCGCCGGCTGAACTCCCGCTCCCCCAGCGCCTTTTCACCACACGCCCCCATCGAGAAACGTCCCCATCGAGAAACGGATCACGCCATGGCAGCCGCAACGCCGCGCGCCCAGGGCAAGCCCCCGGGCAAGCCGGGTATCGCCCGCATCATCAGCGCCAGCCTCATCGGCACCACCATCGAGTGGTACGACTTCTTCCTCTACGGCTCCGCCGCCGCGCTCGTCTTCAACACCCTCTTCTTCCCCAACAGCGACCCCCTGGTCGGCACCCTCCTCTCCTTCCTCACCTACGCGGTCGGCTTCGCCGCACGGCCGCTGGGCGGCGTCGTCTTCGGCCACTACGGCGACAAGATCGGCCGTAAGAAGCTGCTTGTGCTCAGCCTGATGCTGATGGGCGGCGCCACCTTCGCGATGGGCCTGCTGCCGACCCACGCCACGCTCGGCGTCGGCGCTCCGATCCTGCTCACGGTGTTGCGCCTGATCCAGGGCTTCGCGCTCGGCGGCGAGTGGGGCGGCGCCGTCCTGATCGTCTCCGAGCACGGCGACGACAAGAACCGCGGCTTCTGGGCCTCCTGGCCGCAGGCAGGCGCCCCCGGCGGCAACCTCCTGGCCACCGGCGTCCTCGCGCTCCTCGCCGCCGTCCAGTCCGACGAGGCGTTCCTCGCCTGGGGCTGGCGCATCCCGTTCCTGCTCTCCGGAGTGCTCGTGATCATCGGCCTGTGGATACGGGTCTCGGTCTCGGAATCCCCGCTCTTCTTGGAGGCGCAGGCCCGCGCGGAGGCCGAGGCTGCTCTGGCCTCGGGTGGGGCCCCCAAGCAGGACGCCCCCGTCGTCGAGGTCTTCCGGCACAACTGGCGCGGCGTCCTCACCGCCATCGGCACCCGGCTCGGCGAGAACGTCTCGTACTACATCCTCACGGCCTTCGTCCTCGTCTACGTCACCGTGCACCTGGAACTTCCCAAGAGCACCGCCCTGAACGCCGTACTCATCGGCTCCGCCGTGCACTTCGTGACGATCCCGCTGTGGGGCGCGCTCTCGGACCGCATCGGCCGCAGGCCCGTCACCCTGATCGGGTCGATCGGCATGGCGGCGTGGGGGTTCGCGTTCTTCGCGCTCGTCGACAGCAAGTCGTTCGCCGTGATCACCCTGGCGGTCACGGTCGGGCTGCTCCTGCACGGCGCGATGTACGGGCCGCAGGCCGCCTTCATCTCCGAGATGTTCGATACGAAGGTGCGCTACTCCGGGGCCTCGATGGGCTCGCAGCTCGCGTCCATCATCGGCGGCGCGCTCGCTCCGATCATCGCGGTCGAGCTGCTCAAGGACTTCGACTCGGCGACGCCGGTGGCCCTCTACGTCTGCGTGACGGTGGTGATCACGACGCTGACCGTGCTGGTGGCGAAGGAGACGCGTGGCCGTTCGCTCGCCTCCCCCGCCGTCAAGGGGTCAGCTTCCGAGGGTGCGAGCAGCACGCCCTCGGCGACAATCGGAAGCTGAACCGCACCCCGTGCGCGCTCCAAAGGCTCGCGCACCCCGCTCCCGGAGGCGACCCGCCGTATGCCCAGCTCGCCAGAGGCCGCCGACCGCGCCGCCCGCCGGGAGCAGGGGTACGCCGCCCTGCGCGAGCTGCTCGACCTGCTCGCCCAGGACGCGCCGGCCGAGCAGTTCGCCCGTCCTGCCGCGGCGGCCCGCGCGGCCGGGGCGAGCGGCGCCGAGCTCACGGCGATCGACGAGGCCACGCAGACCGCCCTGCGCGTGCGCCGCACCCTGAACCAGCACCAGCGCAGGGAGGCCGAGCTCACCGCGCTGTTCGACACGGCGGGCGACCTCGCGGCGCTTCGCGACCTGGACGCGGTGCTCCGCGCCATCGTGCACCGGGCCAAGCTGCTTCTCCGTACGGACGTCGCGTACCTCTCCCTCAACGACCCGGTGGCGGGCGACACTTACATGCGGGTGACGGACGGTTCGGTCTCCGCCGCGTTCCAGAATCTGCGCCTGGGCATGGGCGAGGGGCTCGGCGGCCTCGTCGCGCAGACCGCCCGTCCGTACGCCACCGGGGACTACGAGGTGGACCCCCGATTCCAGCACACCGTGCCCATCGACAGCGCCGTACTCGAAGAGGGCCTGCACGCCATCCTCGGCGTACCGCTGCGGCAGGGCACGCACGTCATCGGTGTCCTGTACGCCGCCGACCGCACCGCACGCGCCTTCACGCCGGACGAGGGAGCCCTGCTCTCCTCGCTCGCCGACCACGCGGCGATCGCCATCGACAGTGCGCGCCGCATGGAGGAGACCAGGGCCGCGCTCGTCGACCTGAACGAGGCGTCGCAGACCATCCGCGCGCACAGCGAGGCGCTGCGCCGGGCCGAGGACGCGCACGACCGCCTGACCGATCTCGTCCTGCGCGGCGGCGACTTCACCGAGGTCGCGACGGCGATCGGCGCGCTGCTGCGCGGCGGCACACTCATCCACGACGCGGACGGCACGGAACTCGCCCGCGTCGACGCCGACCCACTCGCCCGCGTGGGCGCCGCCCCCCGTACGCCCCCGGCCAAGGCCGTCGCCGCCTCGCGTGCCAGCGGGCGGGCCGTTCCCCTCGACGGGACCTGGGTGTGCGCCGTCCTCGCGGGCCCGGAGCTCCTGGGCAGCATCGCCCTCACCGGCCGTGCCGACCTGGGCGAGGCCGACCGCCGCCTCTTCGAACGCGCCGGGGTCGTCACGGCGCTCCTCCTGCTCCTGCGCCGCTCGGCCGCCGAGGCGGAGGACCGCGTACGCGGCGAACTCCTCGGCGATCTGCTCTCCCTCTCCGGCACTCCGGGCCGCCTCACCTCGCGTGCCCGCCGCCTCGACGTCGACCTGGCGCTCCCCCACTCGGTGTTCGTCGCCCACAGCGACACGGCCCCGCGCCAGCTGCTGCTGTCATCGGCCGCCCGCGCCGCCCGCATCCGCCACGGCCTCTCCGGCCTGCACCACGACCACGTGGTCCTGGTGCTCCCGGCCGACGACACCGGCTCCCGGGCCCGCGCGCTCGCGGCCGAGCTCACCCAGGCCGCCGGATCCCCGGTCACGGTCGGCGCCGCGGGCCCGGCCACCGGCCCCGAGGCCCTCGCCCAGGCGCACGCCGAAGCACTGCGCTGCCTGTCCGCCCTGCGCGCGCTCGGCCACACCGGCCAGGGCGCGGACCTGCCCGACCTCGGCTTCCTCGGCGTACTCCTCGGCGACGACACGAACCTGGACTCCTACGTACGCCGCACACTGGGACCGGTCCTCGACTACGACGCCAAGCGAGGCACCGAACTCGTGCACACCTTGCGGGCCTACTTCGCCTGCGGCATGAGCCAGTCCAAGGCGAAGGACTCCCTGCACGTCCACGTGAACACGGTGGTCCAACGCCTCGACCGCATAGGCCACTTGCTCGGCGCCGACTGGCAGACCCCGGAACGCTCCCTGGAGATCCAGCTCGCCCTGCGCCTGCACGCCTACACCTGGGCGACCACGTCGCCCTGATCCTCCGCCGCTTCTTCATGCCTCGCGGTGGCGGCCGGCACGAGGAAGGTGGCGATGAGCCCGAGGACGACGAAGCCCGCGGCGACATAGCCGCCGAGCGCGACCCCGTCGGTCATCGCCGAGCGCGCCGCGTCGGCGAAGGACGCGGTCTCCGGGCGGTCCGCGAGGGGCCCGATGGCTGCTCCCGCGCTGTCGGTGACGGCGCCGGTGAGCTGGTCGGCCTTCCCGGACGGCACACCGGCATCGCTCAGCCGGTCGCGCAGGTTCGTGCTGAGGGTGGTGAAGAAGACCGTGGTCAGGGCGGCGATCCCGAGCGCGGAACCGAGCTGGCGGAAGGCGCTCTGGATGCCGGAGCCCTGCCCCGCGCTCTCGTGCGGCACCTCGGCGAGGACCACGTTGGTGACCTGGGCGGTGGCGAACCCGACACCGATCCCGTACGCGAAGAGCATCAGCGCGACGGCCCACCAGGAGCTGTCAGGGGCGGCGATGAACCCGACCCCGGCCAACCCGACGACCTCCAGGGCGAGACCGATGCGCACCTGCCCGAGCGCCGAGACCTTGGCGGCCAGCGGGAAGCTGACACCGGTCGCCACGAAGCTGCCGATGGCGATGGGCACCAGGGCGAGCCCCGCCTCCAAGGCGCTGTAGCCGAGGGTGAACTGCAGCCACAGCGGGAGCACCGCGACGATGCCGAACTCTCCGAGGCCGATGATCAGGGTCGCGATGTTGCCGTTGCGGAATGAGGCGATCGAGAACAGCCGTACGTCCATCAGGACCCGCGAGGAGGACTGTGCGCAGGACTGTGCGGAGTCACTGCCCCGGCTGAGCGCGATCTGCCGCCGCACGAAGGCGAACAGCGTGACGGCGGAGAGCACGAGGGCGACGAGAACGGGCGAGGGGCCGCTCCCCCAGCTGACCCCGAGCACCTCCAGCGGCTCGATGCTGACGATCCATCCGTACGTACGCCCTTCGACGAGCCCGAAGGCGAGCAGCCCGAGCCCGACCGCGGAGAGCACCGCACCAGCCACGTCCAGCCGTCCCTTGGTCCGCGGTGAGGGCGCCATGTAGAGCAGCACTCCGGCGGCGACGAGGACGGACAGCGGCACATTGATGCCGAACGCCCAGCGCCACGAGACGTGTTCGGCCAGCCAGCCGCCGAGCAGCGGGCCGAGCGCGGCGGCGGCGCCGATGGTCGAGCCCCAGATGGCGAAGGCCTGGCCGCGCGCCTTGCCGGTGAAGGTCGCGTTCAGCAGGGAGAGCGAGGTCGGCAGGATCATCGCCGCGCCCGCGCCCTGCAGAAAGCGGGCCAGGATCAGCAGCCCGCTGCCGGGCGCGAGCCCGGCCAGCACGCTGGTCGCACCGAAGACCACGACGCCCGCGACGAATATCCGGCGGGCGCCGAAGATGTCGGCGAGGCGCCCGGTCAGCAGGAGCAGCGCCGCGAAGACGATCGCGTACGACTCCTGGATCCACTGCGCCTGCGCCGAGCTGGCGTCCAGGTCCTCGATGACCGAGGGGACGATCACGTTGACGATCGTGGTGTCCACGACGATCAGGGCGACGCCGAGGGCGATGGCGATGAGACCGAGCCAGCGGCGGGCTGTGGGCGCGGCGGGGGACGGGTCGGGCGTCGGGCCGGGCGATGGGCCGGGCGTCGGGCCGGGGGACGGGCCGGGGGACGGGTCACGCATCTCGATCGATACCTCCATGGTGAAGTAATTCCACGGTGAAGGTAATGTGGGGCCGGTAAGTTGTCAAAGCACGAGTGCGGGACAGGCAGGCAGAGGGACCAGAGAGGGCGGGCGGCGCGGTGGCGACGAAGGAACCGACACCCGGCGAGGTGACGGCGCAGCGCGAGCGCCTGATGGAGGGACTCAGGGGCTACGGCGAGCGCTACAACGAGCTCAGCCGCCGCTTCGCCGTCTGGCTCGGCCTGCACTCCACGGACGCCGACGCCCTCCTGGAGATCGTCATCGCCGAGGACCGCGGCACCCCGCTCTCCCCGGCCCGCCTCAGCGAGCGCATCCTGCTCTCCTCGGGGGCCACCACCGCGCTCCTGAACCGCCTCGAAGCCGCGGGCCACATCGTCCGCACCCGGGAGCACACCGACCGCCGCGTCGTCACGCTGCACAGCCGCCCGGGCATCCGGGACCGCGCCGACGAGTTCTTCACGCCGCTCGCGAAGCGCATGGACGCGACGATGGCCCAGTACCCGCCCGAACTCCTGGAGCGATTCGAGACGTTGCTCGCGGACCTGCGGACGACGATCGACGTGGACCTCGCGGAGCGGGACGGTCGAGCCGGGCCGACCTGACCGGCGACCGTGGCACCTGCCGCATCTGCGGCAACCAATGACCCCCCTGGTGGCGACTGCCCTGCGCAACGCACACCAACCATCACCAGGGCGGATGAGGCACATGGAAGCGAACCAGCACGAGCGCGCGGCCCAGCACCGCAGGCGCCGGCTGAGCCTGAGACTCGGCATCCCGGTCGCCGTGGCGGCCGCGGCGGGGCTGACGTACGGCACGGCCTTCGGGGTCTTCGGCGAGGACGCACAGCCGAGGGCATCGGCGGCATCCGGCCCCACCGCCTGGGCGCCCGACGTCGCCGACGCCGCCGACGCCGCCGACGGCTTCGCATCGGTCAACGCCCTGGGCCAGAACGGGACTTACGGCGGGCGCGACGGAAAGACGGTCACCGTCAAGACGCTGGCGGACCTGGAGAAGTACGCGACGGCCTCCGATCCGTACGTCATCGTGGTCGCGGCGGCGATCACGATGGACCCCAAGGGCAAGGAGATCAAGGTCGCGTCGGACAAGACGATCGTGGGTGCGGGCACCGCGGGCCACATCGTCGGGGGCGGCTTCTTCCTGGGCCAGGGCGTGCACAACGTCATCATCCGGAACCTCACGATCCGGGACTCGTACGCGGGCACGTGGAACGACAAGGAGCACGACTTCGACGCCATCCAGATGGACGGCGCGCACCACGTCTGGATCGACCACAACGATCTGCGGCACATGGCGGACGGCCTGATAGACAGCCGCAAGGACACGACCTACCTGACGGTGTCCTGGAACAAACTGAGCAACAACAACAAGACATTCGGCATCGGCTGGACCGAGAACACGACGGCCGACATCACGATCCACCACAACTGGTTCCGCGAGACCGAGCAGCGCAACCCGTCCACCGACAACGTGGCCCACGCGCACCTCTACAACAACTACCTCCAGGACGTCGCGGGCACGGACATCACCTCGTCGTACGGGAACTACTCGCGCGGCAGGACGAAGATGGTCCTGGAGAACAGCTACTTCGAGGGCATGAACAACCCGGTGACGAAGGACAGTTCAGCCGCCGTCGTGCAGCGAGGCAACGTCTTCGTCGGCACCAGCGGCCGCAACGAGAGCGGAGGAACAGCCTTCGACCCGAAGAGCTTCTACGCCTACACGCCCGACAAGGCGGCGGACGTCCCGGCGAAGGTGAAGGCGGGTGCGGGCCCGCGCACGGCGGTCGGAACCGCCGCCAGGACGGCGTCCACTCTCACCGTGGCGAAGGACGGCAGCGGCCAGTACAAGACGGTCCAGGCGGCGGTAAACGCGGTCCCGACGAACAACACCTCACGGGTGGTGGTGTCCATCGCACCGGGCACGTACCGGGAGACGGTGAAGATCCCGGCCAACAAGCCGCACGTCACGCTCCAGGGCACGGGCGGCAGCCGCAAGGACACGGTGATCGTGTACGACAACGCGGCGGGCACCCCCAAGCCGGACGGCTCGGGCACCTACGGCACCTCGGGCAGCGCGACGGTGGCCGCGGAGGCGGACGACTTCCAGGCCCGCAACCTGACGATCGCCAACGACTTCGACGAAAAGGCGAACCAGAACCTGGCAGGACACCAGGCGGTGGCCCTGCGCACAGCGGCCGACAAGGCGTTCCTGGACAACATGATCATCACGGGCGACCAGGACACCCTCCTCCTGGACACGGCGGCCAAGAACAAACTGGGCCGGGCCTACGTCCGCAACTCCTACATCGTGGGCAACACGGACTTCATCTTCGGCCGGGCGACAGCGGTGGTGGACCGCTCGGTAATCACCCTGAAGAAGCGCTGGGACGGCACGTCACAGGGCTACATAACCGCTCCGAGCACGCCCCCGGACCGCAAGGGCTTCTTGATCACGAACACCACGGTGACCGGCGACGTGTCCGCCCGCAGCTTCCACCTGGGCCGCAACTGGCACGCGGGCGGCGACGCGACCCTGTCCCCCCAGACGACGTTCCGCGACTCCACCCTCAGCGCGGCCGTCAAAACCACCCCATGGTCGGACATGGGCGGCTTCCCCTGGAAGAACGACCGCTTCGCCGAGTACAGGAACACAGGCGCGGGCTCCGGCCCGGCAAGCGAAGACCGCCCCCACCTGACGGCCACGCAGGCCGCGGGCCAGGAGACCGGCGACTGGCTGGGCACCTGGACCCCAACGCCCTGAGACGTACCAGCCACCACCGCCCCACCCCCAATCCGCTACCCTGTCTGGAACCGCCATCCGTGGCGGCACCAGTACGCCTTCGTAGCTCAGGGGATAGAGCACCGCTCTCCTAAAGCGGGTGTCGCAGGTTCGAATCCTGCCGGGGGCACGGAAAGCATCCGTACGGTCTGTACGGGATGCGCTGCTCGGGCAAGGGCCCGCGACCTGCTTGGTCGCGGGCCCTTGTGCGTGCCTGGGTGCTGCGGCGCTGGTGATCGTCTCCGCCGCGTGGCTGATCTCCGGGAGCCGGTCGGCGGGCAGCTTGATGCTGTGCGTGACGTAGTCGCTGTTGGCGTGGAGCCGGGCGGTGAGCGGGGAGCCGAAGACTGCCCCTGCGGCCGTGCTGGTGCCGGCCCCAGCAGGGACTCCCGGCAATCGCCGAGATCACCAGCCCGCAGCCCTCATCTCGCTGTACGACCCACTCCACAAGCGCCAGGGCCAGGGCCGCCCAAAGCATGGAACGGATGCGGCACCCCAGGACTGATCACTACGAGGGCTCTTTACTTCAAGTGTCGGAACATTTCGCAGCCCCACCCGCGTCCTCAGGCAATAATCGAGGCATGGCCTCACCGCCCGACCTCTCCGAGCTCCGCCGAGCCAAGTTCGCCCGGCGGCTGCCTGCCGAGCTCGCGACACTCGCCGGTCCTGCCCACGGGATCGTGAGCCTGCCGCTGCACCTGGCCTGGTCGGGGCTGACCGAGTTCGACCTCGACCAGCCTCGCCTACGCATGAGCTGCTACCGCATCGTCCTGGCCGAAGGTCTCCACGACGACCTGGTCGAGCGCCTCAACCGGGACCTGCTCGTCAGTCTGTGGCCCACCCTGCGCACACTGATCAGCCGGGACCTGCGCGACGTCTGGGAATCCGCCTTCCCCGAGCTGGCCCCGCGCACCCAGGCCGTTGCGTGAACCTGACCGCACTGCACCGCCGCCTGCTCACCGACGTACTCGCCGTGGGCTCCCCCTACCCCCTCGCCCTCACCGGCGGCTACGCCGTCCAGGCCCACGGCCTGGTAGACCGCCTCAGCCAGGACGTCGACGTCGCCACCGAGAACCCTGAGTCCATGGAGAAGATCGCCGCCACGGTCCAGTCCGGGTTGGAAGAACGAGGTTGGCGGGTGCGGGCGTTGGAGACAGATCCCCTCTCCGCGCGACTCATCGTCAGCGACCCGAACAGCGGCGAAGAGTGCGAGGTCGACGTCCTCAAGGAAGCCCTCTGGCGTCCACCCGTGCAGACCGAGTACGGGCTCGTCCTCTCCCTCGAAGACGTGGTCGGCACCAAAGTCCGAGCGCTGTCCGACCGTGGCCTGGCCCGCGACCTCATCGACGTCCGCGCTGCGGCAGACCGCTGGAGCCACCCCGAACTCGAAGAACTCGGCCGGCGCCATGCCCGCGACACCTTCGATGTCACCGACCTCCAAGCCCGCCTCGCTGGAGCGGACTGGATCGACGACACCGAGTTCGCTGCCTACGGTCTCGACGAACAGGCGATCGCCGGACTACGCCGATGGGCCCAAGAGTGGGCCGACGACATCGCCGAGCGACTCCTGGAACTGGAAGCCCCGCATGACGAGTGAGTGACTCGAATCAGTCGAATGAGACGACGCCGTCACTGGATACCTACGTCGCTGGGAGCACCAACCACTGGCCCTCACCACCCCGTACAGATCCAGTCCGAACCCCGCCAGGGACACAAGCGAAAAGGCCCGGATCGATCTTGGTCCGGGGCCTTTGACATCTACTCCTGACATCAACGCGGGCGGTCACTGACGACCGGGCCGCCGCTTCCTCATCAACCGGTCCATGTGGCTCATGGCCTCGGCTGCATGTCCTGGACGACGTGCGTATAGACGCCCATAGTGATGCTGATCTGGGTGCCCGAGGATCTCCCTCACGACGCGGCACGGGACTCCGGCCGCGGTGAGGCGGTGGGGGTGTCGACGGGGATCCGACGCACAGCAGATCACTCCTCCAGAGGCACTGGACTCTGTCACTCATGCATAGGAGCACCTCTGACGATCCAGGCGGGGGTTCGTTGACGGCGTACGGCGTGGCCCAACGCAAGGAGAAAGAAGCCAAGGCGAAGAAGCGCAAGATACGCAAGAAGCGCTAGCCCAGGCTGACATCCACAGGTGACATCAACGATGCGACTACGCCACCGCAGGGAGCCGCGGCCGAACCGAGCACGGATCGAACTCCTAAAGCGGGTGTCGCAGGTTCGAATCCTGCCGGGGGCACCATGCCTAACCAGGCGCGGAACGGTGAGAAGCCCCCTCGGAGTCGCTCCGAGGGGGCTTCCTTCATGGCGATAAGCTTTCGGCTAGCGCGCAATCGCATTCACCTGAGAGTAGCGTCTTAGATGAAGGTTCCGCTGGGCCGCTATGTCGGCCCGTTTGGCAGCAAGCGGCTGTACTGAACCTGGGATGCTTCTCATGGCACCGACACTCGCCGAGTTCGGACACGCATCGATGCGCGTTCAGGGGAAGAACGCATTGGGCCTGCGTCCGTTGCTTGTCCTTCTTCTGGAATGGGATGACAACGCGGAGGGTGGATTTCCGCGCATTTCATCGGTGCATCCATTCACGTACTACGACAAGTTGGCGTTCGGGAACCCCGCCCTTCCCTTCACGACCGATAACCCCGTCAACCCGGCCAGCCTCACCGAATATGCGCAAGAATGCTCAATCGGCAGATTCTCGTTCACTCGGGCAGAAGTGGCCGGCCCCTTCCCCATGGGCGTGTTCGGAAATCTCGATGATGCAACGCATATACAGAAGGTTGCACAGAAGATCATCGACTCCTCGCGGCTTATATTCCTTGGAGTTGATGGCGCTGCGCTTGACCTGATGGTCAGTCACGAGGAGCTGGTGGTCCTTGTCGTTGAAAACCACAGGTATCGCTTCCCGGCGAATCGGCCAAATGACCCCGTGTATACAACTATTGACCTCCCCTTCCCTTTCTCTGACGTGACAGCGACGCTCGAGGTGCACATTGCGTTCAGTGGCCCCTTTACGCCGTTCTATCAGATAGCGCATGAGGTGTTTCATTCGATCGGAACCATCGACATGTACAACCCGGGCAGCATGAACTACCTCCTCACTTTGATGGGCGCCTACCCTTTCTATGCGAATGATCAGGAAATCGTCCACCTCGACGCCTGGCACAAACTTCAACTGGGATGGTGCGAGCCACAGTGTGTTGAACTGACGCCAAATGGCAATGCGGAGGTCACTGAGATATCCGCGGAAAAGCCGGACGGTGCCGTCATTCTTTGGCATCCGAGTCGAGGCCCCTCGGAGTACTTCCTCCTCGAACGCCGGAGGTCCGATGGGCCCCGCAAGTACGATCGCGCCTTCCCCGGCGACGGCCTGCTCATATGGCACATCGACCCCGCGCGCCCTCCCATGCACCGCGGCGCGCCGAACCTCGACTTGGGGTCCAATGGCGTGTGGCAGCCGGGGGCGCACACGCCGCCCCTCACCTGGACCGACGGCACCGTTGCAGTCAGTCGCCTCGCCGTCAAAGCTGGTCCTGACGCCCGCACCGTCCGCGTCACTTGGTAGATCGGCGTGACGACGGTGACGTGAGATGTGCCATGCGGCTTCCGGCTTCAACGATGCCCGGTAGCAGCGAATCCCCTTGGATATAGACCCGTGGGGACCTGTCGGCTGCAAGGACAGCATGGCGGTGCGCCTGCGGCAAGGTTTCTTTTCCCTACGAATACACGTAGTAGCGATCTTTCATTGCCTGCGCACGCGGACTTTCTGAGAATGGCGGGGCCATGGGCCGGTCCAGGTGGCTCAAGAGCAGCTGCGGAGAGCAGTCGGGGTACCAGAATCCTGGCCCCGCACCAGCCGGTCGACAAGGATGAGAATGAAACGAAAGCTGGCGACGACACTGGCCATGGCGGCAGTTATCCTCGCTTCCATGGCCATGCCATCCGAGGGCGCCATCACGCCATCCCGCCTGGGTGTCTACGTCGGTCCGGGAAAAACCGATGCTGTGGACAACTCCCGGACGTGGCTCGGCCGTTCGCAGATGGACGCGACCGACTACCTGGACCCGTCCGAGAACATCAAGTGGAACCAGTACGCGACCAAGTACTGGGGTGACTGGAAGAAGGCCGGAGCCGACCGGGATTTCGTACTCGGGTTGCATCTGCTGCCCAAGGGCGGAAATTTCGCGGATGGGCTCAGCGGCAAGTACGACGACCAGTTCCGCACCCTTGCCGACCTGATGATCAAGAACGGCCTGGGCAACTCCGTCATCCGCCCCGGGTACGAGGGGAACAACAAGAACATCGGACCGTGGCAGGGAACCGACGACCCGGCAGCCTATCGGGCGATGTTCCGGAAGGTCGTCACCCTTATGCGTGCTCGCGCCGGGGCGGCTTTCCAATTCGACTACAACATGGCTGTCGGCCCCTCGGGCAAGGTCACGTCATTCGAGACGCTGTACCCCGGCGACAACTACGTCGACATAGTAGGTCTGAACATCTACGACGTGTGGTGGCAGCGCCCGGCCGCTACGCCGTCTCAGCGGTGGAACCACAGCCTCACCACCGTCATGGGGGTGAATGACTTCAAGGAATTCGCCGCCGCGCACAAGAAGCCGAAGTCGTATCCGGAATGGGGCCTGTACCAGAAGGGCGACTCCTATGCGGGGGGAGGCGACTCGCCCTACTTCATCGACCGGATGGCCGAGCTTGTCCAGGACTCGGAGTATCAGGCGTACTTCGACCACGACTGGGGCGGCGGGACGCTGGACGACTTCCCCAACGGCAAGGAGCAGTACAGGGTCCGCTTCGGCGGCTGAGGCGGCTGAGGCGGCTGACGCGGCTAAGGCCGCTCAGGCGGCTCGGGCGGCTCGGGGTCGGGTTCGTCGGCCGCGTACGGGTGGACGTACCGGCCCCTGTTGAAGGGTGTGAACCAGCTCGAGATCCCCATGGGGGCGACACCTAGGGCCTCGCCCACCTCGCTCTCGTCGATGCCGTCCAGCGAGTCGTCGTAGAGCCACTCGTGGTCCATGTCCGCGTAGACGAGAGTGGCGAAGCACTCCAGCGCCGAGGAGACGCCATCGTCGAGGAGACCAAAGGTGTCGAGCGTGACCTCGGCCTCGCGCAACAGCAGCCTGAGGGCCAACTCCTCGGCCACGCAACTCAACTGCTGGAAGCTGCCCTCCGTCAGCCGCGTCGTCAGGGCAATCGCCGTCACCAGGAAGCGCCGGGCGAAACGCGCGTCGTACTGCAGGGCGTAGCGCGGGGGCAGCTCGTCGAGTAGCCACATGGGGCGGTCGCACTCGGTGGCGTTGGAGCCCTCCCGGTCCAGCGTGTGCGCATCCTGGAACAGCTCGTCCAGGAGGACATCGGTGCCCCAGATCAGGGCTCCGGCAGCAAGCTCGGCGTCCTCGACCGAGATGCCGGAGCCGTGCTCCTCCGTGCCCTTGGCCTTGTCCGTGCCCTTGGCCTCCTCAGGCACTCCGAACATCACCGCGTCCACCGCGGCCAGCCGCGGGGCCAGGGTGCGGATCTTGGAACGGATCGCCTCGGTTTCGGCGGTCGTCCCGGTTTCGGCGGTCGTCCCGGTCTCGGCGTCGGTGGACGCCGTTCCCCCCGCCAGCCCCATCAACCGCGCACGGCGGGACTCGACGTCGTCCGGCGGGGCATCCGGGCCGTCGGCCGCGTCCAGGCTCTCCTTCGCCAGGTCCGGATGGAGCTCCACCTGGCACCGTTCGACGGTCCAGTCCGAGAGCAGCTCCGTCCGCTCCAGCAGTTCCTCCACCAGTTCACGGACAGCTTCCTCGGCGAATTCCAGCGCCGGGGCGTCCACGAAGACCTTCAACAGCGCCCCACCGGGATACACGCCCACGAAGGTGTCCAGGAGCTTCACCTCCACCCCGTCGGGGCCCTGGACCTCCTCGACGGCCTCGAAGCCGCCCTCAAGGAGAGCGCCGGCGCCGATCCGCTGCAGCTCATCCATCTCGGAGGTGCCGCCGGCTATCCGGGTATCCACACTCACTGCGTACGTCACGCAACACAGCCTCGCAGGTGGGGCTGCCGGTTGCGTCCGCAATGCCGACGTCCGTCGGTGGCGGCTCAAGAGGGCTGGGGCTACCCCCCGTCGCGTGGGCCCGCTGGCCGGATGGTCTCGAGGATCTTGAACGCACAGGCTGGGGCTGTCCCGCTCATCGCCTTCATCGCCTTCATCGCCGCAATCAGCTGGCTTCACAGGGGAGTTCCCGCATGTCTGATCGTTCTCCGTCCCTTGGCTCTCCGTCGCTTCGTTCTCCGTCGCCTCGTTCTCAGGCCCTCGGGCCCGTCCGTCATCCGTCGCCCGTACGGCGACAGCGGCGGCAGCGGGGAATCGCGCTCGTGGCCCTCGTCACCGCCGCCCTCGCCCTGGGCGGTACGTTGCCCGCCTCCGCGGGGGAGTCACAGGCATCCGCCACCTCCGCGACGCAGTCTCACGGGCCCCGTGACGTCGTCCGCAAGGGCATGGAGCGGCTGGTGAACGACGACAAGTTTCCCGCCGTCCTGGCCGCCACCATCGATCGCGAGGGGCGCAGCCGCAACTACACCGCCGGTGTCGCGGACTTGACGAGCAAGGCGAAGGTGCCGGTCGACGGGCAGGTGCGGGCCGGCAGCAACACCAAGTCCTTCACCGCCACCGTCGTCCTGCAGCTGGTCGGCGAGGGCAAGGTCGGGCTCGACGACCGCGTCGAGAAGCATCTGCCGGGGCTGCTGCGCGGCGACGGCATAGACGGTCGCGACATCAGGGTCCGCCAGCTCCTCCAGCACACCAGCGGGCTGCCGAACTACACCGACTTCATGCTGGAGGACGTTTTCGGCGAGGGCCGCCACACCTACCGCCAGCCCCGCGAACTGCTCGACATCGCGCTGAAGCACAAGGCGAAGTTCGCCCCCGGGACCAGCCTGGCGTACAGCAACACCAACTACATCGTCGCCGGGCTGCTCATCGAGAAGGTCACAGGACGCCCGCTGGCCGAGCAGATCACCGAGCGGGTCATCGACCGCATCGGGCTGCGCCACACCTACTTCCCCGGCGTCGGGGACGAGAGCATCCGCGAAGCGCACCCCCGGGGCTACCACGCGGCGAAGCCCGGAGCTCCGCTGGAGGACGTCACCGTGCTCGACCCCTCCTGGGGCTGGGCCGCCGGGCAGCTGATCTCCACCCCTCGCGACCTGAACCGCTTCTTCTCCGCCCTCCTCGACGGCAAGCTCCTCAAGCCCGCCCAGCTCGCCCAGATGCGCACCACCGTCAAAGTCCCCGCCGAGGCGGGCTACGCCCCGGGCACCCGGTTCGGCCTTGGGCTGAGCAGCACCCCGCTGAGCTGCGGGGGTCTGATGTGGGGCCACGGCGGCGACACCCCCGGCTACCACTCGACCCCCGGCGTCACCGATGACGGCCGCGCCGCGACGATCGCCGTCACCGCCGACTTCGCCCCCACCGCCGAGGGCTTCACCAACGTCGACGCCCTCCTCGACACCACTCTGTGCAAGAAGTGACAGCCCCCCGCGCGGCCATAGCCGATTCAACCTGTGTCGAGCGCCCCGTGCCGGGAACCCGTGAGACGAACCGTCGGCAGCGGACCGCGCTGGTACCGCTCGGGCCCTGCCACGGTTCGTCGACTCCCATGGAGGCCGGCACACTCCCTCGTCGTCGTCCCCATGGTTGAGGCGGGCCGGCCGTGGCCATGGGGAGCCGCCGCGGCCGGGCCCTGCCCCTCGTGTTCCCTCCGCTTTCCTCCGCCGCCGCTGTTACGAGCCCCTAATACCCCTCCGGCCAACCCTCGCCCCCGCCACCGCCCTCTCCCCCACCATGGGGACACACACTCACAGGGCTCGACGCCGCCGCCGTCTCGTCGACTATCCACGCCTCGGCAGGCGCGGCCTCCGGCGGTGGATTCCCTCCTGGCGGCAGTGGCTCGGCTCCCTCGGCCTCGTTCTCTTCTCCCTCACCTGCCTCTTCGCCCTCGTGTACGCCTCCGTCGACATCCCCGACGAGAACGCGGCCGCCCAGCGCGAGGCCAACGTCTACTACTGGGCCGACGGCACCCAGATGGTGAGCACCGGTGACGTGAACCGGCAGAACGTACGGCTCTCGGAGATTCCCGACGCCGTCGAGAACGCCGTCATCGCCGCCGAGAACGACACCTTCTACAGCGACTCCGGTGTCTCGCCGAAAGGGCTGGCCCGCGCCGCCGTCAACATGGTCCGTGGCCAGGAGACCCAGGGCGGGTCCACCATCACCCAGCAGTACGTGAAGAACACCTACCTCTCCCAGGACCAGACGGTGACCCGGAAGGTCAAGGAGTTCGTCATCGCGCTGAAGGTGGACCGGAAGAAGAGCAAGCGCGAGATCCTCCAGGGGTACCTCAACACCAGTTGGTTCGGGCGCGGCGCCTATGGCATCGAAGCCGCCGCTCATGCCTACTACGGCATCCCGGCACGGCAGTTGAACCCCAGTCAGGGAGCCGCTCTCGCCGCCCTGTTGAAGGGCGCCGAGCAGTACGACCCCTCCGTCAGTGCCGTGAACCACCGTCGTTCCGAGGCCCGTTGGAAGTGGATCCTTGATCGACAGGTCAAGGCCGGGCTCATGAAGCCCGAAGTGCGCGGGAAGTTCACCACCTACCCCGAGCCTCACAAGGAGTCCCGGACCACCAGCCTCGGCGGGCAGACCGGCTACCTCGTCGACGTCGCGAACAAGTACATCAAGCAGCACACCTCCCTCACCGACAAGGACCTCGCGCGCGGCGGCTACAAAATCCACACCACCTTCGAGAAGGACAAGGTGCGGCGGCTGAAGGGCGCTGTCGAACGTGTCCTCGACCGCGACATCGATCCGAAGAAGCGCCAAGCCGACAAGGGCGTGCAGGTGGGCGCCGCCTCCGTGCGTCCGGCCGACGGCGCCATCGTCGCCCTGTACGGAGGGGCCGACGCCACCAAGCACTTCACCAACAACGCCGACACCTCCGGCGTCCCCGTCGGGTCCGCTTTCAAGCCCTTCGTCCTTGCGTCAGCCCTGGAGAACGGCCTTCGTATGCCGGCCGGGCGCGGCACCCGGTGGCAGTCCGCCTCAGCCGGGAGCTTCTACGGCGACGACGGCCTCCTGCTGGAATCGTCCGCGCCCACCATCGCCGGCCCCACCAAGGGCAGCCCCACCACCGGGCCTGACGCCACTCACCCCACCCTCCGCCAAGCCCTGGCCAAGGGCGGCAACGCCACCTACGTACGTCTCGGCAAGGACGTCGGGTGGGAGCGGGTGCGGCGCACCGCCGTCGCCGCCGGGCTGCTCGAAGGCAGCATGGCGCGCCTGGAGCGGACCTTTCCCATCGGTACGTCGACCCCCAGCGCGATCCGCATGGCCGGCGCCTACAGCACGTTCGTCAACCGCGGCCTGCGGCACGACCCGTACTCGGTGACCAAGGTCGTCAAGAACGACGAGACCGTCGACGGTCTTGCGCGCCCCGGCGCGCGGCGCGCGCTGGATCCGGATGTGGCCGACGAGGCCGCCGAGGCGATGCGCGGCGTCGGCGCGTCATCCGTCGGCCGTCCTGTCGTCGCCGGCCGCACCGGCGACCAGGACCGCCTCCGTTCGGCCTGGTTCACCGCCACCACCGGGCAGTTGTCGACCGCCGTGACGATGTTCCGGACCAGTCCGGGCGAGCCGCAGCTCCTTCCCATGTCGGGGGTGGGCGGGGCGAAATCGCAGCACGGGAATGTCTTTCCGGTGCGGATCTGGCGGGATTACGTGAAGGGGTGAGCGTTCACGGTGTTCGCGGCAGCTCATCCTTGGGGCTCACCCTTGGGCTCATCCTTGGGGCCCTTCCCCAACCCCCCTACAGGCTGCCATCGTTCCGATATGTATCCCTATGGCCCACCTCCCGGGCCCCCGCCCCGCATAGACGCGAGGCAACTGCGGCCCCGACGGCGGTGGTTCGTCCTCGCGGCGGTGATCGCGGCGGTCTGCGTGGGCGTCGGCATCGTGAGCTTCGTACTGACCCTGACCTCGACGGTGGACTCCGTCGACGACGGCAAGGCCTTCACGAGCGGGCAGTCCGTCTCGGTGCGGATCGGTCCCGATGACGACGCCGCCATCTACGTACGCAGCCCCTTCGTCGCCCGCGCGCACTGCAAGATCGTCTCCGGCCCCTCCGACTCGCAACCGCGCGTGACCACACCCGAAAGCACCTTCACCGTCACCAAGGGCAGCGGCGAGTGGGAGCGGGCGTTCGTGCTCAAGACGGACACAGACGCGGACTACCGCGTGACGTGCGACGACCCGCGCGGCGCCCTCACCTTCGCCCCCGGCGACGACGCCGACCTCGCGTCCTTCGTCGGCGGCATCGTCGTGACCGTCGTCGTACCGCTCCTCGGCCTCCTCGCGGGCTCCGGCATCGCGATCATCGTCGGGGTACGGCGCGGCAGGCACCGCCGGTGGCTGGAGGCGCAGGCGTACTACGGCCGTCGTTGACCTTCCCCCTGGGGCAGAGCCCATCGTCTGCGTGCCGGGCCACGGGGTCCGGTGACGGAGGATGCCCCCATGGACATGGACGTGCACGCACCGCGGGACGACCAGGCAAGCGGTGAACCGCTGCTCACCATCGGCGAATTCGCGGCCCGCGCACGGCTCTCGCCCAAGGCACTGCGCCTGTACGACCGCCTCGGACTGCTGACGCCCGCGTACGTCGACGAGTCCACCGGCTACCGCCACTACCGCGCGGCGCAGGTGGAACACGCCCGCACCGTCGTCCTGCTGCGCCGACTCGGCATGCCGCTCGCGGACATCACCGCGACGGTACGGCTCGACGGCGAGCGGGCGGGGCGGGCGGTCGCCGCGTACTGGGCGGACGTCGAGGAGCGGCACGCGGAGCAGCGCACGCTCGTGGGGTACCTCCGTGGACGACTGTCCGGAAGAGGTTCCGAGATGTACCAGAAGGATTTCGAGATCAAGACCGTCGACGTGCCCGAGCAGTACGTCATCTGCGAGAGCAGGCACCTGCTCTCCGAGGAGCTGCCGGTCTGGATCGACGCGTCGACGCGTCGCCTGGAGGAGGCCGCCGAGAGCGAGTGCGGCGGCGTGGCGGGTTCGCCGTTCGTCGTCTACCACGCCGATGTCACCCAGGACAGCGACGGCCCCGCGGAGGCGTGTGTCCCCGTCAGGGGCGCCGCGGCCGCGCGGGCGTGGGCGGCGAAGGCGGGCCGGGAGCGGGGCACGAGCTCCCGCGTGGAACCCGCGCACCGGATCGCCTACACCCGCATCACCAAGGCCCAGGTCTCCTATCCGCAGATCCTCGGCGCGTTCGAGGCGGTGGAGGCGTGGGTGGCCCGCGAAGGCCTGAAGGTCACGGGAGCGTGCCGCGAGATCTACTTCGTGGAGTGGGAGTCGGCCGGTCCCGAGGACCAGGTGTGCGACGTGGCGTTCCCGGTGGGCGAGTGAACCCCTAGGACCCTAAGGGCCCTAGCGGACGCTCTCCCGCAGCTCCTCGGGACATGCCGTGCCGCGCGGCAGCTGGTAGGGGGCGCCGAGGTGGTAGACACCGGGGCCGGGCGCGAGAAGCTCGGTCCACTTGTCGCCCTCGGCGTCCTCCTCGGCCTCCATCAGGCAGCCGTTGACGTTGTCGAACTGCTTGGGGCGGTCCTCATCAGTCTCCCGCAGCCGCTTGGACTCCTCGGTCTCCTTCGGCCCCTCGACGCCCTTGCCGTCGGCGTCGACCAGGCCGAGCCACGGCGAGTACGGGACGCGGATCAGGACGCGGCCCGCCTCCTTCACCTCGATCGTCATGCCGCCCGCCTCGGCGCGGTCGACCACCGCGGGCGGGTCGGCGAGCGGGGTCGGGTCGGTGACCTCGTACAACTGCCAGTTGGAGTCCACCCACACCTGCTTCAGATACGGCAGGCCCCTCTCGACCAGTGCGGCCTCGCGCTTGCCGCCGTCACCGTCGGGCTCGCCGTTGGGCAGCACGACGTAATGCACGGACCAGCGCTGGAGCCACTCGTGGTAGTTCGCGGAGTTCAGGGTGTCGTCGTAGAAGAGGGGGTTGCGTTTCATGTCCGCCTGCCGGTTCCAGCCGCGGGCGAGGTTCACGTACGGCGAGAGCGCGGACGCCTCGCGGTGGCTGCGCGCGGGGACGACCTCGACGCGGCCCTTCTCGGCGCCGACCTCCTGCAGTTCGTTGACGAGCGGCGCGAGCTCACGCGTCCACGAGGCCTGGGGCGTCGTGTGGATTATGTCGTCGACCGCCTTGAACCCGACCCAGCCGGTGAAGGCGACGAACGCCATGACGATCGTGTACCACTTGCGGGACTTCTTCACCGTGAACGGCAGCGCGGCAAGCAGCGCGACGCCCCCGAAGGACATCGCGAGGCGGGAGATGTTGGAGCCGATCTGCGAGCTGATCAGCCAGACGCCGAGTACGAAGGCCGCGTACACGGCGGTGGTGATCCGCACGGTCTTCCACTGCTTCGGTACGAGGAAGAAGACGAGGCCTGAGCAGATCAGGGGCAGCGACGCGGACCCGAAGGACATCGGCTGCGTGCCGGAGAACGGGAAGAGCCACGCGGAGAGGCCCACGACGACGGCGGGCGCGAGCCCGAGCGCGTACGCCCCGGGGTAGCGCTTGCTGAGGAACAGCGCGACGGCGACAAGACCCACGAAGAGTCCGGCCACCGGGCTGCCCATGGTCGCGAGCGCGGCGAACGGCGCGGCGACCAGCGCCTTCGCCCACCGCTTGTAGCGCCAGCGGTAGGGCCAGCAGAAGACGGCCGCGACGGCCATCAGCGCGAACATCTGGCCGAGTCCGTACGTCACGCGACCCGACACCGCGTTGCAGAACAGCGCGAAGACACCCGCGAACGCGGGCCACAGCGGCTGCTTCACCGCGCGGCTGCGGATCAGGATCATCGTGAGGAGCGCGGCGGAGACCGTCCCGGCGATCATCATCGTGGTCCGGACGCCGAGCACCGACATCAGATACGGCGAGACGACGCTGTACGACACCGGGTGCATCCCGCCGTACCAGGCGAGGTTGTACGCGGAGTCGGGGTGCCGTCCGACGAACTCGGCCCAGGCGTCCTGGGCGGCGAGGTCACCGCCGCTGTTGGCGAAGGTGAAGAACCACAGGACGTGCAGGACCGCGGCGGTGGCGGTCGTGATGGTCACGGGGTGGTTCAGGAACAGCTTCCACCGGGTGGGCCGTTCGGGTGCCACGGGCTCGCCGCGGCGCTGGGCGGGCAGCTGTATTCGCGCGCCGGTGCGGGTGCCGCCACCGGTGCCGGGCTCAGGATCGGCGTCGTCGGCTCGCGTCGGCTCCGCTGTGGCCACTTACGGCACTCCCCGTGTCGTTCTTGTCCGTCCGGGGGCCGCGCCAGGGGGTCCGTCCCGGAACACCCCGTCGCTCAGCCCCGGCGTACTGCTCCCCGAACTTGTGACGCTAGCACGCACGACGCACAGGGGCCCGGGGACGGTGGCTCCCTGCGCGGGGGTTCGGCCGAGTCCGGCTGAGTTCGGCTGAGGTGGGCTCAGTTCGGCTCAGTTCGGCTGAGGTCGGCCAATGCGCGGGCATGGGCGGCGGCTTGCGCCTCCGCCCATGCCCGCTCCCCCTGTGCGTTGCGTTGTACATGCCTCAGCCGACGCGCGTGAGCTTGGCGCCGAAGCCCGGCTCGGCGAGGTCCTTCTGGAGCGCGACGGGCACCTCGACGGCGCCGTCCTTGCCGTCGCCGACGCTCAGCACGCCCACTTCGGTACCGGCCTTCGCCGAGTGCGGCACCGTGTCGCCTGCCTTGTCGCCGAGCTTCAGCTTCACGGTCAGGCCGGACCAGCCCGCGGCCTCGACGTCCTTGGTGGCGACGACCGGGGTCGTGCCGCCCAGACCGTCGTCGACCTCGCCGACGACGTCGCCCTTCTTCACGATCGTCTTGGCCGTGAGCGCGCCCTGACCGGCCTCGATGAGCTTGCGCGTGACGCCGGTGACCTCGTCGATGTTGGCCACGCCGTTGTCGCCGTACTGACCGAGGGCGGCACCGATGATCGTGCGGGTCTCGCCGCCGACCTTCTTCTCCGCGGCGAAGAGGATGTTGCCGCCTGCCGCGGTGGTGGTGCCGGTCTTGATGCCGATGGCGACCGTCGGGACGAGCCCGAAGAAGTTGTTCTGCTTGTCGCCGTTGAGGTCCTTGTAGCTGGGCTGGCGGGAGATCTCGTTGAAGACCGGGTCCTCCATCGCGGCACGGCCCAGCTTCACGAGGTCCTCGGCGGTGGAGACGGTCGTCTTGTCCAGGCCGCTCGGGTCCGTGTAGTGGGTGTTCTTCATGCCGAGTTCCTTGGCGGTCTTGTTCATCTTCGCGACGAACTCGTCCTCGGAATCGCTCTTGGTGTCCCAGCGGGCGAGCAGCTTGGCGATGTTGTTCGCGGACGGCAGCATGACCGCCTGCAGCGCCTCGTACTGGGTGATCTTCTGGCCCTCGGTGACCTTGACGACCGACTCGTTGCCCGCCTTGCCGGTCGTGTAGTGCTTCTCCGCCGCGGCGTCGACCGGGATCTTCGGGCCGGGGTTGCCCTTCTTCAGCGGGTGGTCACGCAGGACGAGGTAGACCGTCATGACCTTGGCGATGCTCGCGATCGGCACGGGCTTCTGGTCGCCGGAGGTGCCGAACGTGCCGATGCCGTTCACGTCCATCGCCGCCTGGCCCTCGCTCGGCCACGGCATGGACGGCTTGCCGCCCTCGAAGGAGACGGTCTCCTTCGCGGTGAGCGTCAGGGTGGGCGTCGGCAGTGGCCTCACGGCCTGTACGACAGCAAAGACGACCACCAGGAGCAGCACCAGCGGCGTCCAGATCTTGACCCTGCGCACAGCGGTGCGGACGGGGGTCTCCGGCGGCGGCGGGGTGTTGGTCAGCTCGGCGAGCAGGTCGAGCGGAGGCCGGGGCGGAAGAGGCTGCTGGGTGGTGCGCTCGGGCCCTACGTTCCCGGCTTTCTCGGGCGTGGGCGCCTTCTCTGGCGTGGGCGCCTTGGCTCCGGGGGCCGGGGTGGCCGGGGGCTGCGCGCCGCTGGGCGACCTGCCGTCGAGCGGCTTGAGCGCGACGAACTTGCTGGTGCGCTCGGCGTCGGCTTCAGGCTTTGCGGTGGGCTTTGCGGTGGGCTTTGCGGACGGCTTTGCTTCGCCCTTGTCCGCGGGGCCATCGGGCTTGGCCCCGGGCTTGTGGTCGCCCAGCTTGAGCATGGTGGTCGGCTGGTCGACGGCCTTCGGGGGCAGCGCCTTGAAGACGGCGGTGGCCTGGTCGACGCCGGTGGAGGGGGGTTCGGGGGTGTCGGCGGCCGTGGCTTTGTCGTCGGCGTCGTCGCTGCCGCTGTCGCTGTCTGCGTCTGCGTCTGCGTCTGCGTCGACAGCGGCCTTGGAGCCGCTGCCGGATTCGGCATCGGCGTCGGCGTCGGCGTCGGCGTCGGCGTCGGCAGCGGCGTTCACGGCCGCGCCCGTCGAAGCCTTCGGGCCGCCCTTGGGAGCGGGGGGCTCGGAAGTGCTGGACTCCTCCGGGGCATCCTGGCCACCGGACGGCTCGTCAGCGTCACGCGCGTCAGCGCCAGCAGCCGCAGGCTCGGCATCGCTGTCGTCGGCGCCGGCGTCACCCGCGCTCCCCGCACCCGCAACGTCGGCCGAGTCAGCAGCCTCGCCGGAGGCAGCCGTGTCACCCGAAGCACCCGTACCGGCAGGCTCTTCGGAGTCCGTGGCCTCGCCAGAAGCGTCAGCCTCGGGCTCGGCAGAGCTCGCGGCGCTGTCGCCCGCGTCAGCGTTCGCACCGGCAGGCTCATCGGCCGCCTCGGCCTCGGCAGGCTCGGCAGAGCTGCCGGAGCTGTCCACCGCACCGGCATCACGCGAACCCTCAGAGCCAGCGGCCTCGGCACGCTCCTCAGAACCGGCGGCCTCACCAGAATCGCCCGCGCCACCCGCGGAAGCATCCGCAGGCCCCTCAGCGGCCTCGGCCTCGCCAGGCTCGGCAGAGCTCGAGGCACCGTCCGCCGCTTCGGCGTCACTCGAACCCTCCGCGCCCGAAGCCTCAGCCTCAGCCTCCCCCGCAGATGCGCTCGGCGCCTTGCCCTCGCCATCCCCGGCGGCGCCGTCCGCGCCCGCCGAGTCGCCGGAAGGTTCCGTCTCCGGGGAGTTTTTCTCGTCGTCAGAGGTCGCGGCCTTCCCAGAAGCCGCCTCCTCGCCGTCCGAAGCCGCCGTCTCCGCGGGCTTCTCGGTCTCCGAGGCCCCGGGGGTCTCCTCGTCCGACGAGGCCACCCACGCCGCCACGGCGGCCCGCAGCCGCGCGTCGCCGGGCTCCTGGCTCTCGGCAGCCTTGGGCCAGGCCTCCTTGGCCTCAGCCTCGCCGCCCTCGGAACCGGAGTCCTCCCGGCCGGAGGCCACCGCCTTCGTCGAGAAGACCGCCGTCGCCTGGTCCTCCCGCGTCTCCTCGCGTGCCGTGGGGACCTCGCGGGCCACCGCGAGCCGCGGGTCGCGTTCCTCCGGCGCCGGTGCCGGCACAGACGGCTTTGCCCCAGTCGGGTTCCCCGACGACTTCCGCTGCTTCGACCTGTCGGGGGTCTCGCCCGCCACCGATGCCTCCTCGTACGCCATGCCGCTCGCGTTGCCGTTGCGCCAAAAACACGGTCGGACCCGCTGTCCGAACCATGTACCAGTGTCCTGTGTGAGGGCTTAACCCCCGTGGTAGACGAGAACGACATACCTACTGGTTCCCGTACTTACCGGTCACGCACTCTCGACAGACCAATGTGAGAGGGGTCACCCTGTCATTCATCCACGCGGGGAGGCATGGATGGGCAGGAGCCGCAGAACAATTCCGGAGGAGCTTCTGCTGCTCGCTTTGGACCCGGCCACGGGTACCACAGCGCAGCCGCAGTCGCTCGACCTCGGTCTGGCCGGAGCACAGCTAGTGGAGCTGGCGCTGGCCGGACGGATAGCCCCAGACGGGGATCGTATCGCCGTGGTGATGCCACGGCCGACCGGAGATCCGACTCTGGACTCCGCACTGGAACTGCTGCGCAGGCGCGGCAGCCCGGTTCGGGCGGTCCACTGGATTGGCGGGCCCCGACTGGGGCTGCGCCAGATCTACCTCGCGCACCTGGAGCGGTGCGGCATGGTGCATGCCGTGTCGGGCCAGATGTGCGGAGTGCTGCCGACGACTCGCTACCAAGCGACGGACACGGCAATCAGCCGGGACATCAGGTCCCGACTGGACAGTGCGATCCGCACCGGCGTACCGCCGGACCCGCGGACCGCGGCGCTCGCCGCGCTCGCTCACGCAGTGGGACTCGGCAAGCACCTCTACCCCGGCAACGAAGGGCGTTCATCGCGCTCCCGTCTCCGGGACCTGATCAGGCACGACCCGATGGGCGGCCTCGTGGCGCACGCCGTGATGGACGTCCAGAACGGTGTGGCCGCTCAGCCACGCCGCAGCCCGGCCCCAGCGGGACCGGGTGGACCAGGTGGACCAGGCGGACCAGGCGGTGGCCGACAGCCGGCCAGGACCGCGCCGGAACCCGGCGGGGTTCCGATGCAGCCACGCCGCGGATCCATGGCACGTGCCGTGGCCCATTGAGCCAGGTCAGAGAGGTTCAGGCAGGCCAGTAAGGACTCACCGCAGTACCGCAGCACCGGCAACGCAGTACCGCAATACCGGCAACAGCAACGCCGCACCGCAGTCCCCCAGACCCGGTTCGGGAGCCGCTGGGCCGCGCGGGGCACTGGCACCGGAACGTCCGGACGACGACACCGGTACCTCCGCCCCGCGCGGCCGCACATCGCGGCGCCGCGCGGCCGGGCCGCACCCCTCACACCAGTCCTCACGTCCGTCTTCGCGTCGCATTGCAATGCAAAGTGGTTCGCACTTCACATCGGCTGTTTCCCAGCGGTGCGCGACGCGTTGGTGGCACTCTGCTCAACAGCAGACACGCAAAGTAGAGGCAGTCGGAGGTGCACGTCCCGTGGCGTCCAATGTCAATCCCACCGTCAGGCGACGCCGGTTGGGCCAGGAGCTCCGCAGGCTCCGCGAGCTCAAGGGCATGACGGCCGAGGAGGTCGCCGAGCGCCTGCTGGTCTCGCAGTCGAAGATCAGCCGCCTCGAGAACGGCCGCCGTTCGATCAGCCAGCGCGATGTACGCGATCTCTGCGGGGTCTACGAGGTCGAGGACCACCGCATCGTCGACTCGCTCATGCAAATGGCCAAGGACTCCCGTCAGCAAGGCTGGTGGCACTCCTTCGGCGACATCCCGTACAGCGTCTACATCGGTCTGGAGACGGACGCCGCGTCCCTGCGCGTGTACGACCCGCAGGTCGTGCCCGGTCTGCTCCAGACCCGTCCGTACGCGGAGGCGCTCATCACCGGCGCGCTGCCGGAGACCACGCCGACGGACATCGAGAAGCGCGTCCAGGTCCGCGTGCGCCGGCAGGAACGAATCAGCGCCCCGGAGAATCCGCTGCGTCTGTGGACCGTCCTCGACGAGTCCGCGCTGCGCCGCGTGGTCGGCTCCCGGCATCTGATGCGCGACCAGCTGGAACACCTCGTGGAGCAGTCCCAACTGCCGCACGTGACCGTCCAGGTGATTCCCTTCGAGATGGGCGCGCACCCCGGCCTCAATGGCCAGTACGCGATTCTCGAGTTCCCGGACGCCGCGGATTCCAGCGTGGTCTACATCGAGGGCGTCACGAGCGATCTCTATCTGGAGAAGGCGAACGACGTCCAGCAGTACAGCGTGATGTACGAGCATCTTCGGGCACAGGCCCTGAATGTGGATCAATCACGCCAACTGATCGCAGACATCGCGAAAGAGTACGCGCGCTAAGGCGTTCACCGCGTATGCGACCGCTCCGAGCGGAAGAGCGCCGCACGGTACACCTCCCCCTCGGCGAGGCGGAAGACCCCACTGGAATATGCCATCCGGTCGAGTGAACGCTCCCTTCACTCAGCGATGTTGGCGAGTAGCGTCATTCACGCCATCAAGCAACATCTGCTGGCACAGCCGCTCTTGGCGGTGACCGCAACTCAACAACTGGGCAAACCGGAGTAACCATGGCAATTCATCAGGGCGCTACGAATACGTGGGTCAAGTCCTCGTATTCCACGGGAAACGGCGCGTGTGTCGAGGTCAAGTCCCCGATTTCAACGGCAATTTCGGTCCGGGACTCGAAGGTCACCGAGGGCCCCGTCCTCGCCTTTCCCTCCGCATCATGGCGCGCGTTCGTCTCCGAAGTCGGCCGGGAGAAGTAACGAGAGATCAACAATTGCATAAGCAGCACCGATTGAGCCCTCTCGACTGGCCCGCCGTCCCGGCCGAGGGGGCTCGGCCTTTTATCGGAGCTGGTCGACGTATGCATCCGTCCCCGGCACCGTGGGAATGAACGGCGCCACCAGCTCCACCCTCCCAAGACCGGACTCCGCCACCGCCTCCGCCCGCCCGGCGAAGTGCCCCTGCCAGCACTCCCGCGGATCGGCCTGGAGGAACCACAGCAGCGTCAGCCGGGTGTCGACTCCCTCGACCTGCTTCACGTACGTCATCCGGTCCCCCGGCAGCGGAGTCGGCCGGAAAATGGTCACCATGGCGGCCGGGGACCCGGCCAGCGCACGCGGCAGCTGCTTCGCGCGCAGCCACTCCAGCAACTCCGCCCGCTGCTCGCCCGATTCGGCGTCGATGACTTCGAGTACGAGGCCCTGGTAAGGGTGGTCGAGCGCGTGGAAGTCGCGGGGTCCGGCCGCCCCGTCGCGGTAGACGGTGGCCTCGTGGTCCTGGAAGGCCGTGAAGACGTGCGTGCGGTCCTGGTAGACGCGGCCGTCGCGGTTGAGGCGTTTGTTGATGCCGACGGTCCACTTCATGTGCTCGTCGTAGCGGCCCTCGGTGACCCAGTACGTGGAGAGATAGCAGCCCGCGGTCACGGGCTGGGCGACCGCCGACTTCTCGGGGATGCGCAGGAGTTGGAGCTCTCGGGGAGCGACCCAGCGGCGGCCCGCGTACATCCAGGGCATCGCCATCGCGCCGGCGTAGTAGTGGTCGTCCTCGTACCAGCGGTTGTACGCGTACTCGTGGCCCGGGTGCGGCTCGACCATGGTGATCAGGGCGTGGCCCGGGTGCACACCGTAGGGCCCAACGCCGGCCAGCTCCCCGTACACCTCACTGCGGGTGTCGTCGCGCGTGTTCTCGCGGGCGCTCTCGCGGGTGTCGTCGCTCATGCCTCTCCCCTTCCTCCCTCTTCCTTCCTCCGGTGGACGCCCATACTCTGACGCCCCGTCAGCAAAACTGCCAGAGCCGGGAGGCGCCCCATGCGCTCGCTCCTCGAAGGAAAGACCGTCGTCGTCTCGGGGGTCGGAGCCGGCCTCGGTCACCAGGTGGCGGCCGCAGTCGTACGGGACGGGGGCAACGCCGTGCTCGGGGCGCGCACGGAGGCGAACCTCGCCAAGTCGGCCGGGGAGATCGATCCCAAGGGCGCGCACACGGCGTACCGCCCGACCGACATCACCGACGAGGGCCAGTGCGAGGCACTGGCGGGGCTGGCGCGCGAGCGCTTCGGCCGGATCGACGCGGTGGTCCATGTGGCCGCCTGGGACAGCTACTTCGGCGGCGTACAGGACGCGGACTTCGCCACCTGGCAGCAGGTCATCGACGTCAATCTGCTCGGCACGCTGCGGATGACGCGGGCCTGCCTGCCCGCGCTCAAGGAGCGGGGCGGCTCGGTGGTGTTCATCGGTACGCAGTCGGCGGTGGCCGCGCCCTCGCAGGTGCGGCAGGCGGCATACGCGGCGTCGAAGGGGGCGCTGACCTCGGCGATGTACTCCCTCGCGCACGAGGTGGGTCCTGACCGGGTCCGGGTGAACACGGTGCTGCCGGGCTGGATGTGGGGCCCGCCGGTCGAGGCGTACGTCCAGTTCACCGCGCACACCGAAGGGGTGCCGGAGGAGGAGGTACGGGACCGCCTCGCGGCGCGCATGGCGTTGCCGGAGCTCGCGACGGACGGGGACGTGGCGGACGCGGCGGTGTTCCTGGCGTCGGACATGGCGCGGGCGATCACGGGGCAGTCGCTTCTGGTGAACGCGGGAGAGCTGATGCGGTAGGCGTCGCGGCGTCGCACCGCGCTGATGCGGTAGGCGTCGCGCCGCGGAACGGCCCACGGCTGTACGGGATCACGTCCCGTACAGCCGTTTTTCATGCGTCTTCAGGATCATAGATGTGAACGCAGGTCAGCAAACAGAACGATTTTACTCGCTCTTGACCTCACGGCCGGTTGTCGGCAGCGCACGACCGAACCCACGATGAGCGGGCACTTCAAGGCCGCCCACGTCCGTATGTCACGAAACTGGCGAAGTGCACGGCATTTCTGCGCAGTTCACAAGGCGGACCCCTGGAGGGGGCACATGAACAGTCTCGACTGGGCCGTGCTCATCGGCTACTTCGGCATCATGGTCGCGATCGGCATCTGGTCCCACAAGCGCGTGGACAACGTCAGCGACTTCTTCACCGCGGGCGGCAAGATGCCCTGGTGGCTGTCCGGCATCTCGCACCACATGTCCGGCTACAGCGCGGTGATGTTCACCGGGTACGCGGGCATCGCGTACACCTACGGCGTCACGTCCTTCATCACCTGGTCGTTCCCGATCGCGCTCGGCATCGCCATCGGCTCGAAGCTCTTCGCGCCCCGCATCAACCGGCTGCGCTCCCGGCTGCATGTGGCCTCGCCGCTCGAATACCTCAAGAACCGCTACAACCTGAAGACCCAGCAGGCCCTCGCCTGGTCCGGCATGCTCCTGAAGATCGTGGACGTGGCCGCCAAGTGGGCCGCCATCGCCACGCTGCTCGCCGTCTTCACCGGCATCTCGATCAACCAGGGCATCCTGATCACCGGCGTGATCACCGCCATCTACTGCACGATCGGCGGTCTGTGGGCGGACGCGCTCACCGAGCTGGGCCAGTTCATCATCCAACTGCTTGCCGGTATCGCGATGTTCGTGGCCGTGGTCTCCAAGCTGGGCCCGCACGGCGGGTTCTTCGGGGTCTGGGACGAGCCCGAACTCGCGGGCCACGGACAGCCGTTGGTCGGGCCGTACGGAACGGTCTTCCTGCTCGCGTTCCTCTTCATCAAGCTCTTCGAGTACAACGGCGGCATGCTCAACCAGGCCCAGCGCTACATGGCCACGTCGAGCCCCCGCGAGGCCGCGCGCTCGGCACGGCTCTCGGCGGTCCTGTGGCTGGTGTGGCCGGTCGTCCTCTTCTTCCCCATGTGGATGTCCCCGCTCCTGGTCGACGCGAAGAAGCCCGACGGCTCGGACTCGTACGCCCTGATGACCGAACAGCTCCTGCCGCACGGTCTGTTGGGCCTGGTCATCGTCGGATTCTTCTCGCACACGATGGCCATGTGCTCCTCGGACGCGAACGCGATCGCGGCGGTGTTCACGCGGGATGTGGCGCCGGTGATCTCCCGGCAGGCCAGGCGCTGGAACGAACGCTCGGGCCTGCTCGCCGCACGTCTGACGACCGTCGTCTTCCTGGGCCTGTCCATGGCGGTGGCCACGCAGGTCAACTCCCCCGCGTTCAAGGACATCATCACGGTCGTCATCAAGTGGGTGGCGGGCCTGATGGGTCCGATCGCGATCCCGATGATGCTGGGTCTGCTGCGGACGTTCCGCAAGTCGGGGCCAACCGCGGCGCTGACCAGCTGGTCGATGGGGCTGCTCGCCTTCTGGCTGGTCAACTACCCGATCAACTGGAGCGTCGAGGGCGGAGTGCCGTTGGAGTACCAGGTCTCGATCCCGCTCGCGGTCTCGCTGATCCTCTACATCCTGGTCGGCTGGCTGAGGCCGGAGGACACTCCGGAGCGGGACGCGATCATCGAGAGGATCAATACGGATGACTCCGCCGGTGGAGCAGCGGTTCCGCCCCCGGCAGGGGAGGCTGACGAAGTAGTGGCCCCGCAGAGTCGGTTGCCGTAGTCACCGGCTTCGCCGAGTTCGTCCTCAAACGCCGGACGGGCTGGAAGATCTCCCGGGGCAGGGATGTCTTCTGGCCCGTCCTGTCTTTGAGAAGCCCCTCACGCCCGCGGATACCGCGCCAGCCACCCCGGCGACGAAACGGCAGGCCCGTGCAGCGCGGGCCCCTGCGTCATCTCCATCGCGAAGTCATCGGCAAGCTCAAGAATGGTCGCGCGCCCCTCCAGCTCGGTCAGCCAGCCCGGAGGCAGCGCGGTCTCTCCGTGCAGCGCGCCGAGCAGTGCCCCGCAGAGGCTGCCCGCGGCAGCGGACGCGCCCCCGTGGTTGACGGCGAGCCGCAGCCCGTGCCGGATGTCTTCGCCCACGAGAGCGCAGTAGACGGCGGCGGCGAGCGCACCTTCCGCTCCCCCGTCCCCCATCAGTTCCTCCACCCGTGAGGGAGTGGGCATCCCCTGCCTTACGGCTCCCAGGGCGTGCTTCAGCGCATCGGTGACGGGCTGATGACCGGGCCGGGCGGCGAGCAGGGCGAGGGCCCGCTGAATGGCGCCGTCCAACGACTCTCCGCGGGCGAGACCGTGCACGAGGATGGTGTGCGCGCCGGCGGCGAGGTAGGCGGTGGGGTGCCCGTGCGTCTGTACGGCGCATTCCACGGCAAGCTGCAGCACCAGCTGCGGCTCCCATCCGACCAGGAGCCCGAAGGGAGCGGACCGCGTGGCGGCCTCGGCCCCCTGCTCCTCCGGGTTCTTGGGGGCTTCGAGCGTCCCCATGTTCTCGTCCCCGAGCCCGACCAGGCAGGCGCGGGCGGGCGACCGCCGCGAGTAGAGCCATTCCTCGCGGGCCAGCCAGCCGTCTTCCTTGCGCCGCTCGTCGGGGCCCCAGTCGCTCTGGGTGGCGGCCCACCGCCGGTAGGCGCGGTGCAGGTCGGTGGGCGGATGCCAGGCGCCGGTGTCGCGCCGCACCTGGGCCCGTATGAGTCCGTCGACGGTGAAGAGGGTGAGCTGCGTGGCGGCGGTGACGGCTCCGCGCCTGCCGTGCGCGGGGGCGGGTTCGGTGAGCCCTTCCGCGCCGTGAGCCTCACGTATCCCATCGAGGCTCAGCGCGTCGACGGGCGCGCCCAGCGCATCGCCGACGGCGGCTCCGAGGAGAGTGCCGCGCACCCGGCTGCGAAAGTCCTGCTGCTCGGCGCGCCCCCAGACTCCGGTGGCTGCTGCGGTGCTCACGGCACCTCCTCCCCTGCTCCCCCCGCGCACCCTCCGCGCGCGTTCTGCGCAGCACTGTAATCGAACGGGAACGGTCGGTTCTGGGGCGGCGGGATATCTGAAGAGTCGCCCCTGAGATCACTTTTGACCGGACTTCACAGGGGCTTTTCATGGATCTCCGGAGGTCCGCGAAACGTCCATGGCGGGACCACGGAACGATCGGAATCAGAGGTCGTCCGGCAAGATCCGGAAATGGGTGTACCGGCCCCCGAGAGGGCGGACGGCCCGAAAGTCTCGGATGTCCCGGGTCAGTACGGCATCGGTGTCGTACTCGGCGGCCAGGGCGACGTTCACGGCGTCCACGAGGTCGAGGCCGAGGGAGTCGTACCGGACCCGTACGGACAGCGCCACGTCGAGGTGATCCGGAGTGGGAGGAGCCAGGACCAGCCGCATCTGGCGTGCGCGCGCGATGAGCGAGCGAAGGATGCCGTCGGCTGCGGCACGCCCAGCGCGGCTGGCAGCCACTTGGTGGACCTCGGTCAGGGCAAGAGGGGTGGCGACGAGAAGAGCGCACTGGTCTGCGGCCTTGCGGACCGCTTCGTGATCCGGGTCGGAACGGTTGTAGAGCGTGAGCAACCCGGAGGTGTCAGCGATGGCGATCAAGCCGCGTGCCCCCGGTTGCGGCGCTCTCGCGCCTCATGCGCTCCGGTCACGGCCGTACGGATGTCGTCATCCGTGACAGGCCCACCGAGATCGAACGTCTCCTCATCGGTGACGAACGGCTCGTCCCAGATGCGGGTTGCCAAGGCGATGCGGTGAATGCCCTCGCGGATTATTTCGGCCTCCGAGACTCCCATGCGTGCGGCAGCCTCTTTGATCATCGCGAGGTCTTCGTCATCGGCGTAGACGTTGGTCCGCTTCAGTGCCATGAGATCCATGGTACAGGTCATGTACCACAACTGCCCACCTGCCCTACGCCGCTGCCACGCCGTAAGTACGACAGTCCCGGCATTGCCCTGGCTCCGGAGACCGGAAGGCGCGGTCGCAGGCTTCACAGGTCTGTAGCGGGTCGGGGCGGGGCGCCTTCGGTGCGGTGAGGGCGGCTGGGGGCAGCAGGGCTGTGAGGCGGTGGGCGAGGAAGGCCGCGGGGTGGCGCAGGGGTTCCGGGGGCAGCCCGGACGCCAGTGTCAGCTGTACGTCCGCTGCGGCCACGCCGCGCTCCAGCCATGCGGCGGCAGCCGGTACGAGGCGGCGTACGTCGCGCTCGGTGAGCAGCAGCCGCGGGGCGAGGGTGCGTAGGCCGGACAGCAGTTCCGCCGCGGCGCGGTGCCTTTCGAGGTCGACCGGCTTCTTCGGCTCGGGGAGCGGGCGCGTGGGTTCGGGCTGCTGGGGCTGCTGGGGTTGCTCGCGCTGCTCGGGGCGGGGCCTGTTGTACGACGTCGTACGCGTCATGATCCGGCCCGAGGGAAGCCGCTCCTTGGTGCGGGACAAGTACCCGTGCGCCTCCAACTCCCGCAGGGCGGAGGCGATGCGCGTCTCCCCTTCGGGGAACTTCGCGGCCAGAGCCTTGATGCCGACCGGCGCGCCGGCGGGAAGCGACTGGAGGTGCGTCGCGAGACCGATCGCCGTCAGGGACAACTCGGAGTGCTGAGCGAGGTGGTTTCCGACCACGGTGAACTGTTCGCTGTGGTGTTCCACCACGTGGTCAAGTCCGGTCCGCGTACGGCCGGTGCGGGCGCGCAGGGGCGCGCTAGGCTGCTGTTGAGCCATGGGGAAGAGCCTCATTCTTCCTCGGTGGTCAGGCCCTCGTTCGGGATTGCAGTCCCGGCGGGGGCCGTCTCATGTTCGGTTGTCTTGCGTTCTTGCGTTCTGTCGCGGCTGACGTTGCACCACGAAATCCCCTGAGCGCCAGTTGAGTTGGCGATGACCACTCTTGTGGGTGACGGCGCGATACGGGCGGGGCGGGGTGGGGTTTCCCCAAGCCCTTTACCTGGTTCTTTGTCTTTGGCGTCGGGCCTGACCGGGTCACGTCGCGCCACGATCCGGTAGCAGCGCGAGCTCCGCCCAGACGGTTTTGCAGGGGGCGGGGCCTTCGTCCACGCCCCAGCGGTCCGCGTACGCCGCCACGAGGATCAGACCTCGCCCCGACTCCGCGTAGCCCCCGGCCGGATCCGGGGTACGTGGGAGCCGGTCACCCCGAGGATCGGTCACCTCGATACGTAGCGTGCGGGTCGCGTCCAGCGTGAGGGTCATCCGGAAGCCCCGGCCCGGGACTTGGCCGTGCAGGACCGCGTTCGCCGCGAGCTCGGCGGCGACGCTCTCCGCCGCCTCGGACGGGCGCTGCCAGTCGCCGAGCTGACGCTCCGTGAGCAGCCTCGCCAGGCGGGCGTCTCTTCGCGTTGCGGAGAGCAGGACGGTGAACTGGTGGGTGAGGGTGCTGGTTTGGGTGACTTCTGGGTTCATGTCACTCAGCGTGGTCGCGGCTGCGTACGCTGAACAGTGATCACGCCCGTGCGTACGGTGACTGTCTCGGCGTTGTCCAGCTCTGTACAGGCTGTCTCGCGTGACGTGTTGGGCATAGGGGGCGTTGGGGACGGACAGCACGTCGGAGGTGGGCGCTGGTGATGGCGGACGGCGACAACGAACGCGCAGAGCACGAGGCGGACGAGCCGGGCTGGGATGTCTTCCCAGGCGACGAGTCAGGGATGATCGTCGCGGTCGGCCGCCAGATCAGACTCTGGCGTGAAGAGGCAGGGCTGCGGGCCGCTGAATTCGGCAGAGCGATCGGGTACGGCGAGGGCCTCATCTACAAGGTGGAGTCCGGGAAGCGCATCCCCCGGCCAGAATTCCTGATCAAGGCGGACGAAGTCCTGGGCGCAGGCGGCAAGCTGGCCGCGATGGCCGAGGCTGTGGCGGAGGCGCGCTACCCGAAGAAGGTCCGGGACTTGGCGCGGCTGGAGGCGCAGGCAGTCGAGCTGGAGGCGTATCGCAACCACAACCTGGACGGACTGCTGCAGACGGAGGAGTACGCACGGTCGCTGTTCGAGATGCGCCAGCCCTCGTACTCAGAGGAGCAGGTCGAGCAGGCGGTTGCCGCACGCATGGCCCGAGGCTCCGTCTTCGAGCGGGCACCCGCCCCGGCGCTCAGCTTCGTGCAGGAAGAGGTGACGCTCCGTCGTCCGATCGGAGGGAGATCGGTGCTTCGCCGTCAGCTCGAACGGCTCCTGGAAGTCGGGGAGTTGCGGAACGTGGCGATCCAGGTCATGCCGACCGACCGTGCGGAGCATGCGGGAATGGACGGTGAGATCCAGGTGCTGAGGTTCAAGGACGGCACAGCGATGGGACACTCCGAAGGTGCGTTCGCAAGCCGCCTCGTCACTGATCCGAAAGAGCTCCGGATCCTTGAGATGAGGTATGGAATGATCCGGGCGCAGGCTCTCACGCCATGGGAGTCCCTGGCCGTCATCGAGCAAGTGCTGGGAGAGACATGACCCGCAAGCCCTCTGCCGGAGACGATGCCCAGCTGGAGTGGTTCAAGAGCAGCTACAGCAGCAGCAGTGAGGCTGACTCCTGCGTAGAGGTGGCCTGGCGGAAGAGCAGCTACAGCGACAGCAGTGCGCCCAACGACTGCGTCGAAATCGCCCCCACCCCCCGCACCATCCACGTACGCGACTCCAAGAACACCCGCGGCCCCCAACTCGCCTTCGCAAACAGCACCTGGGCCGAATTCCTCACCTACGCGACCGCATCCGCGCACCCCGCCTGAAACGGCCCCGGGGCAGTCGGCGCGGGCCTTCATCGAGGAAATGCTGGGAGAGACATGAGCCTCAAGCCCCCTACCCGGGACAGTTCCGAGCTGGAGTGGTCCAAGAGCAGCTACAGCAGCAACGAGCCCGGCTCCGACTGCGTCGAAATCGCCCCCACCCCCCGCACCATCCACGTACGCGACTCCAAGAACACCCGCGGCCCCCAACTCGCCTTCGCGAACAGCACCTGGGCCGAATTCCTCGCCTACGCGACCACATCCACGCCCCTCGCCTGAAACGGCCCCGGGGGGCTTCAGGCGGGCTGCGGGGTGGGCGCTGCCGGAGCGGCCGCGGGCTTGCGGGTTTCGCGCATTATCAGCAGGCCGTTGACCACCATCAGTGTCGCGGTCAGGCCGTGGATGCCGAGCGCGGTGGCCACGGAGCCGTGGTGGGCCAGCACGGTGGTCATGTCGCCGTACGCGGCGAAGGCCTCCACCAGCAGCGCCCAGCCCAGCGCCCGGCGGTGGCCCGTCACCAGCAGGATGGCCAGGACCAGGGCCAGGACGACGTCGCGGATTCCCTTGATGATCAGGAAGCCGCCGCCGTCGCCGGACGGCCAGTTCGGCAGGCCGAAGCCCGGCGCCGTCGTCTCCGGGCTCAGGATGAACTCCGTCCCGAACCAGAGGATGAAGAGGATGAAGGCGGCGGCCAGGACGGTGTTGATCTTCTTCAGAGGCATTGTTCTTCTCCTTGCGAGTCTTCGTCAGCAGCTTGGTGAGCTTCGAGTTCGAGGGGGCGGGTGAACCCGCGGGCTCAGGTGAGGGCGGCGACCAGCAGGGCGAAGGCGGCGATGATGACGGCGACGCGGACGTAGTGGAAGCGGTCCCAGCGGTTCATCTGCTGCTTCCAGTCGGCGGGCCGGTTCTCAGGCGTCCACTTCTTGCTGCGGTTGTTGATCGGGACGAGCAGCAGGATCGACATGATCACGCTGAGGATCAGCAGCGCGCCGGCGGTGACGACGAGGCCGGTGCCGTGGTGGTCCCATCTGGCGATGGCCCAGACCGCGACGAGGGCGAGCGAGGTGATGTACCAGACCGGCATCACGGCGCCGAGCATCCTGCCCCCGTGGGCGCGGCCGAGTTGGCCGCTGTCCTCGGGGAGCGCGTCGAGGATCCGGTTGATGACGAAGGCGACGGAGAACTCCACCCCCACCATCACGCCGACGGTGACGGTGGTGATGACCTCAAGTGCGTCGAGCATGATGATCCCCTTGGAATCCAGAATCTAGCGTTGCTAGGTGATGAGGCAACGCTAGCGCTGCTGCCGCTCGATTGTCTAGCAGTGCTAGAATTCAGTCATGTCGGTACAGGAACGCAAGCAGCGCGAACGGGCGGAGCGCGAGCGCCTCATCGTGGCGACCGCCCGCGAACTCGCCGAGCAGCAGGGCTGGGACGCGGTCACCACCCGTCGGCTCGCCGAGCGCATCGAGTACAGCCAGCCCGTCCTCTACAGCCACTTCCGCGGCAAACGCGAGATCATCGGCGCCGTCGCCCTCGAAGGCGCCACGGAGATGGCCGTGGCGGTGCGGGCCGCGGCAGCCGCCGCGAACAGCCCCCGCGAGCGCGTCGCCGCCCTCGCCCGCGCCTACCTCGACTTCGCCGCCCGCAACCCAGCGGTCTACGACGCCTTGTTCCAGCTCGACGGCGGCCTGGCCTTCGCGCACGAGGACACCCCGGAGCCGCTGAAGGACGCCTTCGCCGCGCTGCTGGAGAGCTTGGGCGAGGTCGCCGGGGACGGCGTCGACCCGGGGCTGTTCACCGAGACGTTCTGGGCGTCCCTGCACGGCCTTGCGACCCTGACCCGGGCCGGACGGCTGCCGCCGGAGTACATCGAGCCAAGGGTGGAGCTGCTGGTGGACCGGCTCGCCATGGTCTGAACTCTCGCCACGGCCTGAACTGCTGTGCGTGGGCCTGGAGTTGAGCGAGGGAAACGGCAGGTTCTGTAACGGAAATGTCCGGGCGTCGTAACGATGAACCTGCGGTGTACAACCACTTGCCTCAGGCGCCTGTCTCCTCTGGTGTCACAGAAGTTTCCCCACAGGAGGACCAGTGCGACGCTCACTCATAGCCGCCGTCGCGGTGACCGCGCTCGCGACCCCGTTCGCCGTCGTGGCCACCGCGGGTTCCGCCGCCGCCGCGCCCGCCGCGGCGAGCAAGCCCGTGACCGACTTCAACCATGACGGATACGCAGACCTCGCCGTCTCCGCGTACCACGGCGCCGTGAACGGCAAGGCCGGCGCGGGCTACGTGTCCATCGTGTACGGATCGCCCTCGGGCGCCGACACCGCGCACGCCAAGCAGATCAACCGCACCACCGCAGGCATACCCGGCGACCCCGAGGAGGGCGGCGGCTTCGGTGCGAGCACCGAGGCGGCCGACCTCGACGGCGACGGATACACCGACCTCACCGTGAACAACGGCAGCACCGACGCCGTGATCTGGGGCTCCGCGAACGGCCTGACCCAGGGCAGCGCGCTGCCGGGCGAGAACGTGCAGCTGAAGGCAGGCGACTTCAACGGCGACGGCAAGACCGACCTCGTCGCCAACTCCTTGTTCACCATGGAGGTGCGCTACGGCCCCTTCACCCGCGACGGGAAGCCCGCCTCCACCTCCTCCGTCGAGAACGGCGACGACGGCCCCCAGGACCTCATGGTGGGCGACGTGACCGGCGACGGCGCCGACGACCTCGTCACCGGCCACGCCATGGAGGAGATGCAGCACTCCTCGCGCCTGTGGAAGGGCACCAAGGACGGCCTCTCCAAGACGTCGACGCCGACGAACAAGTTCACGACGAACGGCGTCATCGCCGACGTGGACAAGGACGGGTACGGCGACCTCGTGGCCCGCGAGGTCGACGAGGTCTCCGAGATGCAGGTCTACGACGCGGGCGCCGTCCGGGTCGTCTACGGCTCCGCGTCCGGCTTCTCCACCCGCACCGCGAAGATCACCCAGGACACCGCGGGCGTACCCGGCGTGGGCGAGCAGGGCGACCCCGACCTGAACGACCGGGGCGACCAGTTCGGCTACTCGATCTCCGCCGGTGACGTCACCGGTGACGGCTACCCGGACATCGCGGTCGGCCTGCCCGGCGAGGACGTCGACTCCGCCGGGGACACCGGCGCCGTCGTCCTCCTCAAGGGCGGCGCGAACGGCCTGACCGGCACCGGCGCCCAGGCCTTCAACCAGTCCACCGCGGCCGTCCCCGGCGTCTCGGAGTCGGGCGACAACTTCGGCACCGAGGTCAAGCTCGCCGACGTGAACAAGGACGGCCGTGCCGACCTGACCGTGGGCACCCCGCTGGAGGACGGGACGACCAAGGACTCGGGCGCCGCCTGGCTGTTCCGCGGCGCCACGTCGGGCCTCACCACGACCGGCATCACGTCGTTCAGCCCGTCCTCGCTCGGCACCCCGGAGGCGGGCGCCCGCTTCGGCGGCGAGCTCTCCTGACCTCGCCCCCGAGCCTGACCTCGCCCCGGAGGGGCTGACCCCACCCCGCCGGACTGGCCTTTCCCCCGAGTCAGTCCAGTACGGGTAGCAGCTCCGGGAGGTGGCCGTCCGACGCGGCGGCCGCCTCCTGGCGCTCCACCGGCACCTCGCCGTACAGCGTCGTCCGCGGCTTCGCGGGCCGCCCCGCCTCCTCCGCGATCGCGATCAGATCCTTCACGGAGCGGTACGAGCCGTAACTGGAGCCCGCCATCCGGGAGATGGTCTCCTCCATCAGCGTGCCGCCCAGGTCGTTCGCGCCCGAGCGCAGCATCTCCGCCGCGCCCTCCGTGCCCAGCTTCACCCAGCTGGTCTGGATGTTCGGGATGTACGGGTGGAGCAGAAGCCGCGCCATCGCCATCACCGCGCGGTTGTCGCGGGTCGTCGGCCCCGGGCGGGCGATGCCCGCCAGGTACACCGGCGCGTTCGTGTGGATGAAGGGCAGCGTCACGAACTCCGTGAAGCCCTCAACTCCCTTGGCCAGCGCGTCCTGTTGCATCCCGGCGAGCGTGCGGAAGTGCCCGAGCCAGTGCCTCGGCTGGTCCACATGCCCGTACATCATCGTGGACGAGGAGCGGATGCCCAGCTCGTGGGCCGTCTTCACGACCTCGATCCACGTCGCCGTGGGCAGCTTGCCCTTCGTCAGGATCCAGCGCACCTCGTCGTCGAGGATCTCCGCCGCCGTGCCCGGGATCGAGTCCAGGCCCGCCTCCTTCGCGGCGCTCAGCCAGTCCCGTATCGAAAGGCCCGTGCGCGTCGCGCCGTTCACGACCTCCATCGGTGAGAAGGCGTGCACGTGCATGCCCGGCACGCGCTCCTTCACGGCCCGCGCGATGTCGAAGTACGCGCTGCCGGGCAGGTCCGGGTGGATGCCGCCCTGCATGCACACCTCGGTGGCACCGACCTCCCACGCCTGCTGGGCCCGGTCCGCGACCTGGTCGAGGGAGAGCGTGTACGCGTCCGCGTCCGTGCGGCGCTGGGCGAAGGCGCAGAAGCGGCAGCCGGTGTAACAGACGTTCGTGAAGTTGATGTTGCGCGTGACGATGTACGTGACGTCGTCGCCGACCACGGACTTGCGCAGGTCGTCCGCGACTCCGCAGAGCGCGTCGAGCGCGGGCCCGTCCGCGTGCAGCAGGGCCAGCGCCTGCTCGTCCGTCAGGAGCGTCGGGTCGTCGGCCGCCGTCTTCAAAGCGGCCCGTACGTCGCCGTCGATGCGCGAGGGGACCATGCCGGGCGCGGCCTGCTCACGCAGGGCCTCCCAGTCTCCGTACACCTCGTCGAAGTCGTCGCGGCGGTCGGACGTACGCCCCGTCGTGTCGATCGTGCGGTGCAGGTCCGTGCGGCCGGAGGCGGCGACGTACCCCTCGTCGGGCTCCTGCCACGGGTGGCCCTCCACGACCGCGTCCGGACGCGCCAGGCCCGTCTCCGGGTCGGCGAGCGCCCGCACGTGCGGGAGGAGCCGCGGGTCGAGCCACGGCTCGCCGCGCTGCACGAACTCCGGGTAGACGCACAGCCGTTCCTCAAGGCGGAAGCCCGCCGCTGCCGACTGCTCGGCCAGCTCGTCGAGCTGCGGCCAGGGCTTCTCGGGGTTCACATGGTCGATCGTGACGGGCGAGACGCCGCCCCAGTCGTCGATGCCCGCGCCGATGAGGCGCTTGTACTCGCCGTCGACGAGATTGGGCGGCGCCTGGAGACAGCCCGAAGGGCCCATGATGTGCCGGGCCACGGCGACCGTCGCGACCAGGTCGTCGAGCTCGGCGTCCGGCATGCCGCGCATCGCCGTGTCCGGCTTGGCGCGGAAGTTCTGGATGATCAGTTCCTGGATGCCGTGGTACGAACGCGACACGCGGCGCAGCGCGAACAGCGAATCCGCGCGCTCCTCGTACGTCTCCCCGATCCCGATGAGCAGTCCGCTCGTGAAGGGCACGGACGAGCGCCCCGCGTCCTCCAACACCCGCAGCCGGACGGCCGGTTCCTTGTCGGGCGAGCCGTAGTGCGGCTGCCCTGGCTCGGACCACAACCGCTCCGAGGTGGTCTCCAGCATCATCCCCATGCTGGGCGCGACGGGCTTGAGCCGCTGGAAGTCCGTCCAGGTCATGACGCCGGGGTTGAGGTGCGGCAGCAGACCCGTCTCCTCCAGGATGCGGATCGAGATGGCACGGACGTACGCGATCGTGTCGTCGTACCCCTCCGCCTCCAGCCACTCCCGCGCCTCGGGCCAGCGGTCCTCGGGCTTGTCCCCGAGGGTGATCAGGGCCTCCTTGCAGCCCAGTTCGGCGCCGCGCCGCGCGATGTCGAGGACCTCGTCCGGGGACATGAACATCCCGTGGCCCGCGCGCCGCAGCTTGCCGGGGACGGTCGCGAACGTGCAGTAGTGGCACTTGTCGCGGCACAGCCGGGTCAGCGGGATGAAGACACTCTTCGAGTACGTGATGACTCCGGGCCGCCCCGCCGCCGCGAGGCCCGCGTCGCGCACCCGCGCGGCGGACGCGGCGAGGTCCTCCAGGTCGTCGCCGCGCGCCTGGAGCAGCACGGCGGCTTCGGCGGTGTCGAGCGCGACGCCGTCCCTGGCGCGTTTGAGCGCGCGACGCATGGCGTTCGCGGTAGGTCGTGCCGGCGCGGGGGTCGGCCCCTGGGGTGCTTTGTCCTGCGGCGCGCTGTTGGTCATGCGTCCGAGCATACGAGCGACCGCGCGGAGAAACAGCTACAGGTCAGTGCCGGTCACCGGAGGCAGGTGTGAGGTGCACGTATCGCTGGAACCCATCCAGCGCGCGCAGCACATCCGCCTCTCCGCTCGCCGGAAGCTGCACGATCACCTCGTCCACGCCGAGTTCCGCGTAGTGGGCGAGCTTGCCCTCGGTCGGCTCCACGGCCGAGAGCGCCACGTACAGGTCGGCGGGGTCCCGGCCCGCGTCGGCCCAGGCGGCGCGCAGGGCGGGGAGGGCCTCGCGCAGACCGCCGCCGCCGATGGGCAGCCAGCCGTCGGCGTACTCCGCGATCTGCGCGAAGAGCTTGGGGCCCGCGGCTCCGCCGATGAGCGTGCGGGGCCCGTGCAGGGGGCCTTCCTCGCGGGGGCGCGGGCGTGGCGCGCGCACCGGCTTCGGGTGCGCGTCGCTGGCGCGCACACTCCCGAACTCCCCTTCGTACGCTGATGGTTGCTCGGCCCACAGGGCTCGCATGACCGCCATCCGGTCCCGCACGAGCGCGCGCCGCGTGCGCCACTCGACGCCGTGGTCGGCGGCCTCCTCCTTGTTCCAGCCGTAGCCGATGCCGAGGGTGAAACGGCCGCCGGAGAGATGGTCCAGGGTCGCGATCTGCTTGGCCAGGTCGATGGGGTCGTGCTGCCCGACGAGCGTGATGTTCGTGCCGAGCCCGACCCGCTCCGTGACGGCGGCGGCCTGCGCGAGGGCGACGAAGGGGTTGAGCATGCGGGCGCACTCGGGCGGGAGTTCACCACCGGGGTACGGGGTCTCGCGCGAGACGGGGATGTGGGAGTGCTCGGGGAGGTAGAGCGCCGCGAAGCCTCGCTGCTCCAGCTCCTGGGCCAGGCGTATCGGGGTGATGGTCCGGTCGGTGAGGTAGAGGGTGGCGGCAACTCGCATGGAACGACCTCCGGATCGGGGGGGCGGGGCTCACTTACTAGCCGTCAACGGCGCAGGAGTCCATGCCGCGCCCACGGGTGACTCCCTTACGCGAGCGGGGTGTTCGGGAGCAAGCCGTTCGGGAACAGGCCGGTCGGGAGCAGGCTCACTTGCCAGCCGTCAGCGGCGCAGTAGTCCATGCCGCGCCCGCGCCCCGCGTCCGCCTCTTGTAGTACGCGACGGTCACTGCGACGAGCAGCGGAGCCCACAGGAGCAGTGGCGCGTAGCAGGCCACGAGGATCGCCTGCCGGACGGCGCTGTCCGTGACGCCGGGGCCCAGATCCGCGTACACGGCGTAGACGAACCAGCCCGTGATCAGGAAGAGCCCGGCGGCTCCGAGCAGCGCCGGAACCACCGCGGCGAGCGGCCGCACCTCGCGCCCGCCGAGCAGCGGTATCCACCCCGGCACGACCTCGCCCCACCCGCGCACCAGGCCGAGCGTCAGCAGGGCGAGGCACTCGGAGACGACGCTGAGCCCCAGGACGTAGAGCATCTCGCCCCAGCCCTCGACGGGCATGTCCGCCACCGGGAGCCCGGCGACGAGAGCGACCCGCCACAGCGCGGAGGGCAGGGTGGCCAAGGGCACGGCGTGGGCGGCGATCACGGCCCACCGGGGGACATCGGGCAGAGCGCTTGTCTTCAGCATGGGAGTCATGCTGGCCGCGGGCGCGGGGCCGCCACATCGGCGTTCGGGCCGATCAGGGGCGCCGCTCCTCCGCCGCTCGGGGGAGCGGAAAATCCGACCACCTCACGCGCCCGCCGAACTACCCTGCCTCTCATGAGCAGACGACGCCGCAAGAAGCAGACGCAACGCCTGATCCTGGCGGCGGAGCTGGGCCGCACCACCGAGGTGAAGGCGCTGCTGCGTGCGGGCGCGGACCCGAAGACCCCCGACCCGGACGGCACGACACCGCTGTACGGCGCTTCCGTCCACGGCACGGCGCCCATCGTCCGGGCACTCCTGGCGGCAGGCGCGGACCCCAACACCGAGAGCGGCCACGGCGACCAGGGAACGCCGCTCTGCGGGGCGGCGAGCTGGGGTCACACCGACGCGGTCCGCGAACTCCTCGCCCACGGCGCCGACCCGAACCTCCGCGAGGACCACGGCACGGGCAACACCCCGCTGTACTGGGCGACGCAGGGGTCGCATCAGGAGACGGCCGCGGTGCTTCGGGCGGCGGGCGCGAGCGCCTAGGCGGGAGACCGCTCCTGCCCTAGGGTTTCTTCATGCGACTTCGCTTCGCGACCGTACTGCTGCTACTCGGTGCGCTGCTGGGCGGGACGGCTTCCGTCGGCGCGTACGCGGCCCCACCACGGGTCGTCGCGGCTTCCACGCCGGCTGCGGCCTCAGCCGCTGCCGCTGCCACTTCCTCAGCCGCTGCCACTTCGGTCGACACTTCCCGCACCGGCGCGGACGAGTCGAAGCCCAAGCCCCGGAAAAAGAAGAAGTCCAAGGGCGGGTCCATCGGGCTGATCGCCGGGATCGTCATCGCCGTCGTCGCGATCATCATCATCGTCGTGATCGCCCGCCACCGCGTGCGCAAAGCCCGACACCGCCCGTAAGTCTGTCAATCGCCTTCCCTTGCCGGAGAGTTCACGGCTCAATACCAGGGTTGCCCTGCAGTCCCTTCCGACACCCTGGGGAGCCGACACATGTGCGAGGACGAACACCACCGGGCCAGACCCGCCAACACACCCCTGAACCGGCGCGGTCTGCTCGTGACGGGAGCAGCCGCCGCGCTTACGTTGAACAGCGTGAGCTTCGCGAGCGCCGCAGGGCGTGAATCCGGAAGTGACGACGAGACCAAGGTGGTGCGCGGCACGCTGCCCACCGGGTCGCCCGACTTCGTGTACCTCCCGGTCGAAGTCCCCGACGGCGTACGGGAGATCCACGTCGCGTACACCTACGAGAAGGTAACGGTCCCGGCGGGCACGCCGGGCAACGCGCTCGACATCGGCATCTTCGACCAGCGCGGGACGGCCCTCGGCGGCAAGGGATTCCGGGGCTGGTCCGGCGGCGCGCGCACGGAGTTCTTCATCCGCGCCGACGACGCGACCCCCGGCTACATCCCGGGCCCCGTCAAGGCGGGCACCTGGAACATCGCGCTCGGCCCCTACACCGTCGCACCCCAGGGCCTCCCCTACGAGGTCACGATCACCCTCAAGTACGGGGCACCCGGCAAGACGCCGAGGCCCGTCTACCCGCCGGAGCGGGCGAAGGGGCGGGGCCGCGCCTGGTACCGCGGCGACTGCCACCTGCATTCCTGGTACTCGGACGGCAGGCGCACCCCGGCCGAGATCGCGGCCCTCGCGCGCGCGGCCGGCCTCGACTTCATCAACTCCTCCGAGCACAACACGCACTCCGCGCACGCCCATTGGGCCGACGAGGCGGGCGACGACCTCCTCATCATGCTGGGCGAGGAGGTCACCACCCGTAACGGCCACCTGGTCGCCCTCGGCACGGACCCCGGCACGTTCATCGACTGGCGCTACCGCGCCCGCGACAACCGCTTCGGCAAGTACGCCCGCGAGATCCGCGACGCGGGCGGTCTCGTCGTCCCCGCCCATCCGCACGCCACCTGCATCGGCTGCAACTGGAAGTTCGGCTTCGGGGAAGCGGACGCTGTGGAGGTGTGGAACGGCGCGTACACCCCGGACGACGAGGTGTCGCTTGCCGACTGGGACAGCACCCTGGTCGCGGCCGTCCGCGGCCGCAAGCCCTGGATCCCGGCCATGGGCAACAGCGACGCCCACCGCGACCCCGACCCCATCGGTACCCCGCAGACGGTGGTCCTCGCGGACGACCTGACCCGCGAGGCCATCCAGGCGGGCATCCGGGCAGGCCACAGCTACGTCGCCGAGACCAAGGACGTCACGCTCAAGTTCACCGCCACCGGCGGCAGGGGCAAGCAGGCGGGCATCGGCGAGCGCCTCTACGTCGAGCAGGACGCCCCGGTGACGATCCGCCTGGACGTCACGGGCGCCCCCGGCTGCACGATCCGCTTCGTCACGGACCAGGGCGTCCTCTTCACCAGCCCCGCCCTGCCCGCCTCCGGGACAGGCACGGCGGAATGGCGCACAACGCCGTCGTACGCCGCATACGTACGGGCCGAGATCCGCCACGCCCCGGTGACACCGGGCCTCCCGGGCCCACTGAGGGCCTTCACGAACCCGGTGTTCCTGGGCCGGAGCTAAGCCACCCCGGGGGCGGCGCGCAGGGGCAGCACCGACGTCCTTAGAGTCGAGGGCCAGCCCACACGCCAGGAGAGACCCCCATGCCGTCCACAAGGCCCCGCGTCCTGTTCGTCACCGACCTCACCTACGAGGCGCGGGGCCGCCGGTACTGCGACGAGGACATTGCGCTCGCCTCCCGCCTGCGCGAGGACTTCGACACGGCGCTGTGCCACCCGCTGGACGCGGAGGCCCTGATGGACGCCTTCGACGCGGTGCTGATCCGCAACAGCGGCCCGGTCCTGAACTACCAGACGGCGTTCGACGCCTTCCGCACCCGGGCACTGGCCACCGGCGCGCGCGTCCACAACCACTTGACGGGCAGCGCGGACATGGCGGGCAAGCAGTACCTCGTCGACCTGACGGCGCAAGGCCACCCGGTGATCCCCACCGTCGACCGCCTGACGAACCTCGAAAGGCTCCCGGACACGGCCGAGTACGTGATCAAGCCCAAGCAGGGCGCGGACTCGATAGGCCTGAAGTTCCTGACCCGGGCCGAGCTGGAGAGCCACGTCGGCGCCGGGGACACGTTCCTCGTCCAACCCCGCATCGACTTCACGTACGAGGTGTCGTTCTACTTCATCGACGACACCTTCCAGTACGCCCTGCACGCACCGCACCCCGACAAGCGCTGGGTCCTGGAGCCCTACACTCCGACCCCCGCCGACCTGGCCTTCGCCCAGGGCTTCATCACCTGGAACACCGTCGACCACGGCATCCAACGCGTCGACGCCTGCCGCACCCGCTCCGGAGAACTGCTCCTGGTCGAACTGGAAGACCTCAACCCGTACCTGTCCCTGGACCTCATCCCCCAGGAAGACCGCGACGCCTTCATCACCAACCTGAAGGCGTCGCTGCGGGGGCTGCTTGCGGGCTGAGGGGCAAGCGTCAGTCCGCGACGACCAGCGCAGGCGTGTCCCTCTTCAGGATCTCGCCCCGGAAGAACGCCGGGCTCTTGCGGCCCATCACCAGCATGATCACCACGCCGAGCAGCAGCAGGCCCACGCCGATCACGAAGACCGAGCCGACGCCGAAGACGGAGGAGCCGCTGCCGTAGGCGGGGTTCCACATGTCGATCAGGGTCTTGGTGAAGACGCCGGTCAGGAGGATGCCGCCGAGGACCGGCAGCAGGGCCTTGAAGACGAAGTCCCTGACCGAGTTGAAGAGCTCCCGGCGGAAGTACCAGGTGCAGGCGAAGGCCGTCAGCGCGTAGTAGAAGCAGATCATGAGGCCGAGCGCGTAGATCGTGTCGACCAGGACGTGCTCGGAGACCAGCGTCATGACCGTGTAGAAGACCGCGGTCGCGACGCCTGCCGTGACCGTCGCGCGGCCCGGCGTCTTGAAGCGCGGGTGGACGCGTGCGAACGACGGCGGGAGCGCCTCGTACGAGGACATGGCGAGGACCGTGCGGGCCACCGGGATGAACGTCGTCTGCAGGCTCGCGGCGGCCGACGCGAGGACCGCGACGAAGAGCAGGACGCCGAGGGTCGGGCCCATCACGGGGCCCGCGAGGACGGCGAAGACGTTGTCGGAGGTGTCGGGGTTGGCGAGGCCGAGGCCCTTGGTGCCCGCGCCCACCACCATCTGCGCGGCGACGGCCGTCGCGAGGTAGGAGCCGACGAGGACCACCATCGCGATGAGCGCGGCGCGGCCGGGGGTCTTGTCGCTGCCGGTCGTCTCCTCATTGGCGGCCAGGCATGCGTCCCAGCCCCAGTAGATGAAGATCGCGAGCGAGAGGCCCGCCGTGAAGGAGGAGAACGACTTCACCGCGAACGGATTCAGCCACGACCAGGAGAAGTCCTGCGAGAGGGGGAACTCCGCACTGCCCGCCTTCTGGAAGGCCATCACCACGAAGACCGCGAGGACGACCAGCTGAAGCCCCACCAGCGCGTACTGCACGCCCTTGGTCGCCGTCATCCCCCGATAGCTGATCGCCGTCGCCGCGGCGATCAGGGCCAGGCACGTGACGATGTGGACGGCCTTGTTGTCGTCGAGGGCCGCCACCGAGTCGCTGCTCGTGATCTCGCCCGCCAGGAGCCAGAAGTACGAGGTCGCCACGCCTGCCAGGTTCGACAGGACGATGATCGTGGCGATGACGAGGCCCCAGCCGCACATCCAGCCGATCCGCGGCCCGAAGGCCTTGACCGTCCAGGTGAAGGAGGTGCCGCAGTCCGGCATGGCCTTGTTGAGCTCGCGGTAGGCGAAGGCCACCAGGAGCATCGGCAGGAAGCCCGCGAGGAAGACCGCGGGCATGGCCAGGCCGACCTCGCCGGCCGTGGAGCCGAGGGTCGACGTCAGGCAGTAGACGGGGGCGACGGTGGAGATGCCGATGACGGCGCTGCCCATGAGGCCGACGGAGTTACCGCCGAGCCCTTTGGCGCGTACGCCCCCGTCGGGGGCGCCGCTTACCGTGTCTCCGGCCTGGGGCCGTACGTCCAACTGGGTCATGAACAGGACGTTAAGGGCTGCGGTTTCCACATGCGGAGGATTGACGTCCGCATCTCTCGTCTTGTAATCGATGGAGGAATCAGGTCAGCCGCCATTGATTGCTTGATCGCTCAACCGAAACGGCTATCCATTGCCAGGCAAAAGCCAGACCGTCCGGTATGCGGGAACCGCAGCCCTGTCCGTTTTGCCCCAGTTCAAAATTTTCCCGAGCGTCTTTCCGCATTCCACATATCGGACTTCTCTCCGGCTTTCCGAGCGCTCACCCCGGCCACACGATCGACTGCAGCTCGCTGTACGCGTGCAGCGCGTACGAGCCCACGTCCCGGCCCACCCCGCTCTTCTTGAACCCTCCGAACGGCGCCTCCATGTTCCGGCCGATCGTGTTCACGCCGACCCCACCCGCGCGCAGCCGCCGCGCGACCCGGAAGGCGCGGGCCACGTCGCCCGACCAGACGTAGTCGAGGAGGCCGTAGTCGCTGTCGTTGGCCAGGGCGATGCCTTCCTCCTCGTCCTCGAAGGGGACCACCACCACGACCGGGCCGAAGATCTCCTCCCGGACGACCCTCATGTCGTTCGTGCAGTCCGCGAGCAGCGTCGGGGCGACGTAGAAGCCCCTCTCGAACGAGGCCGGGCGCTCGCCGCCCGCGACGACCCGCGCGCCTTCCTTCCGCCCCAGCTCCACGTACGACTCGATGCGGTCCCGGTGCGCCGCCGAGATCACCGGGCCGACGATCGTCCCCTTCTCCCGCGGATCCCCGACCTTCATGTAACCGATGTACTGCTTCAGCTTCTCGATCAGGTCGTCGTGGACCGCGCGATGCGCGATCACCCTCGTCGGGGCCGTGCAGATCTGGCCGCTGTAGAAGGAGAACGTCGTCCCGATCCCCGCCACCGCCGAGTCCAGGTCCGCGTCCTCGAAGACGAGCGCGGCGCCCTTGCCGCCCAGCTCCATCAGCTGGCGTTTCATGTCGCGGCCGCACACCTCGGCGATCCGCTGCCCCACCGACGTCGAACCGGTGAAGCTCACCATGTCGACGTCCCGAGAGTCCACGGCCGCCTCGCCCACCTCGGGGCGCGCCCCGCTCACCACGTTCACCACTCCCGGCGGCGCTCCCGCCTCCTCAAGCGCGGCCGCCATCCGGTACACCGACAGCGGATCCTGCGGGGCGGGCTTCACCAGGACCGTGTTTCCCATGGCCAGGGCGGGTGCCACCTTGCCCGCGGGGTTGGCCCACGGGTTGTTGTACGAGGTGATGCAGGTGACGACACCCACCGGCTGGCGGACGGTGAGCGCCCCCACGACGCCCGCCTTCCCCATGGGTCCTGCCTCGTTGATCTGCGGGGGCAGGCCGGTCTCCACCGGCTCCAGTGCGCCTTTCGCGTACCGCTTGAAGCGCGCCACCGCCACCGCGACCTGCATACCCCGCGCCGTCCCGGTCGTCGCGCCGCTCTCGGCCTGCGCGAGTTCCGCGTACGGGGCGAAGTCGCGCTCCATGATCTGCGCGGCACGGTCCAGGACCGTGGCCCGCTCCTCGGGTGTCGTACGCGACCAGGTGGCGAAGGCCTCGCGGGCGGCGCCGGCAGCCGCGTGCACCTGCTCGCGGCTCGCCTCGGGGGCGAGGCCGACGACTCCTTCGGTAGCCGGATTGACGACCTCGTAGTGACCACCGCCGGGTTCGATCCACTCACCGCCGATGAACAGCCGTTGCCCGCCCGCGAGTTGGTCACTCACTTGGTGCTCACCGTCCTGGTGTCACGGCCCGACCGGAGCACCGTGCCGGGCGTCGCGCCCGTCACGCGGTCCTCACGGATGGCTTCGACTCCGTTGACCCACACGGCCTCGACGCCGATGGCCTTGGAGTCGAGGCGGGGGCTGTCGCCGGGCAGGTCGTGCACCAGCGTGGCCTTGCCCGCGTCGATGCGCTCGGGGTCGAAGAGGACGAGGTCGGCGTGGAAGCCCTCCTCGATGCGGCCCCGCTCCCGCAGCCCGAAGAGCCGCGCGGGATCGTCGGTGAGCATCTTCACCGCCTGCTCGAGGCCGACCAGCTTGCGGCCCCGCAGGCAGTCCCCGATGAACCGGGTCGTGTACGGGGCGCCGCACATCCGGTCCAGGTGCGCGCCCGCGTCGGAGCCGCCCAGCATGACGTCCTCGTGCTGCCAGGTCTCCTGGCGCAGGGCCCACGAGTCGGGGTCGTTGTCGGAGGGCATCGGCCACAGGACCGTACGCAGGTCGTCGTTGGCGCAGACCTCGACGAGGCACTGGAAGGGCTCCTGCGCGCGCTCGGCGGCGATGTCACCGACGACACGGCCGGTGAGGCCTTCGTTCTCCTTGGAGTACGTGTCCCCGATGACGTACCGGTCGAAGTGCGTGAGCCGCCGGAAGACCCCGGCCTCCTTGCTGTCGGCGCGCCGCAGCATCTCGCCCCGGACGTCCGGGTCGCGGAGCTTGGCGATGCGCTCGGGAACGGGGAGGCCGAGCACGTCTCCCCACCCGGGGATCAGGTTCAGCGCGCAGAAGGTGCCGAGCGACATGTTCATCGGGGTGAGGATCGGCATCGTCAGTGCCACGATCCGGCCACCGGCCTTGCGGGCGCGCTCGCTGGGGATCAGCTGGCGTGGCACGCGCTCGGGCACGGCGGCGTCGATGGTGAGGACGTTCCAGTTGAGCGGCCGGCCCGCGGCGGCACTCATCTCCACGAACAGATCGATCTCGTCGTCGCTGAACTGATCCAGGCAGCCCGCGACGATCGCCTCCAGCTGCGTGCCCTCGTGCTCGGCGACGGCCCGGCTGAGCGCGAGCAGCTCGTCGGGCTTCGCGTGCCGGGATGCCACCGGCTGCCCGTCGCCGTCCGAGTGTGTGGACGACTGCGTGGTGGAGAGCCCCCAGGCGCCGGCATCCATGGCGTCGTGGAAGAGCCGCAGCATCTCGTCGAGCTGCTCAGGGGTCGGCTGCCCGCCGACCGCGTCCGCGCCCATGACGTACCGTCGCAGAGCGCAATGCCCCACCATGAAACCGGCGTTGACCGCGACCCGCCCCTCCAGGGCGTCGAGATATTCGCCGAACGAGTTCCACGACCAGGGCGCACCCTCTTCGAGTGCCACCAGCGACATGCCCTCAACCTTGGACATCATCCGCCGGGTGTAGTCGGCGTCCTCGGGGCGCGCGGGGTTCAGGGGCGCGAGGGTGAAGCCGCAGTTGCCACCGGCGACGGTCGTCACCCCGTGGTTCAGGGAAGGGGTCGCGTAGGGGTCCCAGAAGAGCTGGGCGTCGTAGTGGGTGTGCGGGTCGACGAATCCGGGGGCCAGGACGCGCCCTCGGGCGTCCTCGCTGGTCGTGGCGGGCTCGGTGACGGTGCCGGGTTCGGCGATGACGGCGATGCGCCCGCCCCGGATACCTACGTCGGCAACGCGTGCGGGGGCGCCGGTTCCGTCGACTACGGTCGCGCCCTTGATGAGGTGGTCGAGCATGACGAGGTCGTCCCCCTTGACGATGGTTTTCGGTGCGGAGTTGGCCCGAAGGACGCCCCGGCCTCCGTCCGGGAGGGGAAGCCGGGGCGGTCAGAGGCTCACGCCCCGGCGGACTGCCGGAAGCGCGAGGTCCGGTGAACGGGATCCGTGTCGATCTTCGGAATCACGTGCTCACCGATCAGCTTGATCGTGTTCTTCGTGTCCTCGGGGGAAATCCCGATCGGCAGCCCGAAGCTGAGCTGATCCGCCCCCGCCTGCTCCCACCGCTTGCACTGCGTGAGCACCTCGTCCGGGTCCCCGCAGATCATCAGTTCCTCGGCGATGAGCAGCTCGATGATCTCCTCGGTGTACTCGGGGAGAAGCTCGGGCCACTGGGGGATGCCCTCGGGGCGGGGGAAGGTGTCGTGATACCGGAACAGCAAGGACTGCAGATAGTTGAGCCCGCCGCTGACGGCGATCTCCACGGCCTTCTTGTGCGTCTCCGCGCAGATCGCCGTCGAGGTCACCATGACGTTGTCGTTGACGAAGTCACCGACCGGCTCGGCTTCCTTCACGGCCGTCTTGTACGAGTCGAGGACCCACTCCATGTCGGAGACCTTCTGGACGCTGAAGCCCAGCACCCCGAGCCCCTTCTTGCCCGCCATCGCATACGAAGGGGGGGACCCGGCGGCGTACCACATGGCCGGGTGCGACTTCCCGTACGGCTTGGGCAGGATCTTGCGGGGCGGCAGCGACCAGTGTTTGCCCTGGAAGCCGACGTACTCGTCCTGGAGCCACATCTTGGGGAACTCGGCGATGGTCTCTTCCCAGAGTTCCTTGGTGTGGTTCATGTCGGTGATGCCCGGCATGAAGCCGAGTATCTCGTGCGACCCGGCGCCGCGCCCGGACCCGAACTCGAAGCGTCCTTCGGAGAGATGGTCGAGCATGGCGACCTTCTCGGCGACCTTGACCGGGTGATTCACCGGGGCGAGGGGGTTGAAGATTCCGGAGCCCAGGTGGATGCGGTCGGTCGCGTGGGCGAGATAGCCGAGGAAGACGTCGTTGGCGGAGAGGTGCGAGTACTCCTCCAGGAAGTGGTGCTCGGAGGCCCAGGCGTACTTGAAGCCGGACTTGTCCGCCTGGATGACGTACTCGGTCTCCTCGATGAGTGCCTTGTGCTCGGCTTCGGGGTCGACCTTGGCCCGCTTGGCGGGCACGTATCCCTGTACAAAGAGACCGAATTCCAAGGAGGTTCACCATCCTCGTGAGTTTCTGACGAACCGTCAGATCTTGATGAGGTCGACTGTTCCACCGGCCGGGTGGAGCGTCAATACCTGATACCTGATACGCCGTCAGACGATGCTGACCCCCGCGAGCCACCCTCCGTCGATGACGAACGGCTGCCCGGTGATGTACGCCGAGTCGTCTCCGGTCAGGAAGAGCGCGAGCGCGGCCACCTCCTCGGGCCTGCCGATCCGCCCGAGCGGCACGAGCTTCTTGTAGAGCTCGGCGACCGCCTCCCGCGCCTCGGTGGGGTCGGCGGTCGGGTCGAGCTGCGCGGGGTTGGTCATCGGGGTGTCGACGGCTCCCGGGCAGACGGCGTTGACGCGGATGTTCTTGGCGGCGAGCTCCATCGCGGCGACACGGGTGAGCCCGAGGATGGCGTGCTTGGTCGCGGCGTAGGCGCCGACGTACGCCATGCCCGTCATCGCCGTGTACGAGGCGGTGTTCACGATGGTCCCGCCGCCGGCGGCCTCGATCTCGGGCGCGACACTGCGGATGCCGAGGAAGCAGCCGATCTGATTGACCTGGATGACCTGCTGAAACTCTTCGAGCGGGGTGCTGACGAGTTCGTTGAAGCGCAGGATCCCGGCGTTGTTGACCAGGCCGTCGATCTTCCCGAAGGCGTCCTTGGCGGCGTCGACCGCCGCGCTCCAGTCGGCTTCCCGGCCGACGTCGAGGTGGACGTACTTGGCCACGTCACCGCCGAGTTCCTTGGCCAGGGCCTCGCCCTGGTCGTCGAGGACGTCGCCGATGACGACCCGCGCGCCCTCGGCGGCGAAGAGCCGCGCCTCCTGCTCGCCCTGCCCGCGCGCCGCACCGGTGACGATGACGACGCGCCCGTCCAGCTTGCCCATACGAGTCTCCTTGCGTGAGGTCAGAGGGGTACGAGGGGGTGCCCGGGGTCTCAGTTGAGGTGCGGAGCGACTTCGGCGGCGAACGCCGCCATCTGGTCGGTGAGTTCGGTGCGCCCGCGCGAGCGGAACCGCACCTGGATCTGCTGCACGCCCATCGCTCCGTACGCCCGCAGCGACTCGGCAAGCGCGTCCGGCTTCCCGCTCAGGGTGCGCCGTCCGACGGACCAGCCGGGCTCCCCCACGTACAGGGGCTCGGCGATCGCCCCCACGACAAGCGGCTCCGCGACCCCCGCCTCCTCCCTCAGCCGCTTGAGCCTGGCGATCTGCGCGGGCAGCTTGTCGCGCGGGTCGCCCTGCGGCAGCCACCCGTCACCGCGTACGGCGGCCCTGCGGACGGCGGCGGGCGAGGAGCCGCCCACCCAGATGGGTACGCGGGACTGCGCGGGGCGCGGCTGCTGGCCGAGCCCGCTGAAGTCGTAGTGCTCGCCGTGGTGTTCGGGGTACTCATCGGGCCCGAGGGCGGCCTTCAGAGCGTCGACGGTCTCGTCGAGCACGGGCCCGCGCCGTTCGAAGTCGGCGCCGACGGCCTCGAACTCCTCTTGTACGTGACCGGCCCCGACCCCCAGGATCAGCCGCCCGCCACTGAGTCGGTCCAGGGTGGCGTACTGCTTGGCGCTGACGAGCGGATGCCGGAGCCCGACGACGGCGACGTGGCTCATCAGCCGTACGTTCTCGGTGATCCCGGCGAGGAAGGAGAGGGTCGCCACCGGGTCGTACCAGACGGTGCTCATGGTGTCGGCGAGCCGCCGCGGAATGGCCACGTGGTCGCAGCTCGCGACGTACGCGAAGCCGCTCCGGTCGGCGGTGCGGGCGATCTCGGCGAGGTCGTCGGCGGTGGCCTCCGCCTCCCACGCCTCGGCGTAGATGACGCTCTGGGACTGGATCGGGAGCTGCATCCCGTAGACCAGTCGCCCTTGCGGGAATATGTGCGCCAGCGCGTTGGCAGCCATGGGAACCCGACCCCTCACCTTGATCTGACGGTCTGTCATATACGGCGACGGGACTCATCGTCGTAGCTGACGGGTCGTCAGGCAAGGGGTCGGAGGAGCCTGTCTGCTCCTAAGCCCCGGGATCCCCAGGACCCCTGGCCCCCCTGGCTTGGCAGGCCTCCCAGGCCTGCCAACCCCTAGGCGCCAGGCCCCGCCCACAGCCCATCGGTCGTCAGCCCGAGCAGCTCGATCGCGTTCCCCCGCACGATCCGGTCGACCACGTCCGGCGCCAGGTGACCCATCTGGGACTCGCCGACTTCCCGGGACTTGGGCCAGGTCGAGTCGGAGTGCGGATAGTCGGTCTCGTACAGGACGTTCCCGACACCGATCGAGTCCAGATTCTTCAGCCCGAAGGCGTCATCGAAGAAGCACCCGTAGACGTGCTCGGTGAAGAGCTCGGACGGCGGCCGGTGCACCTTGTCGGCGACCCCGCCCCACCCGCGGTTCTCCTCCCAGACCACGTCCGCGCGCTCCAGGATGTACGGGATCCACCCGATCTGCCCCTCGGCGTACATGATCTTCAGGTTCGGGAAGCGCTCGAACTTGCCGCTCATCAGCCAGTCGACCATCGAGAAACAGCAGTTGGCGAAGGTGATGGTGGACCCGACGGCGGGCGGCGCGTCCGCGGACGTGCTCGGCATCTTGCTGCTCGACCCGATGTGCATGGCGATGACCGTGCCGGTCTCGTCGCAGGCCCGCAGGAAGGGGTCCCACTCGTCCGTGTGGATGGACGGGAGGCCCAGGTGGGGCGGGATCTCGGAGAAGGCGACGGCGCGCACCCCGCGGGCGGCGTTGCGGCGGACCTCGGCGGCGGCCAGTTCGGCGTCCCAGAGCGGAATGAGGGTGAGGGGGATGAGGCGGCCGTGCGCCTCGGGCCCGCACCACTCCTCCACCATCCAGTCGTTGTAGGCCTGCACGCCGAGCAGCCCAAGCTCACGGTCCTTGGCCTCGGTGAACGTCTGCCCGCAGAAGCGGGGGAAGGTGGGGAAACAGAGGGCGGACTGGACGTGGTTGACGTCCATGTCGGCGAGGCGGTCCGGCACACTGAACGACCCCGGCCGCATCTGCTCGTACGTGATGACTTCGAGCTTGATCTCGTCCCTGTCGTAACCGACGGAGGTGTCGAGGCGGGTGAGGGGCCGGTGCAGATCTTCGTAGATCCACCAGTCGCCTATGGGCCCTTCGTCCCCCTTTTCCCCCATCACGGGGGCGAACTTCCCGCCCAGGAAGCTCATTTCCTTCAAGGGGGCCCGGACGATGCGCGGCCCGCGGTCGTGGAACTTCGACGGAAGCCGGTCCCGCCAGACGTGGGCGGGCTCAACGGTGTGGTCGTCCACCGAGATGATCCTCGGGAACGTCGGCGGGGTCTCGGCGGTCTCCATATGCTCCATGCGCTCCATGCGCTCCACGGTAGCGCTGATCTGACGACCCGTCAGCTCCCTGTCAGCTACTTGTCGGCCATCCATCCCGCCCTCCATCCGCCATCCACCGGCCGTTCGTACGCCGATCAATACCGGCCGTCGAGTGCGTGGACCCTGTGAGAGCCGTCTCGCACAGCTGACGCATCCGCCATGAACAAGGCAAACTGGCGGGGAGCAAGAGCCAAGTGGAGAACGGAACCAGGCAAAGGGCGACAATCGCGGGCAGGGCAGACCCGCGCGCACGACCAGGCACGGTGACGGCCGGGCACGGAAGGGCAGCAGGGGGAGCGATGGACGGTGTACCGCGAGTACCGGACCAACGGCGTCCGGCCCCGGGGAACGCCCCCGAGGAACTGAGACCGCACTTCAGCGTGCTCGGCCCCGTACGCGCATGGCACGGCGCCGAGCAGCTGTCCATGGGCTCTCCGCAGCAGCGCGCCCTGCTCGCGGCGCTCCTGCTGCGTGACGGCCGCACGGCGACGGCGCACGAACTGATCGACGCCCTCTGGGGCGACGAACCGCCCTCGCAGGCGCTGGCCGCCGTCCGTACGTACGCGTCGCGGCTGCGCAAGGTGCTCCCCGCCGGGGTTCTGGTCAGCGAGGCGGGCGGGTACGCGATCGCGGTGGCCGACGGCGCGCTCGACCTGGCGCTCGCGGAAGACCTGTGGGCAGAGGCGGAGAAGGCGCGAGGGGTGTCCGACCTGTGCCAGGCCCGTTCACTGGTCAACAAGGCACTGAGCCTCTGGGACGGCGAACCCCTGGCGAACGTCCCAGGGCCGTACGCGGAAACGGAACGCACGCGCCTGGAGGAGTGGCGCCTCCAGCTCCTGGAATCCCGCCTGGACATGGACCTGGAGGTCGGCTGCCACGCGGAGGCGGTGTCGGAGCTGACGGCGCTGACGGCCGCGCACCCCCTGCGTGAACGCCTGCGCGAACTGCTGATGCTGGCGCTGTACCGCAGCGGACGCCAAGCGGAGGCCCTGGCGGTGTACGCGGACACGCGCCGGCTCCTGGCGGACGAACTGGGGGTGGACCCGCGCCCGGGCCTGAAGGAACTCCAGCAGCGCATACTCCAGGCGGACCCGGCGCTGGCGGAACCCTCGGCAGCGGCTCCGGAACCGGCGGCGACGGTGGTGCGCCCGGCCCAACTCCCGGCGACGGTCCCGGACTTCACGGGTCGCGCCTCCTTCGTATCCGAACTGAGCGAGATCCTCTCGGCGGCGGAGGGCCGGGTCATGGCGGTCTCGGCGCTGGCGGGAATCGGCGGCGTGGGCAAGACGACGCTGGCAGTCCACGTGGCGCATGTCGCGCGCTCGCATTTCCCTGACGGGCAGCTGTACGTGGACCTACAGGGGGCGGGTTCGAGGTCGGCGGAGCCGGAGACGGTACTGGGCGCGTTCCTGCGGGCCCTGGGTACCGCCGACTCGGCGATCCCGGACTCCTTGGAGGAGAGGGCGGCGCTGTACAGGTCGGTCCTGGACGGACGCAGGGTGTTGGTGGTCCTGGACAACGCGAGGGACGCGGCCCAGGTACGACCGCTGCTGCCCGGCATGGAGGGCTGCGCCGCCCTGGTGACGAGCCGGATCCGGATGGTGGACCTGGCGGGCGCGCACCTGGTGGACCTGGATGTGATGAGCCCCGAGGAGGCGCTGCTCCTCTTCACGCGGATAGTGGGCGAGGAGAGGGTCACGTCGGAGCGGAAGGCCGCGCTGGACGTGGTGGCGGCGTGCGGCTTCCTGCCGCTGGCGATCCGCATCGCGGCGTCCCGCCTTGCGGCCCGCCGCACCTGGACGGTGTCGACCCTCGCCGCGAAGCTGGCGGACGAGCGGCGCCGCCTGGACGAACTTCAGGCGGGCGACTTGGCCGTGAAGGCGACGTTCGAGCTGGGCTACGGCCAACTGGAGCCGGCGCAGGCACGGGCGTTCAGGCTGCTGGGGTTGGCAGACGGCCCGGACCTCTCCCTGGCGGCGGCGGCAGCGGTGCTGGACCTGCCGGTGGAGGAGACGGAGGACTTGCTGGAGTCCTTGGTCGACACGTCGTTGGTGGAGTCGGCGGCACCGGGCCGCTACCGCTACCACGACCTGGTCCGGCTCTACGCGCGTGCGTGCGCCGAGCGGGATGAGGAGCCGCCGAGTGAGCGGGGGGCGGCCATGTCGCGGTTGCTGGACTTTTACTTGGCTACGGCGGCGGGGGTTTATGCGTTGGAGCGGCCGGGGGATCGGACGGTGGACCACTTGGAGTGCGCCGACCGGGTCGGCCTTGCCTTCACCGACGGCACCAAGGCCTTCGACTGGCTGCATGCGGAGGCCTCCTGCATCCTGGCGTGCGTCCAGCAGTCGCTGAGCAAGGAAAGCCTGCGACGCGCGGTGGACCTGCTGCTCGCGGCGAAGGACCTCGCGGAGTCCGGGGCCATCTCGTACCGGTACGAGATGGCGACGCGCGCCGCGTGCGAGGTCGCCGCCGCGGTGGGCGACGCGCGTGCCGAAGGACGGGCGAGGGTGAGCCTTGCCCAAGTCCTCAACAAGGTGGGGCGCTTCGACGATGCCGCCGTCGAACTGGAGCGTGCCGCCACGCTCGCCTTGGACTCCGGGGACCCGTGGACCACCGGGAACGCCCTCAACGAGCAGGGGATCATCAACAACTGCATCAACCAGCCCGCAGTGAGCGAGACCCATCTGCGCAAGGCCATCGAGGTCTTCCGCGCCGACGGCAACCGTCACAGCGAGGCGAGCGCCCTGTGCAACCTGTCCCGGGCCCTCCTCGCGATGGGACGCACCACCAAGTCGATCGACCTCGCCCGGCAGGGGATCGCCATATACAGCGACCTCGGGGTCACGTTCCGGCTGGCCAACGCGAAGTACGCGCTCGGGCTCGCCCTGAGCGGGGCGGATCGACGCGCGGAAGCCCTCGACCAGATGAACGATGCCCTGCAGATCTTCGCCGAGAACCGCCAGCGCCTGTGGGAGGGGACGACGCACTACCGCATCGCCCAGGTGTATCTGGCGGACTGCCATGCGGCGCAGGCGGCCCAGCACTCCGAGCAGGCGCTCGCCATCGGATGCGTCGGTGGCGAGTGGATGCGGGCCAATGTCCTGACCCTGCTGGGAAGGTCCCTCGTCGACCTGGGGCAGGTGGACCGTGCACAGGCCTGCTGGCGCGAGGCGCTGGCCATCCACGAGGGAGCGGGCGCGCCGGAAGCCGCTCAGGTGAGGAAGCTCCTCGCTGCGGTCACGGCCGCCTGACCACGCCCGAAGGGGCGTTCATCGAACGTTTATGAGTGGCTGCCACTCTCATGGGGTCGATCCGTCGCGTCGGGGGGCAGACGGGTCGCACGGGCCCTACGGATAAGGTAAGCGGCCCACTACGCCCGTTCGGCGATCCTCGGGGGAGTTGCCGAACGGGCGTATCCGATCCCGAAGCCCCACCAGAGCTTAGGAGTTGTCTCATATGAGCGAAATCGACAAGAGCACCGGTATAACCACCATGGGCGAGGGCCACACTCCCGCTCCGCCGAAGGACGGCACCGCCACGACGCAGGGCGAGGGCCACACGCCCGCCCCGCCGGCGAAGGACGGCACCGCCACCACGCAGGGCGAGGGCCACACGCCCGCCCCGCCGGCGAAGGACGCCTAGAGACTTACATCCTGACGGGAAGTCGACCGCGGTGGCGCGGAGGGGGAGCCACCGCGGTCGACGCATGTCTGGGGGCGGCAGCGCAGCGCCAGGGTGGGGTAGGCGGCAGCCAACTCGCGCCGCGCGTACTTGCCTCCCCCCACCAGCGCCGGGTCCACCGTCCCGGCGCTGATGGTCCCCCACCGGGACCGCACCCAAGAACGGGCGGGAGCTTCGCTTGGCCTGGGTCGGGTGGTGACCGGGGCCGCCCGGTACTCCGAAGTGTGGCGGTTCCGGCGGCGCAGTAAAGGGCGCTCCTACGTCGCGTCGGCTACGCCGATTCCGCTGCGCTCCACCCTTGACTGCCCCACCTCCACCGCAGGAGCTTTTGTTGACCGGGCGGCCCAGGAAGGGGGCGTAGGGGGGCTTGAGGGACTCTTCGGTTTGCTGCCGGGTGCGGACTGGTTCTTCCGGGGCGGGCGTCACGGGGATCAGGGACTGCCCGGCCGACCGGCTCGGCTTCGGGGGTGGGGGCGGGTTTCAGCGCCGGGTGCGGACTGGTTCTTCTGATGCGGAAGCCAGGCGATGCTCCTTGACCTGGTCGGCCGGCTCGGCTCCGGTGGCGGTGACGGGTCTCCTGCCGGGTGCGGGCTGGTTCTTCCGGGGCGCGCGTCACGGGGGAAGCCGGCTGCCCGGCCGACCGGCCCAGCTCCGGCGGTGGTGAAAGGTGTTCCTGCCGGGTGCGGACTGGTTCTTTCCGGGGCGAAAGCCAGGCGATGCTCCTCGACCCGGCCGGCCCAGCTCCGGGGGCGGGTTTGCTGCCGGGTGCGGGCTGGCTCTTCTGGCGTGAGCCTCACGGGAGATGACGTGCGGCCCGGCCGAGCGGCTCAACTCCCGGGGCGGGGGCCGGTTTCGCTGCCGGGCGCGGGACGGCTTATGCGGGGTCTAAGAAGCGCGGCACTCTGCTAGCTCGCCTCGCCCTTTCGAGCCGCTTCATCATCGCCAACTGTAGGCCGGGGCGGGCCAGAGGGTGGAACGCAAGAGAATCCCACGACACGCCACCCAGCCGCCCCCAGTACATGGGACTTTCCTGCATTCACTCCCCAAACACCCCTCCATGTACCCAAGATGCCCGATATGTGACCGCCCTAGGTGTCGAATCAAGTCACACCCATCACGCCCACCCCTGTCATCCCCCCTTCATCGTCGCCACCCGCCAAGGCCGCGTGTTCTCTTTCGTGAGGCTCACGCCAGAAGAGCCAGTCCGCACCCGGCAGCGAGACCTGCTCCCGCCACCGGAGCGGAGCCGACCGACCGGGTCGAGGAGCATCGCCTGGCTTCCGCATCAGAAGAACCAGTCCGCACCCGGCGCTAAATTCCGCCACCGCCGCCGGAGCTGGGCCGGTCGGCCGGGCAGCTGGCCTCCCCGGTGACGCTCGCCCTGGAAGAACTAGTCCGCACCCGGCAGCAAACCGCCCCACCCCCGAAGCTGGGCCGGTCGGCCGGGCAGCCCCTGATCCCCGTGACGCCCGCCCCGGAAGAACCAGTCCGCACCCGGCAGGAGACCCGCCCCACCCCCGAAGCCGAGCCGATCGGCCGGGCAGTCGGCTTCCTCCGTGACGGTCGGCCCGGAAGAACCAGTCCGCACCCGGCAGCAAACCGAAGAGTCCCTCAAGCCCCCCTACGCCCCCTTCCTGGGCCGCCCGGTCAACAAAAGCTCCTGCGGTGGAGGTGGGGCAGTCAAGGGTGGAGCGCAGCGGAATCGGCGTAGCCGACGCGACGTAGGAGCGCCCTTTACTGCGCCACCGGAACCGCCACACTTCGGAGTACCGGGCGGCCCCGGCCACCACCCGACCCAGGTCAAGCGAAGCTCCCGGTCTCGCCCTGACCTGCTACCGCCGCTCGCACCCTCTCCACGAACGCCTCCGGTGCGTTGAAGACCTCCTCTGCACCGAAGCGCAGTACCACCCTCACCTCGGGGCACGACGCGAGGTCGTTGTAGCGGGCCAGGTCCCGGCGGTGGGCCTCGCGGGTGCCGTGGTAGGCATAGCCCTCGATCTCGACCACCACGCCCTCCCCGCGGAAGAAGAAGTCCGGGCGCAGTAGGCGGCCGGACGGGGTCAAGATCCCTGCCTGGGACTCCGGGCGCAGCCCCGCGTCCCCCATCCGGAGCCGGGCGACCGTCTCCGCCGGTGAGCCCGCCCCCGGGTCAGCCAACGCCAGCCACCGACGCGCCCTCGCCGCCCCCGCAGCCCCCGCAGCCGGCGGGGAATCCAAGGCCGCGGCCACGGTGTCGAGGCCGCCGATCAGCGGTCCCCGCCAGCAGCGACCCCCGTAACGGCGGCTGCTCAGCGCCGAGTCGAGCGCCACCAGGGCCTCCTCCCGCGGGCCACCGCGCAGCAGATCCGCCAACGTACGCGCGACCGTCGTCACCCGGAGATCCCCCACCACGGTGATCTCGGCGGGCGGCAGAGGACGCCAGTGGACGTGGGCGCCCGTCTTGCGGCGGGTTCCCTGCGGGTCGGTGAACTCCAGCTCCTCCCGCAGTACTTCGATGCGCCACAGCTTCGCCGCCGACCGGTGGCTCGCCACCAGGCCCGGCATCGTCAACTGCCCGGCCCAGAGACGCACCGTCAGATCAACCGCGCGCCCGGGCTCCGCCCAGCCACCGCCCGGAATGCGTGTCCACCCCTCGGCTGCCAGGCTTCTGGACAGCGTGCTCGTCGGCCAGCCCGCCTCCCTGGCCCAGCACGTGAGCAACACCCCCTCCACGGCCAACTCCCGCAGCCCACCCCACTTCCTCGCACCCCGCGGCTCCCTTGAACCCCCCATCGCCCCAGGTTGCCGCTTTTTGGCGTCGCGCGTATCAGCCTGTGGATATCTGCGCCCCTGTGGATGACCGTGGATGACCGTGGATAGCCGTGGATAGCCACGGGTTCGCCGGTCGCCCGCGCCTGGCAGAAAAGGTGGGCTGCTCGTCATTGCGGGCATCGGGGCGCGACACAAGACTTGAGCCACTGCAATGCCGTGCACTGCACCTCACCTCGCTTCGCCTCACCTCGCCTCGCCTCGCCGCATCCGGGAAGGGAACCCCCATGCAGATCGCCATCCTCCTCTACGACAAGTTCACCGTCCTCGACGCGATAGGCCCCTTCCAGACCCTCGCCGGACTTCCCGGCGCCGAAGTCGTCTTCGTCGCCGAGCAAGCCGGTCCCGTCCTCGACGACACCCGCGCCCTCTCCCTCGTCGCCACGAAGTCCCTCGCCGAGGTCAGCAGCCCGGACATCGTCGTCGTACCGGGAAGTCCGGAGCCCGATCTCGAGAACGAAGCCGTCCTCGACTGGCTGCGCGCCGTCGACGCCACCACCACCTGGACCACCTCCGTCTGCACCGGCTCCCTCATCCTCGCGGCCGCCGGGCTCCTCAACGGCCGTCGCGCCACGTCCCATTGGCTGGCGCTCGAGCAGATCAAGCAGTTCGGAGTCGATTCCACCGGGCAGCGCGTCGTCTTCGACGGGAAGTACGTCACCGGCGCGGGCGTCTCCGCCGGGATCGACATGGGCCTCACCCTCGCCGGGAAGATCGCGGGCGACGAGCACGCGCAGACCGTACAGCTGCTCATCGAGTACGACCCCCAGCCCCCGTACGACGCCGGCTCACCCGACAAGGCCCCCGCCGCACTCGTGGAGAAGTTCCGGGCGCAGACCGTGTCCTAGCTGTATCCGGAGGCGGGCCATGCGCCTCGGACACTCGTGGCAGAGTCGTCCGCATGGTCCGCATGGTCTGCATGGTCACCTCAACTCAGCGGCGGCGCCTCGGCGCGGTGTCCGCTCTCCTCGTGGGCGCCGCCATGGCATCACTCACCGGCTGCGGCGACCAGCCGCACGACACCACCGCCGAGTCGAGCGCTCGCTCCAGGCACAGTCCGAGTCCCAGCGGCTCCCCCTCCCCCGGCGCCTCCCCCTACGTAGAGCCCGGCGTCGTCGACGGCGCGCCCCACAACGGTGACAACAACGCCTACCGCCGCCCCGGCGACATGTCTCCGGCGGACGAGGAAGCCGCCCAGGCCGAGGCCGCCCGCATGGCGCCCGTCCTCAAGCGGCTCCACCAGCAGAAGAAGTGGGACCCGGAGAGCGTGAAGGCCGCGCTCACCGGCAAGCTCGGGTACGAGATTCGCAGGTCGACCAGCGGAGGCAAGCTGCTCGGCGGCGAGCTCGACGTGCAAGAGATGCACTCGCGCTACGAGAACGGCGAAGACATCACGCCTGAAGGCGCGTCGATCGGTCTCTATGTGGGCGACCACGCCTGCGTCACCGCTTTCGTGCAACCGACCAACTACGGCGTGAAGACCAACGGCCACTTCCCGGAGACCGGCTGCATGGAGCCCCCCATCGGCCACTGACGCCCGGCCTGCGGTTGAAACGACCTCGCGACCTCACGACTCCAAGCCCTCACGACTCCAAGCCCTCACGACTCCAAGCCCTCACGCCCTCACTCCCTCACGACTCCAAGCCCTCACGCCCTCACTCCCTCAGCCACTCCACCAGCAGCCGATTCACCTCGAACGCCCGCTCCTGCTGCACCCAGTGCCCGCAGCCCTCCAGGATGTGCGAGGACACCAGGCCGGGCAGCGACTCCGGGTACGCCTTGATCGCGTCGGCCAGCCATGTCGTCGACGCGTCCTGGTCGCCGCCGATGAAGAGCGAAGGCTGGACGATCGGGGCTCCGTCCCACGCGGCCAGGTCCTCCCAGTCGCGGTCGACGTTGCGGTAACGGTTGAGCGCGCCGGTCAGGCCGGTGCGTTCGAACTCGGCCGCGTAGACGTCCAGATCGGCCTCCGTCAGCCAGGAAGGGAGCGAGGGCAGGCGCCCTCCGCCCACGAAGCGGTCCGACATCTTTCCGCCCCGGGGTACGAAGTGGAGGCTCGGGTCGCCGGCTGACGGCATCGTGTCCGCCGACAGGCCCGCGTAGAACCCCGCGAGCCAGCCCCGCACATCCGGCTCGATCTCCGCCTCCGCCCTCCCCTGCTCCTGGAAGTAGCTGACGTAGAACTCATCCGCCTCACCGCCGATCCGGGCGAACGCGTCCGACGGACGGACGCCGTTCCTCGGCGCGTACGGCACGCTCAGCAGGCCCACCGCCGTGAACACGTCCGGTCTCAGCAGCGCCGAGTTCGCCGCGATCGCCGAGCCCCAGTCGTGGCCCACGATCGTCGCGGTCTCGGCCCCCAGGGCCCGCACTACTCCTACGTTGTCGGCGACGTGCGCCAGCATCCGGTACGCCTCCACCTCACGCGGCTTCGACGAGCGCCCGTAGCCGCGCACGTCGATCGCCACCGCGCGGAAGCCCGCCTCGGCGAGCACCGGGAGCTGGTGGCGCCACGAGTACCAGGACTCGGGGAAGCCGTGGACGAGGAGGACGAGCGGGCCGGTGCCCTGCTCCACCAGGTGGATCCGGCCGCCGGGGACGTCCACGAGTCGGTGGTGCTGCGTGGGGTGCGGCATGGTTCCTCCCGGATCACTGGATGCGTCGTACGTCATGATCCTGGGCCCGTCCCTCCACCGCCCGCGAGGAACTTTGCCGAGTCGGCAAATGGCTCAGCCCGCGCCGACCGCAGGACCGACCACAGGACCG